>CALUTG010000010.1 GCA_944323615.1 Candidatus Gastranaerophilales bacterium
CAGGTGACCCATATCAGGATGATGATGGTATTTGGATTGTTCCTCAGCAGATTACGCAGACATTCTATGAGCTTATGCCTGCTACTACATATATAACTTGGCAGATGAATTATTTAATTCAAAACCGCAAGGCAAGAGTTCTTGCTAATCCAAAAATTTTAATTACTAACGGGCAGCAGTCTGTTATTGATTTGACTCAGGATTATGTAGAAAAAGTTACATCTGAATATCTTACATCTTCTGTTACAGGAACTGGAACAACAGGTACAGCACAGAGAAACTACACAATTGGTAAAGATTTAGGTATTAAAGTTACGTTAACTCCGTTTATTTCACCGGAAGGTTATGTAACAGTTAATGTTAAACCTGAATACTCTACACAAGCAGGTGAAGTTAGAACTCAGAGTGAAGTTGAAGGCCAGACTGACTTGGCTGCGACATTATTAAGCAGAAGAAATCTTGACCTTAAAAATGTAAGAATTAAAGATGGTGAAACGCTTGTTATCGGCGGTTTAATCCAGGAATCCGAGCAGAAGACCGTTAATAAAATTCCTCTTCTTGGTGATTTACCTGTTATTGGTACTGTATTTAGAACAACGATTACGTCTAAAACTAAGTCAGAACTCGTTGTTATGCTTACACCAAAGATTATTAACGATGACGAAGGTACTGTTGCGGATACTCTATAATAATTATGTCTAATCAACTGGAAAAACTCAAAAACAGTATAAGAAAAGAATATGCTAAATCTTTTGAATTAAACCTGATGAAATCATCAGGTTTTATTCCAGTTGATAAGAGGCAAAGTGATTTTTTTATAATTTTGAATAAGGGCAATGTTGCAAATAAACAAAAAGTAGAAGCCTTGATTAAAGAGAAGTTTGAGGGCTATACTCCAAAATTTATACCGGTTGATTCTGCTGATTTTGATGAGTTATTTAGTTCAATATCCAATGTATTTCCTAAATCTTCTTCAGAGCATGAGCAGAGTACTTCTGATGACCAAAAAGAAACAAAGGACCCTTCAGCAGAAGAAATGCTTGTGAGTATTGGGTGGATTACGCAAGAACAGCTTAAAGAATGTGCAGCTGCTGCTGTGGAAGAAAATGTTCCGCTAGATTTTGTTTTTAAAGAAAAAGGATATCTGACTTATGAGCAGATAGTTTCTTATTTAAAGAAAAAATATGGTGTAGAAGTTGTATCTAAATCTAATATTGTTGTAGATAATACAATATTAAAAATGCTTCCAGATGATTTTATTGAGAAAAAACAAACTATCATAATGTCAATGGAAGGCAATAAGCTCGCAGTAGCAATGGTCAATCCTACTGATAAATATACTATCAGGGAAGTTTCTCTTTCTACAGGTCGTCCGTTGAATGTATATTGTATTCCTTATTTCGAATATGAAATGTATTTGAAAGAATATTTCATTCAGAAAAAAAGTGAGCAGACTGCCAGAGAAACTGAAAGGATTATTCAAAGTATTGAAGAAGAATCTGCTCAATTTAATAATGAAGAAACTTTATGGGCACAGGTAGAAAAAGAACTTCAGGATGCCAGTGGTAATGTAGCAAAGTTTGTTTATAAAATTATTACTGATGCAATTGACGCAAAGGCTTCCGATATACACATAGAACCGAGATTGGGTTACTATGTTGTACGCTTGCGTACTGATGGTATATTGAAAAAAGTATTAGAGATTCCTGGAAGTATTGAACAGGCTGTTATTACCCGTTTCAAAGTTCTTGCAAGAATGAATATTGCGGAGCACAGACGTCCTCAAGACGGTACATTCTCTATCAAATATAATGACAGAATGTACGATTTCCGTATAAATACACTTCCTGTTTCCGGAAAAGAAAAGGTTGTTATTCGTATTCTTGCTCCGGCTGTAAGTTTAAAAGCCGGAGGGGATAGGATGGTTATTGCTGGGGCTTCTGAGAGTGACCTGCAAAAGATTCATGACATGGTTCAAAGCCCAAATGGAATTATTTTAACATCAGGGCCTACGGGATCAGGTAAAACAACAACTCTTTATACAATTTTAAAAGCTCTGAATAAAGAAGATGTTAATATTACTACAATTGAGGACCCGATAGAAATCAAACTTGAAGGTATAAACCAGTCGCAGGTTAACCCTAAAGCTGATATTACGTTTGCTTCTTGTATGAGAGCTATTTTAAGGCAGGACCCTGATATTATACTCATCGGTGAAATCCGTGACTTTGAAACTTTAGAGGTTGCAATTTCTGCAGCTTTGACCGGTCACTTAGTTTTAAGCACAGTTCACACGAACTCTGCTGCTGCGACGGTTACTCGTTTGATTGAAATGGGTGCAAAAGATTACCTTGTATCGTCAACCTTAACCGGTGTAATTGCACAGCGTCTTGTAAGAAGGCTTTGTGATAAATGCAAGGAAGCCTATTTCCCTACAGAAGAAGAGGCAAAGCATATTTCTACAAATCCTGAAGTTCAAAAACAGTTGATGCAAACAAAGATTTACAGAAAAAAAGGATGCAAGGATTGTGGCTACCTAGGTTATACGGGTCGTCTCGGTATTTATGAAGTTATGCCTATAACAAGAGAGATTAAAAAATTAATTGCTCAGGGTGCGCATGATATTGAGATTGAAGAAGCTGCAGTTGGTGCAGGAATGGTAACGTTAAAAGTTTCCTGCCTGAATCATATTATAGAAGGTAATACTACAACCAGTGAATTTATAAGAGTTCTTGGTTATGCAAGTGATTAATTTAATAAAAGAAGAGGGTATTTAAATGCCAATATATAGTTATACAGCACTAAAATCCGGAAAAGAAGTTGTAACAGGTGAGGTAACGGCTTCAAACCTTAAGGATGCCAGAGATGTAATCAGAAAAATGGGTCTGGTTCCTACAAAGATTAACGAATTTAATGATGCAAAGCAAAAAAAGGCTGCTGCAATTTCAGATTTGTCTTTAAGTGAAAAAATAGATTTTATATCAACTTTGCAAATTCTTTTACAATCAGGTATTCCTGCTGTCGAATCCCTGATGTTTATGGAACAAGAGGCTGCGAAAGCTAAAATCAGAAGAGTTTCAAAGATTCTTAAAACCCAGATTATGGCAGGTTCAACTTTTGCAGATACCCTTGCAAGATATCCGCAGGTTTTCGGTTATATCTTTATTGGTTTGATTAAAGCCGGTGAAGAATCTGGTGAACTGGAAAAAACTCTCGGACGTATCAGGGATTTACTTGCTAAACAAGCTGCTATTAAAGGTAAAGTTATCGGAACTCTGATGTATCCGATGTTTGTAATTGTACTTGCATTTATTATTACTATAGTAATGCTTGTGTTTGTATTCCCGGCATTCAAGGAGATGTTTGAATCTCAAGATAAGGCTTTGCCTTTTATTACAACAATGATGATTAATGCAGGAGATTATTTAAAAACATACTGGTATACAATTCCAATATTTATTGTTGCGTTTATTGTATTCTGTATTGTTATGGTGAAGTGGCAGCCTGCAAAGAATCTTTTAGACAAAATTGTATTAAAAATACCTTTATTGAATAACCTTATCTTATATTCAAACTATTCAAACTTTTTGTCAGTTTTAAGTGTATCCTATGATGCAGGTATTCCTATTGTTGACTGCTTGCATTTGGCGGTTATTACACTTACAAACTCTGTATTGAGAAACAAAATGAGCGGTGCGATAGTTAAAGTTCAGCAAGGTTTGCAGGTATCTCAAGCTCTTAAATCTACTAAAATTGTTCCGAGAATGCTGTTGTTTATGATTGCAACCGGTGAACAGTCCGGTCGTTTGGGCGATATGCTTGAAAAAGGGGTAAACTTCCTGGATAGAACTTTGGATGGTATTATTGATACAATGACGAAGATGATTGAACCGATTATGCTTCTTGTAATTGGTAGTATAGTACTTGTTATGGCTTTGGCACTATACCTGCCGTTGTTCCAGTCATATATGAGTTAAGAAGGAGGGGTAAATAATAATGGAGAATAAAGAGATTTTAGAACTTACTACCTCCGCATGGCGGGAAAAAGTTTATATTGAAACAGCAGAACACGTAATTTGCGGCTATATTTTTATGCCGAAAATTGGAAAAAAAAGCCGTCTTTTATCAGAGGTATTAAATACAAATAAAAGTTTTCTTGCAGTGAAAAATTGTACGCTTGAATATAAACTTAATCCTTCAAGAGATGTTGAAGAGCATGATTTTCTACAGGTCAATATTTCATCAATTCTTATTATGAGACCATTGTATGAAGACTAAAACTTATGTGGTCACAGGTGCAACTTCGGGTATCGGCAAAGCTTTAATTGAAAGACTTGCTCAAGATAATATTGTTTTTGCTTCTTATCGTTCGGAGTCAAAAGTTGATGAATTAAAAAGTTTTTCGGAGAATATTTACCCTTTTTATGTTGATTATGCAAAACCGGAAACAGTAAAACCCGCCGCAGAATATATTTTGTCAAAATGTTCTAAAATTGATACTCTTGTAAATATAGCAGGATGTGTAGTTGCGGGGCCTGTCGAAAAAATATCAATTGATGAAATCCGACGCCAGTTTGATGTTAATGTATTTGGGCATCTTGAAATGGCGCAAAGGCTTGCAGAGATGCTGGAAAACGGAAAAATTATTAATGTCAGTTCAATGGCAAGTTACGGAATATTTCCGTTTATTTCTCCGTATTGTGCATCTAAAAGATGTCTTGATATGTTTTTTAATTCGTTTTTAATCGAAAATAAACATAATATTAAGGTTGTTTCCATAAAGCCGGGCGTAATTGCAACTCCTCTTTGGGGTAAATCTATTGATGAGAATACAAAACATCTTGTGAACTGTGACGGGTTTGAAAAAGAAATGGAACTTATTATCACAAATGCACAAAAGAATGAAAAAAATGGACTTTCTGTTTCAAAAGTTGTTGATACTATTATAAAAGCGGATTCTTTTAGAAATCCAAAGCTTTCTTATACAGTCGGAAAAGATGCTTTTTTTGCTTCGTTAATCTCAAAACTTCCTCAAAATATTGTTAATTCTCTGGTGAAGCTTGGTCTGAAAGCGAAAATGAGAAGGGTTAAATAAAAAATGTAACAAAATGTTAAATTTTTGACTCAAAAATAGCAAAAATTTTTTTGTGGGATTTTTTATATAGATATAAAGCTCTCTCTTCTTATTTAAACGGACAGGCCTTGGTTACAAGGTCTTTTTTTTGTGCTACGCACGTAGAAAAACAGGCGGCTGAGAGGGGAAGGGACTCTTAGATTTTCGTATTTTGCCGGCTCAGCCTTAATGTGTTAATTATGAGCCAAAAGTTATCTTTTTAGCTACGCACGTAGAAATGAACAAATTTTTTTATTTTTCGTTATACTAATATAAGAGGTACAAAGATATGGAAAATAAATGTTCAAAATACGAAGGCTTATTTGTTTTCTCTGATGAGGAAACTTTGAACAGCCATATTAAAGAATGTGAGGACTGCAAAAAAGAACAGGAAAAAATGGACAAAGTTTCTGCCCTTCTTGGAGAAGTAAAATTCTACTATAGAGCAAAAAACAAAAAGCTTAAAAGACTAAAAGCCGTTTGTGCCATGTTTTTCTTAATATTTTTCAGTGCAACATTCGGTATTCTCTCAAATGACAGCGATCTTACCGATGCTTTGATGTATGGGGATACTCTTTCTGCTGAAGAGTTAGGTTTTCCTGTTGATTCTTACGGGTTATTAATGGTGGATTAATGAATTTTAACGAAATTATCAAGGCAAATAAGCAAAATGTCAAAAACATTATACGCTTAATTACCAAGCAGGATAATGAGGACCTGGAGCAAGAGGTCTATCTCAAAATATGGAAAAATTCAGATAAATACCGTGAACAGGGTACTATGAAAAGCTGGATTAGTACCATTGCTAAAAATGTTTCCAAAGATTACTTAAAATCAGCTCATTACAGGTATACAAGTGACTTTGTTTCTGACGACCTTGTATTAAACAGTATAAAAGATAAAAAGGCAACACCGGAAAATTTTATTTTACTTTCCGAGAGGCAAAAACGAATCATTGAAGCAATAGAATCTCTTAAGCCAAAGCTTAAAGAAACTATTATGTTATGTGAAATTTACGGATATACGTACGAAGATGCCGCAAAAAAATTAGGTTGTCCTATAGGGACTGTAAAATCAAGAATATATAATGCTAAGAAGGAATTAGCGGATATACTTGCAGATTTGATATAAGAAGTATAAGAGGTGATTTATGAAAAAAGTTTTCGTTTTGATGTTTGCATTATGTGCAGTCGGTTCAAGTGTTTATGCAGCTGAAAGTACGGCTGCTAATACCACAACTGTTCCGGCCCAGAAAGTTCAGCCGCAGAGACCTGATATGAAACACAGAGATATAGCTTTTGAAAGACGCTTGGGTTTGACTGAAGCTCAAAAAGTTAAAGCAAGAGAGCTTAGAATGCAAGGTCATGCAAAATTAAAGCCAGTTTTAGATGAAATTAATAATAAAAAACAAGAAGCTAAGATGGTTAAGCTTTCAAGAATAGCTGTTTGGGCGCAAGAAGAAGAATTGGCTAAGCTTGATAAAGAAATAGCAGCTCTTGAAAAGAAAGCTAATGAAATAAGAAAAGCTAATATGAAAGAGTTTGAATCAATTTTAACAAGAGACCAGAGGAAAATATTAAAACAAATGAAAAAAGAAGGTCGACAAAGATACGAAAGACGTAAGGCTCTTGAAGCAAGCAAATCCGCAAATGTTAAATAAAAAAGGGGATTTTAAAATCCCCTTTTTTATTTATATTTTTAACTTTGCGGATTGTTTAAAATAACTAAGGCTTCATCTGCAGCTACTGATACGGTTTCATTTTGATCTTTTTTGACAAGATTGAATAATGATAATAATTCTTCTTTATATTCCGGTCTTTGGATATAAAGGAGCGCATCTATAGCAGCAATTTTTGTTTCAGGATTAGAGTTATATCTCAAAGTGTCTACAACTGTTGAAACACCAGGTAAGTCGGTTAAAGGAATAACAGTTCCTGATTCTTTTTCAATTTCGTCTGTATAAACTTTTGCCAGAGCAGCCATTGCATAGAGTGCATATTCTTTATTTCGTTCTGCAAGCTCCATTGGGGTTAATTCAACTGCACTCGCGATTTCTTCTTTTGTTAATTTGTAAGGAAGTTCCATTTTTTGAGGATCAAGATTCTTTTCTTTTGCATATTCTTTTATAACTTCGTTTACAATAATCTGTCTTCTGGTTTCTGTTTGAGCAGGACTTGGGGCAGGAAGTTTACTTGTATCGTTTTGAACTATTTCAATAAGACTTAAGAAAACATCTCTTACAACGAAAGGAAGAGCTTTTTCCGGAGTAGTCATTGCAGTTCTTACTATTTCTTCCATTTGTGCTGCCTGAATGTCGTAATCAGAATTATGGAGATTTGATACAACATTTGGGATATCTACCTCAGGGAGAATTTCTTCTGCAGGTATTATTTCAGGTTCTTTTTTTGCTCGAAAATTTAATCCTGCCGCTGCCGCATCAGCTTTTTCTGCTTCTACAGTGGTGTAGTTAGCTTCCGGAACTTGCGGTTCTGCCGGAATTACTTCCGGAGTGATTTCTTCTGTTTCCGGTTCAATCTCTTTTTCTTTTTCTTTAGCTTCTTTTAGTTCAAATTCTATTTCGTAAGCATTATCATTATGAACATAAGTCCTGTTGCTTATTAAATTGGTCTGGTAAGCTAACGGGAGTTTGGCATTTTGAATTGCCATGTCATAAGGAACTATTCCGGTATAAGCCGGATATTCATATAAAGATTTGGTATAAGGCTCTACAGAGGGTCTGTTTATCTGAATATCTACTCCGGTATAAATTCCGTTATCCTCTGGATTTGTTTTATAATCAGGAGAAATCTTTGTTTTAGGATCATTTATTTGAATTTTTACAGCATTATAATTAGCCTGTTTGTTGTTGACTGCTGGAACCGGATATGTCATACTTCTTCCTTTCGACGTATACACTTTTGTACTTACTTAAAACATGTAAATTCTAAAATTTGCTTAATTGTAGAACTTGTTTTTACAAATATTAACATAAAAATATTTTAAATGATATTAATTACGTCCAGATTTTTAAATTCAAAAATAGTTTTTGTATTATTTTTTAATTTTTCTTCAGCAAGAATTGTCCCGACAATTGCTTCAAGCTGTGCAACAGGCATCATGTTTGCAGGAATTTCATCAAACCCGTATTCAAGTTTTAAAGCATTTTGGAGAAATTTACAATCAGCGGAAGAACGCTCCTTGTAATTAGAGTATAAATTAAGTTTTTGTCTTGTAAGATATGTTTCAAATCGTGTAATATCTGCACCTTTTTCTCTTAGACTGAATAAAAGATCTGAGCCTCTGGTTGAGAATCTCTGTGTCCAATTATCAGTATTTAGAAAATGGGTAGTTTCGTTGGAGTTAATAAGCTGATACGGTTTTGACAGCACTCTCCATTTGCCTTCAAGCATTGTATTATCCCATGGTATTGATACGCAAATAACGGAATTATTTATAGATGGATAATTTTCAAAAAATAAGGAAATATCATTCATAGAAAATAATTTATCCACGTAGATTAATTTATTGCTGGAGATTTCCTTAACCGCAACTCCGCTTTCTATGGATGAAGCTGCTCCAAGAGATAACCCCACCAGATGTGTTATCATAATCCGAAATCCTCATCTTCCGGTATATTGGTATTGAGTTTTATAACTCTGCGTTCAATAGGTGGAAGAGAAGATTCTTCCGTATTTGTTTCATTATCCAGATTTATGTATAGTTCCATTTTTCGGTTTGAAAGTTTTTCCTGTTTTTGTTTTGCGATACGATCCCTGTTTTCTTCCAAGAGTTTTCGTGCAGCAAGAGAGATAGAATCACCTTCTACGGTTTTGATAATTTCCTCTCTTTGTCTTTGAATTTTGTCCTGTTCATTTTTAGTAAGTCTGAGCGTGTTGTCATTTCTTGTTCCAAACTGGTTCTTATACTTATTTTTAAGAATAAGTATTTCCACTCTTCTGTTGGCAGGATCTTTTGGAGAGATTGCCGTCTCAAGAGGTCTTGTATCCGCATAACCGGTTGCAGAGAATAGGGATGGAGAGAATTTAAATCTGCTTATTAAATACCTTACAACAGCACATGCTCTTGCACTTGAAAGTTCCCAGTTAGACGGGAAGAGAGCACTTCTTATTGCTAGGCTGTCCGTATGACCTTCAACAATCATGGCATGGAGTACAAATTTTTTGCAAATAAGAACTCCAACTTTATCCAGAAGTTTTCTTGCGCTGCTGTCAAGATAAGCAGAACCGTTTGCAAAAAGATACTTATCTTCAAATGTGAGTAAAAGCCCTTTTTCGGTTATCTTTGCTGAAATACCGTCAAGCTCGCCCATTTCTGTCAATTCTTTAACTTCTTGTTCAATTTCGTTAAATGAAGCTTCCTCATACTTAGGACTGATGTACTCAAGCATTAGTGATGGGATAAAAGAGTTTGCCTGCTGCTGATCGAAAATAGAATCGCTGCCTTCAAGAATAGCTTCTTTGCCTTCAAGAAGAGTATTTTGGCTGAACGCATTTTTTAAAGATTCTTCCAGCTTTGCAAAATCTGTTGCATCAACCTGAGCAAGTGCATAAAGAACTACGAAGGTCGCAAAAAGCAGAGTAATAAAATCTGCATATGAGACCAGCCACCTTTCTAAATTTTCATGTTCTTCGTGTTTCTTTTTTCTAGCCATTTTGCTCCTTGTTATCTTTTTCAAGGATGAATGAACGGAGCTTTCTTTCAATCAATACAGGACTTTCACCGGCTTGAATAGATAAAACTCCTTCAAGGATCATATTTTTGTATAAAAATACGCTCTGGTAAATAAACTTAATTCTGGTACTTATAGGAATCATAACAAGGTTAGCAGCAAACAAACCATAAATAGTTGCAACGAAGGCCACAGCAATACCTGCACCGAGCTTTGACGGATCTGAAAGATTTTGCATAACCTGAATAAGCCCCATAACGGCACCGATAATACCGAGTGTCGGAGAATATCCGCCGAAAGATTCAAATACTTTAGCACATCCGTTTACATGGTTTTCGTATTGTTCAATCTGGTTTTCCATCATTTCTCTTACAAGAGTCGGGTCTGTACCGTCCGCTACAGCTCCCAGACCAAGTGTAAGCAGAGGATCTGAGGCATTATAGGCTTCTTTTTCAAGTGCAATAATTCCTTCTTTTCTTGCTTTTGTAGCAAACCCGCCAATTTCTGTTATGAGTGCGTTAAAATCACTTTTCGGAGGCATAAAAACATTCTTTAGCATTAATATTGCATCTCTTAATTGTGCCGGAGGAAAGCTTAATACAATAGCACCTGTTGTACCTCCAAGCACAATAAATGCCGCGGTAATTTGAAGAAGCTGTCCGATATTGCCGCCTTCAAGCGCCTGCCCTGTCAAAATAAAGCCAATCCCGAGGAATAAACCTATGACTGCAAATATATCCATAATTATCTCCGATTATATACTATTCTGATTATATTAAACTATAATTTAATCTCTTTGAAATCCTTTAAATATAGTATGTTTGGAGATAAAATCTTTATTTGGCGGGAAAGTTTCCGGACAGGATTTTTATTGCGTTATTTTCTGCTCTGTCTGCACGTTTTAATGCTGAAGCTAAGCCTGAGTTATCAAAGCTCTTTTTAATATTTGCAGGAGTCTGAGCCGGAATATATTTTTGCGCAGTTTCAGTAATATTTTTACCTAATACAGAATCCTGGGACGGAAT
Organism: Candidatus Gastranaerophilales bacterium; assembly: GCA_944323615.1. Lineage (GTDB taxonomy): Bacteria > Cyanobacteriota > Vampirovibrionia > Gastranaerophilales > Gastranaerophilaceae > CAG-196. The sequence continues at coordinate 10,829 of CALUTG010000010.1, forward strand.
ATATGTATATGAGTCATATTCAGATTTTGTCTTAGGAATATTGGAGTCTTGAGAAGGGATATATGTATAGTTATCATATTCCGGTTTTACTCTCGGTACTGCCGGATTTTGAGAAGGTATGTAATTGTAATTGTCGACTGGTTTTTTGCTATCCATCTTTGATTGAATTATATTATCGGCAGCAGCTGTTCCCGCACCGGCAGCTGTTTCTTCCGCATAAGCCGGCTTTTGTTCTTGAACCTGTTGTACAGGATCTGTTGTTGAAATTTCTTGCTGTGCAGCCGGATCTGATTGAGCCGGTGCTGCTATAGGAGGATTTTTTTGTGCTTCAAGTTTTGCTGACTGAGCTTTAAGCAATCTTTCCTGTAAATCTTTTCTCAGGAATTCTTCATTACCTTTCTTTTTGCTTTCATATTCTTCTTCTTTCATTTCATCATAGTAGTTTCCGAATATAGATTTGCAAATCTTTGTCAAAGTTCCGTCAAATAATGAACTTGATATCATTAATGCTCCAACAAATCTTAGAGGAACTCCAATGATGTTCTTTCCGAGATTAGGTAATTTCTGGAGAATAGTCCTTCCTTTTAGTCCGTTGTTTCCGATATCAATAAATGAACCGATTTTTCTGAGCATTTTTACAAGCAAGTTTTGAGGTTTGGTCGGCTTTTTCAATTCCTTAATTTGTTTTTTTAAGGCATCTCTTGCTGCTTTATCTTCTGCAAAACTTGCAAATTCTTTATTTTTAACTTTATTGTTGAATTCCTTCGTTAATTCATATATTTTTTTACGATTTTCTTCGCTTACTCCGATATTTTGCATACCGCCTAAACCGTAAACTAATTTAACACCTAGAGGAATTGTAACAACCCAAGATACAGCCATTAACAGACCATTCATAAGAGTTCCGACTTTGGAATCTTTTTCTGCTTTTTGAACATTGCTGACAGTATTAATTAAATGCGGAACCATAAAGAATAACAGCCCTAATTTACCTCCTCCGAAAGTGGCCATTCTGTGGAAAATCTGCATAGTTTTAGCGCATATTCTTCCTGTTGTGGTTTTAGCAGAGGATATGCTGTGAAATTTGTTATAGAACTGATTGGATGTAATATAACGGCTGAATGGTTGGAACGGTCCGGTCCATCCGATGTTACCGCTTGATATTTTTAATTTTCCGCTTGCTTTTTCAAGTGCCTTTTCAAGAGTTGGGATTGTTTTTCCCGTGGTGTCCTTCATTATGGTTTCAAGTGTTGCTTTATCCAAGTCCATAGCTTTTAGCATTTGTTCTTGAACTTTTTTGCTGGCATCAGGGCTTGATATAATATTTCTAATTTCAGATTCATCAAGTTTAAGCCGTTTAAGTCTGGCGAAGTTTACATAATCGGCATCTTTGATTTTTGAAATGCTGTTCACATTAAAGAATTTCTTAGCGGCTTCGGCTTCAGCTTTATCAAGACGAATATTTTTTCGTTTCATTACCCCGTCAGAGTTAAGACCTATATCATTTGCAAAACTCTTGAAATCCTGAAGAGTTCTCATCTGCTGCGAGTGAAGTTCTGATTTAGGCATTTCCCAATCCGGAATAGCCGGTTTGTCCAAAATAGCAGATGTAATGCTATTTTTATGTAATAACTTATTTGTTTTATCTCGAGTAGTTCTCAGTTGATTTAATATTTTTGGAGACATTTTACCCTGAAGCTTGTCTCCGAATCTGCTTGCTTTTCCCACCAAACTTTTCTCATACTCACCGCCAAAATGTTCACCCAGTACATCAAAACCTTTAAAAAGTCCGCAGGTTAAAATAAGAGCAAGGAGAGGGTGCTCTACTATCGGAGAAATCATGCCCATCGGATCTGCTTGTTTAACAGCTTCTTTAAAGTTTTTCGGTTGATAATTGTCATTTGTCATGTAGTATATATCAGGCAGCTGAACATCAGGCATCTGCGGCTGCGTAGCAGGCATTTGCATTGCCGGAGCCTGTGCCCCAATCCCTTGAATATATTGAGGGTATTGAGGATATTGGGCTAATTGATAATTATTAAAATTATTTTGATCGATTGTACTCACAATAAACCTGCCAAACACTAACTATTCTAATAAAGTATTTTAGTACTTAAAAATTGCCCGTTTATCATGGATTTGAACCTGTTTTGTAAAATTTCGTTACATTCTGTTATGTAATTTATTTGTTATTAATTTTAGAATTTACAGGAGCAAAAATTTTGGAGTCATCAATTTTATCCATAGCTTTCATAATACCAATTTTCCCTGCTTTTTTCTGAATATTTGTTAACCAGGCATTGAATGCATAAGGAACTGCAAAGACTATTCCAAGAATTGGAAGACTTGCAACTATTCCTGTATTTATAAGGGTATTGTAATTCTTATAAGTAAAATTCATTTTCAATTGCTCTTGAACTTCTTTTGGTATTTCTATATCAGCTTTAGAAGCTTTTGATTTTGCCCAGAGTTTTCCGCTTTGTGCTATCATATTGCGTCCCCATTTTGCAGCCGGGGTTTGTTTAAGGTGTTTTTCCAAAAGCTTGGAAAATGTTTTTGCAAGGTCATCTTTATTATTGGAACTCATAGACTTGGTGATACTTTCATTTCCTATTTTGCCGACTTCCATGAGCAATATATCTACTGCATTGCTTATTTCTTTATTTTCAGTTTTTTGCAGGAATGTCTTGAGATTACCTGATACAAGAGATTTTTGGAATTTCTGAACTTTTGGCTTGCCGGATTTTTGTACTATGTTGTAAACATTATTTATTGCTGATTTTACAGGAGATTTAGAATCAAATATCATATTTGTAAGTTTGTTCCCGGTTTTTATAATAGGGAATTTGCCCTTGCTGACCAATATGGCTAAAGCGGCTAAACCAGCCATTGTTCCTAATGTCCATAGAGTTGATGCAGTTTGTTTAGCTATTTCTGCTCCTGCTTCGACATCTTCGGAGTATCTTTGAGACATTTCATCAATTTCATCAAAGACAGTGAATACATTTTTTTGTAAAGTTTCAGCCTCTGTTTTTTGGGTTTCAGTAATTTCTATTTCTTTAAATGCTTTTTGCAGTTTCTCATTTTGTGCCCGGATAGTTTTTTTATAATTATTGTACTCAGACTTGTCTTTAAAATAGGTGATAAGGAATGAAAAACTTCTTCCGAGTTTTTGGAAGAAAGATTGTTTCTGTTTTTCAGCTTTTATATGTGAAGCTTTTTCCATATCTTTTTCTGAAAAGGCTATTAATCTTTCAGGGTGAGAAAGTAATTCTTTTCTGGCTTGATATCTTCCTATTCTTGAAGCGTTCTTTTCTTCAAATGTGCCCTTCATTTGGATAATCAGCGGTGTGATAATCGGAATTATTGTTGAGACAGCTGCTCGAACTTTTTTATTCGTTTTCGCAAGTTTTAGTAATTTGTTAATCCCGAAACCGGCAGGGGCGGCAATCAACCATGAAAGAGTTCCGATTGTATCAAAAGTGTTCTCTACATTTTCTGAATATTCTTCAGCTTTTATATTAATATCTTTTATAATATTGACTATTAATTCCTGATCATCCCGAGCCTTTTCTAATTCTTCCGGAGTCAGTATAACTGACTTGAGTTTTTCAATTTCATCAGGATCTTTTTGATCAAGCCAAGCTCTATAAGCATCTTTATCTTTTTCAAGTTCTTGCAATTCGGAAATTATTTTACTCAAATTATTCTTATTTTTTTCGTCCGGAATGGTTAAGGCAATTTCTTTAGCTTTTTCAATTTGTTCAGGGGTATAAATAACAAAGTTCTTAACATCTTTTAATTCATTTTGTTTAGCCTGATATCTTCCGATTCTGGATGCTTCTTTTTGTTTGGAATTTCCCCATAGTATCATACCTATGGTACTTGCAAACATAAGCCCCATTATTGCGTACGAACCGTTACTTCTTATTTTACTGCTTATTTTATTTGCTTTTTTACTTAAATCAAGATATTCTTGTTTTTTTATTGCATAAGCGGGCTCATTAGTAGAAAGCCTGTAAAGCTCTTTCTTTAAGGTAGTTATCTGTTTTCTTATATTTGAAGTTAACTGTTTGTCTGCAAACTTGATAATAGGTTCCTGTAAGAAAGTTAATCCGAGAACCGGAACCATTGAAATAATACCCGTAAGTTGTTCCATATTCTGGCAGTTATCTTCTGAACGGGCATCCATGATTTCACTCGCTCTAACAACCGTTTCAGCTTTTTTTTGAGTTAATTCCAGTTTATCTTTCGGAATTTCTATATTTGCGGCCAGATATTCTTTTTGGGCTTGTCGATCTGCTTGTTTTTGTTCCCAATCATCGTACTTGCCATAATTCTTTCTTACTTCATTTATTGAGTTTAAGAATTGTCCCACCGATAAACCTCCTATTTATTTAAAACTGAAAGATTTTATTTCTTGCCTTTTCTTTTCATATGTTTACATTTTGTAATACATATTAGGAATTTACCGATAAGAGTTACTATTAAGAAATGTAAAATAAACACTTTTCAATTCTTGTGTTTCAGGGCTTAAAAAAGTATCATATATTTATATCCCTAGCTAGGAGGTTATTATTTGAGAATTCTTCCGGTTAAACAGAATATTCAAACACCTTTTTGTGCTAAAAACAGTCTTTCCGAGTATCAGGAAAGAAACAGCCCTTCTTCATTTACTGTTCACGATAATGTTTATGGCAGAGCACAGGTTAATTTTGGCGCAAGAGTTACTAATATTCGCAAATCGGTTGATAAAATAGCTCTGGATGATAAGTTAGCGTATGCTCTGCAAATACTAAAACCCGGAGAGTTTTTAATTGCGGCAAAAGATTTGGTGTCGCAGGCATCCAAGGTGAGAGATTGTATTACTTCTGCAAACTTTCTTATAACAAAGATAAATGTTTTAACGGATAAATCTTTGAATGATACTCTTTTATTTACAAAGCTGCTGGACGGGAATAAAATGATGTTTAATCCTAACGAAGATACCATTTTTCTGAACGGATTTCAGCCTGTGAAGCATAACGATGTAACTATAATTGATGAGAATGATATGATTATCTTATCAAATCAGGCGATTAATATTAAAGATGCTCCAGAAGGCTGTTTTGATATGGATCAATACGCACGGTATTTTCTAACGGAGTTTGACTTTAAACAAGATGCGCGAAAGGCGGCAATTGAATATAATTTGCAAAAATTATCCCAGCTTTCACACCCAAAAGTTACGCAAGATCCTGATGCGGTTACTTTTGCCAAAGTTGGCGGACAAAGGGATGTTATTGATAAAATTAAGAAAAGAATTTTATTTCCAATGAAGTATCCTGCAGTTTTTAGAAATAATAATATAAATCATGGAGTTATACTTTATGGTCCGCCAGGAACCGGTAAAAGTCTTCTAGCAGAAGCTCTTGCTAATGAATCAGGTGCTTCTGTCTTTAAGCTGTGTGCTACGGATTTGACTTCTAAGTGGGTTGGTGAATCAGAAAAAAATTGGAGGAACCTGTTTGCGGATGCTAAGGCGGCACAACCCAGCATTATTTATATTGATGAGTTTGATGCTATCGCCAGACAAAGAGGCGGGGCTGATGTCTATGGTGATAAACTTATTAATCAGCTTTTATCATTAATGAGTAATATTGAAAAAAGCAAGGATAATATTTATTTAATTGCTGCGACAAATAATTACGGTGTCATTGATCCTGCTATATTGCGTTCGGGAAGATTCGGGCTTCATTTAGAAGTTAAAGCCCCTGATTTGGAAGGAACTAAAGAAATTTTGAAAATCCATACCAAAGATAAGCCTATGGCAAAAGATTTTGATATAGATGAAACGGCTGAATTAATGTATGCAAAAAACATGACCGGTGCAGACATTGCGGCGGCTATTGACAGTGCATATTCCAATGCGCTTGAACGTCTTGATTTTTATAAGGCTATGGATGAAGAAAGCTTTACACCTTCAATGATGAATTATTTTGATATAACCAAAGAAGATTTAATTAAAGCAATATCCGATTTTGAGCGTAAAAAGAAAATCAGGGAGCCTATCGGTTATAAATCAAATCAATAGTAAACTTTTTTTACAAAATACCTGAAAATAGAAGCTTTTTTTTGCATTTTACTATACAATGTTCATGTCAAATTAAGGATTAAGAAAAATAATGGAAACCTTTGAATTAACCAATTATAATTTTTATTCAAGCCGTTTGGATATGGAATTAATAACAACTATTGTTGATGCGCTTAAAGAAATTTTGGAAGAAGATAAAAAACAGGAACAGCCTTTGTTTTTAAAGGTTGCTGATAACTTTATTATGGATATAGCAAGAAAAGTTGTTCAAGAAAAAAAGAGGACTTTTCTTATTGGTATAACCGGTGAAAGTGCTTCCGGAAAAACAGTTTTTGTCGATAATACGATAGAGGCTGTTGTAAGAGAGAAAAAAGAAGGTATTTATACAGTAATCAGATGTGATGATTATTACAAAGATACATCTAAAGAGCTTCAAGAAGCCGGCAGTTATGATGCATTGTTTAAAACCGGGTTTAGTTTTGACACTCCGGATGCTATTGATTTAAAGCTTATGCGCAAGCATCTTCTAGCGCTTAAGAATCTTGAGACGGTTGTTTCGCCGAAGTATGATTTTGTAACCTGTGTTTCTGACCCCAACGGTGATGTAAAAAAACCGGCAAAGGTTATTCTGACAGAAGGTTTGTACGTTTTAAACGAGGATGTCCGTGATATTATGGATGTTAAGGTATATGTATTTACACCTCTCGAAGTCATCAAAGAGCGCTGGTACAAGCGTGCGGTATTAAGAGGTAAAACCGGAGAGGCTGCTGATTTGCAGTTTAAAAATGTAAATGAGACCGCTCAGCAGTACATAAGACCTACCTATCAGATATCTGATTGTATTATTAACGGTATGGTTGATAAAGAGTATATTAAAGTTATTACAGACAAGATTTTAAATAAATTAAGCGAAATTTGCGCTTAGTTTCACTATGGAGGGGAAGGCAGAATGTTTGAATTAAAGGCTCAGATGTATTTTGCAGCCGCACACCACCTGTTGAATTATGAAGGAGAATGCGAAAACCAGCATGGTCATAACTGGCTTGTTGAAGCGTATGTAAAAGGAAATTCTTTAGATAAAAGTAATATCCTTATAGATTATAAAGTTTTAAAGCGGGAACTGAAAGCTGTTTTAGATTTACTTGACCATAAAGACTTGAATGAACTTCCTTATTTTAAAGGCGAAAGTCCTTCAAGCGAAATGATTTCAATGTTTATTTATAATAAACTTAAAGAAAGAGTTAACCTTGTAAGCAAGGTTTCTGTCTGGGAAACTCCGACATCTTGCGCAAGCTACTATGAAGAATAGTTTTTGGGGAGGATAATAATTGGATTTAATACAATCAATATTAATGGGGTTTATACAGGGTCTGAGCGAGTTTTTGCCGATTTCGAGCTCTGCGCATCTTGTGTTTACTTCTAATTTTTATAAAGTTTTTAAGGGAATTGAAATTGTTCAGGAATCCAATCAGGAAATTTTTCTTGATATTATGCTTCATTTAGGAACTTTGATTGCGGTTTTAATTTTCTTTAGAAAAGATATTATGAATATTTTGCGGGCACTTTATCTGGGGTTTAAAAATAAGGATTATAATAATACGGAATTTAAATTGGGATTATATATTATTCTGGGAACGGTGATTACTGTGTTTATAGCATATCCTCTTAACGAGGTTGCGGGCGGACTTGTTTTTAAACCTGCTATAGTAGGAATTCTTCTTGTATTTACGGGAATTTTGCTTTTGTCAAGCGAATATTTTGCTAAAAAACACCAAGAGAAAAAAGAATTGTCTTTGAAAAGTTCAATTTTTATTGCTATAGCACAAGGTTTAGCCGCACTTCCGGGTTTTTCACGCTCCGGGCTTACAATTGCGACCGGACTCTTTGCCGGCATGGATAGGACAAAGGCGGCAAGATACTCATTTTTGCTTTCTGTTCCGATAATACTCGGAGCTTCAATGGTTTATCCTCTGGTTAAACTTGACTTGCATGAAGTTCTTGCTTTTAACTGGACGGCTATTATTGCAGGTACTGTTGTTTCCGGTATTGTCGGTTACTTATGTATAAAGTATTTTATAAAATTTGTTTCCCGCTTTTCTCTTGCGGTTTTTGGTTATTATTGTTTGATAGTAGGAATTTTTACATTTATATTTTTTCTGGGGAGGTAGCTGATGGAATTAAACAAATACATAGAACATACTCTTCTTAAACAGGATGCAGGTAAAGATGAAGTCATTAAACTTCTTGAGGAAGCGAAAAAATATAACTTTTTCGGAGTTTGCGTTAATCCTGTTAACGTAAAAATGGCTAAAGACTATCTTGAAGGTACAGATATTAAAGTTGTAACGGTTATTGGTTTCCCTCTCGGACAATCGACACGAGAGGTGAAAGTTCTTGAAACAATAGATGCCATTAAAAACGCTGCTGATGAAATAGATATGGTAATTAATGGCGGCAAGCTTAAAGACGGCGAGTTTGCTTATGTAAGAGATGAAATTGCTGCGGTTAAGATGGCATGTCAGGGTAAAAATCTCAAAGTTATTTTGGAAACAGATTTGTTAAATAAAACCGAGATAAAGAAAGCTTGTGAAATTTGTATAGAAGCCGGTGCCGATTTTGTTAAGACTTCAACAGGTTTTGTAAAAAACGGGGTCGGAGCTAAAGAAGAAGATGTTAAGCTTATGTATGAGACAGTGAAGAGTTCTGGACTTAAGGTTAAAGCTTCCGGCGGAATCAGAGACAGAGAAGCTGCTATTAGGATGATTGAAGCGGGAGCATCTCGTTTGGGTACAAGTTCCGGTGTAAAAATTTGCGCCGAAGGCTAAGTCTTTAGGATTAGATAGCGGGTAAGTAAAAAGTTTAATGTATTGATGAGGGTTTAAGTTTAATATTATATAGAATCCTCATCGCTCAAATTTTCCTCTCTTTTTTGTAAGAGAGGTTTTTTTTATAATTCTATTTTTGCTGTATCAACCAGTTCCGGAAGGCTTACCTTAAGAGCTTTTGCTATGCGATACAGAGTTTCTATTGTCGGGGAGCTTGTACCTCGCTCAATAGCGCCTATAGAATTTTTGCTAAGTTCAGCTCTTTCTGCCAGTTCTTCTTGCGACAATTTTAATTTTGTCCTCAAGAGCTTAACTTTTAAACCTATTTTACTGTTTATGTTATTTACTTTATTTGTCATATTAACAACTATAATAGGTAATTGACAATTGTTATTCAAGGAAGTAGGCTTGTTATATGAACAAGTTAACTTGTTAAGGAGGTGGGTATGTTAATAGAAAATTTACTTGTTGATTTAAAGTATCCTTGTGTAGGAATAGGAATTGCCGCAGAACAACTGTCAGATAAATTGTCTGATTCCTGGGAAGTGTTTAGTTCTTCCGGAACTGTCGAAGATTTTAATAGCCTGCAAGGGTTGTGCTATGTGCTGGTTGCCGCTTCTGAGCATTTGAAAACACTTACTGAGAATTATCAACAAGAAGTCAGGAAGAGGTTCTCGGAAATTACAACAAAAGAGCTTTAGTAAATAAAAAAAGAACACCCTAGAAGGTGTTCTTTTTTAAATGGTACCCCCAAGCGAATTCGAATCGCTGTCTACACCGTGAAAGGGTGTTGTCCTAGGCCTCTAGACGATGGGGGCTTATCGACAATCTCTATACTATCAAATCAATTTTTAATGTCAAGCAATTTCGTTAATTACTTGAATACAATACTTTTTAGTCGTACAATTGTTTTATAAAAAGAGGTTATTGGGAGGTTTTTATGATTAATCGTAAATCCAGAGACGAGATAAAGAGAATGAGACATGCCGGACATATTGTTGCTCTTGTTCATCAGGAGATGAAAAAAGTTGTTGAGCCGGGTATTTCTACAAAAGAGCTTGATAATATTGCTATGAAAGTTATTAAAGCTAATAAAGCTATTCCTACGTTTCTGGGTTACAGCGGTTTTCCGGCAAGTATCTGTACTTCAATTAATGAACAGGTTGTACACGGAATTCCTTCCGAAGATATTATTCTAAAAGAAGGCGATATTATCGCAATTGATGTAGGCGCAACTTATGGCGGAATGGTCGGCGACAGTGCCTGGTCTTATGCCGTTGGTAAAATTTCTCCGGAAAAAGAACGCCTTATGAAAGCTACCGAAGAAGCTCTTTATGCCGGAATTGCCCATATGAGAGCAGGGAATGTTCTTGATGATATTTCAGGCGGAATCGAAGATGTTGCTAAAAGAGAAAAATTAGGAATTGTCCGTCAGTACGGCGGTCACGGTGTCGGGCACGTTATGCACGAAGATCCGTTTCTCTTTAATTACAGAGTAGGTGACCAAACTCTTATTAAGTCCGGCATGGTTATTGCTATTGAGCCGATGTTGAACTTAGGCTGCGATGACGTAAAAGTCCTTGATGACGGCTGGACAGTCATAACAAAAGACGGTGCACCTTCCGCTCACTTTGAACATACTGTTCTGGCAACAGAAGATGAACCGATCTTAATGACTACTTTAATGGAGTAATTAAAGTCCCAAAAGTTTTTGTAAAAAGTTCTTTTCCTTTATAGGACAAAATTCATCCAGTGGAACTCTTAGTTCATTTCCATGAGTGTATTCATCTCTTTTTACGCTCATCTGGCTGAAACCAAAATTCTCTATGATTTCGTCACGGGTTCTTGTGATTCCTTCTTTTATATCAATTACTACAGTATCGCCGTCAAGCTTGATAGTATAGTATTCATCCAAACCTGTATTTTCCAGTTTCGTTTGTGCTTTTTCCAGATTTTCACAAGCTTCGCGGTAGTTTACCTCTTGTGCCTCAATTGATTTTTTTGAGTTTGTAAAATCCTCATCTTCCATGTGAGCATATTTTACTCCATGTTCTTTTACGTAGTTACCAAAAGTAACTTCATTATAAGCTTTTTGTTCGCGTTTTGACTCCGGCGGGTTAATGGCATTGATTATTTTAGTGGTAGTCGAATTATACTTTCTGCAAACTTCTGTTGCATTGGGGTATATAAATCTGTCATTCTTTTCATCGTAAACATCAAGGGTTCTTATTTCAACAGGTGTTATATTCGTGAAGTCGAAATCATATCCGCAGCGGTTTTTAATATCGTTTTTAAAAATTTCAATTTCTTTGCCGTCAAGCATACCGTTTCTGTTTCCATTTTCATCAGCGTTAACAGCCCACTGTCTGAGTTTGTTTGCGCCGTACATATCAAATAATGCTAGTGAATAACTGTTTGGCATAATATTCTCCTTTAGAAAATCTCGTGTACATGTATATAAAGTTTATATCAGTTTTAAAATTGCCTTTTCTGTAAACTTTTGTAAATCTTTACAAAAGATTTTTTGTGTTATAGAATCATGTGTAACTGTTAATATCTTAATCAATGAGGTAAAAATGGATCAGATTGTTAAAATAGCATGGGAATTAAACGAAAATACTGATAACCGATATAAATTAGTATACGAAATCGCCGAGCTTGCTAAAAAACTGGTTGATGAAACACAGATGAAAAAAGCCCGAGACGAATTCGGTTTCGAAGAAGTTGTACAGGAAAACTCTTATAAAAAAGAAAATCCTGTTGAACACGCTATTATGGTGAAGGCTTCGGAATCTGACGATACAGAACTTGTCGGATAACAAAGCATTAGTTTTAAACTAAAAGGAGCCTTCGTTTTGAAGGCTCCTTTTAATATGTAAAATTTTGTTAACAATCAGGCAATTTAATTCTTTCACGGAGTTAATTAGAAAGGAAGGCAGCGTATGAGAAAGAACTGTTACAAAAAACTTATGAATATGAAGTGGGGTTTGTAGACTATGATATTGAATGCAGCTAATATATTTTCAACATTAGGAAACCCTAATTCACTTGTGCCGCTTGCGGTTAAAGATTTGTCAGCTACCGCAGGCATGACGGCAGGTTCATTCGTTACAGGAAAAGAAGAAGGCGCTGACAGATTTATTGATGAAATGGGAACTGAGGTTATATGGCTTTTCGGAATTCCGGCTTTTAAATGGCTATATAATAATACTGTTTACAAAGCCGCAAAGCTTGATTCAAGTTTTGATGCCAGAAACCTTAAAAACAAAGAAATTTTCGAAAAAATTAAAGAATACGCCCCAAATGAAGATGTAAAAAAAGAAATTGAAAAAATCGGAAGTAAAAGCAAACTCTTTAAAAATATTACAACCGGTAAATTCTTTGTTGCAACAGGGTTAACTGTTGCCGCATACTTAGGACTTACTAAAATAAAACAAAAATATACTGCCAAAAAAATCAGAGAAAATCTTATTAAAGAGTATGAAGAGTCTAAAAAACAGGAAAACGCGAAAAAGACTGAAAATAAAGAGACGCTAAATTCAGCAAATCCTTCATTCAAAGGCGCCGGCTCGGTAATTGAATCACTTGCGTTTTCTCCTGTAAAAAATATGTATGTTCTTGACGGATTTATTACTGCAACAAGATTGACGGAATCAAGAACCCCTCAAGAGTTTGTCGGGTATTCGATAAAAGAAGCAATGACACTGTGTTTTATGTATTATGCAGGTGGGAAAATCCAGGAATTGCTTGAAAAAAGAGCAATGAATAAGTTTAATAAATCTATAGGTCTTGATGCGAGAGTTCTTGAAGATCCCGCATTCAAAAAAGCTTTTGAGGACGGGTCAATTGAAAAGGGTTTAAAAGAGTTTGAAAGTATTAAAGCTGCCCAAAGCGGGGAAAAACTTTCTAAAGACCCTCTTGCTCTCTATGAATTTATCCACAAGAATCCTGATAATTCTATTGTAAAAGCTGCAAAAAAATCAGATATTATCAAGTTGTATGAAAAAACCGATAAAATTGATACCAGAAAGTATATTGATCTAAAAGAGTTTGAAGGGGTTTATGATAATATGTCTAAACTCTATAATCAGTATAAAGATGCCCTCAAAAAAGGTGATACTTCCGGGAAATTTTTTGCGGGAGTTAAAAATTTAAAAAGAGGTTCAATTCTTACTAACATAGGAGCTTGTATTTTAGCACTTGGAGTTGTTACTCCGGGGCTTATGCTGCTTAAAAGATTTACATCAAAAGGGGATGAAGAATTCCAGACTAAAAAAGAAATAAGGGAACAATTAATTAAAGAGGGAGTAATCGCATGATAATCAAGCTGGCGCTGCTTTTTTTCTTATGGTTATTTATAGCTCCTGAATCCCAGGCATTTCTGGTTTATTCTTATGACGGAGACGGAAACAGAATATATTACAGAGTTGATCCTGCCGATTATCAAAAAAATAAATCAAAAAAATATGCACATATCTATGAAACCCAAGGCCCGAGAGGCTGGCGTTATTATTCTAAAGAAGAAAGAGATAAATATCGCGCTCGTCTACGCTATTATCACAACTAACAGACTAATCTTTTTGAAAGAATTTTTTCATATATGACGGAGTTAATGGAATCCCCTTTTTGTATGCATCATAGCTTTTTACAATGTGTCCGAGATCAAGAGCCTGGTAACCGATATTTGCTAAATCATAAGCCATAACGGTTGCAGTTGGTCCAAGCAATATAACAATAAGTTTTTCTTTAGATGTTCTTTTTACTTGATTTAAAATTTGATTATATTTGTTAAAAGCATTTACGGTAGGCGCTTTTATATATTCTACAGTTTTTGCATTATCAAAAATATTGTACTGAATATGTTTAAAAACCCTATCTCCAGAAACAACTACAATATCTCTTTCTTGCCATATTTGGCGAATCTGATTATATTCTTCTTGAGAGCCTGGCAGTATTGTAAATTCGGCATTCAAATACTGTTTATCAAATTTAAGCTGTTTAAAAAACCAGTCTATATGTGCTCCCCAGAATTTCCTGACGAAAATTTTGCCTGCAGAGTTGGCTTTTGCTAACGAGTGCCCCGGCAGACTGCATATTCCAATTTTAATTTTATTATTATCAGAACATAAAATTTCTACTAACTTTTTTGCCAGTAACGGATTATATTTTTGAGCTGCAGAATCTTCTCCTCTCATGATTCTTACTTCACCATCGCCATAGCGCGCTATACTCGCTCTGTTCTTGATAATATAATCAACAGTTTCTTTTCTGCTTAAAACCTGAGGAACAAGAATATTATTGATATCTTCTTTAATTTCATACTTCATATAATCAAAAGCATTTACCGCATAGTCTAAATCTTTATACATTTTCTTTAAATCAAAACGCATCAGATATCTCAAATTTTTTATTAATAATCCCAGTCCCATATAATCCTCTTTAAGTGGTAACAATATATTATTCATTATAAAGTAAGGCGGCGGGTTATTCAACCCGCCGCCCCTTTTGTTTGTAATTTTTTAAACCCCTGCTAAATTTTTAATAGCTTTTTTAGCTCTGTTGAGTGAGTGTTCTTTACCTAAAATTGCTAGAGTTGCTGTCATATCAGCTCCGCAGAGTCTGCCTGTAACGGCGGCTCTTATTGCCCACATAGTGAACTTAGGTTTGTAGCCTTTTTCTTTAAAATCCGCTCTGAATTTTTCCAGTTTTTCATGCAGATTTTCTTCCGTCCATTCCCAGGTTTCGCCTTGTTCAACAAAAGCTTTGAGTACTTCTTGAGATAAATCAGTATCAATATTTTCAGCGGCTTTTTCGTCTATTTCAACGTTATCACCGCCAAAGAAATAAGCTACAGCATCAGTTATATCTGATAACAGAGTTAACGGTTCATAAGTAATCTCTATCATTCTTGTGTATTGAGCATCAGTAAGTTCTGACAGATCATATTTTGTAAGATACTTTTTGAGTCTTTCTTTTAAATCTTCTATCGGAAGCATTTTAATATAATGGCTGTTCATCCATTTTAATTTATCGTATTCAAAAATTGAGTTGGATGAAGAAATTTCTCCGATTCTGAAGTCTTGAGCGATTTCATCAACTGTTTTAATTTCCTGACCGTCAGAAGGTGACCAGCCTAAAAGTGCAACAAAGTTAACGAGTGCATCTGTTAAGTAACCTTGTTCAACAAAGTCTGAAACTGCTGTTGCGCCATGTCTTTTTGAAAGTTTGCTTCTGTCCGGTGCAAGAATCATGCCTAAGTGTCCGAATCTCGGAACTTCAAATCCTAAAGCTTCAAAAATCAGGATTTGTTTATAAGTATTTGAAATATGGTCTTCCCCTCTTATAACGTGTGTAATTTTCATTAAAGCGTCATCAATTACAACAGCGTAATTATAAGTAGGAGCCCCGTTAGATTTCATAATAACAAAGTCGCCTATCAGGTTTGTATCGACGTGAAGTTTTCCTTTCACAAGATCAACAAATTCAAGAATTGATGAATCATGAAAAGCTTTTTGTGCTTTTGAAACATTAAATCTGATTGCAGGTTTTCTGCCTTCAGCTCTTAATTTTGCTTTTTCTTCTTCTGTTAAGTTTTCGCATTTTTTTGTATAGACATAAGCCTTTTTATTTTTAGCAGCTTCTTCTTTTTCTGCTTCTAATTCTTCCGGAGTACAGAAGCATTCGTATGCAAAACCTTTATCAAGAAGTTCCTGAATATATTTAGGATAGATATCAAATCTTTCGGACTGGGTATAAGGGCCGTAAGGTCCTCCTACGTCAGGTCCTTCATCCCAATTCAAGCCGAGAGCTTTAAGAGAGTCAAAAATATTTTTAACATATTCCTGGCTTGTTCTTTCGGCATCAGTGTCTTCTATTCTTAAAATAAATTTTCCGTTATTTTTCTTCGCGAATAAATAATTAAATAAAGCTGTCCTTGCCGTTCCGATGTGGAGGTTTCCGCTCGGGGAAGGTGCGATTCTTACTCTTACTTCACTCATAATAATCCCTTTCTTTGCAGGAAAATTATCCTGCAAAGTATCCCAAAAGTAAAGAGGCAGGGAACACATCATTTTACATAAAATGGAGAATAATTTATCGGGGCTGATGCCGCCCCGTACCCCGCACCATATTTCTTTCTTTTATTGTTTTACAACAGGCGGAGTAGTTTGTTAGTTAAGCCTACAAGCTTAATTTGCCCCCGATACAAAAAGAAAGAAATATGGAAAAGAAAGAAAAACAACGCACTGCTGCATTTTTCTACCGAAAAATGCCTGTAACCCCCTCTCCTTAGAGGAGAGGGGTAGGGTGAGGTGTCAACCGCGAGCGTGTGTCCGGAGGACACAATAGCGAGCGTGAGAGATTGTGTGAAGCACAATTCCTACGATGCCCGAAGGGCATTAAAAACATTGCGGGTTTCTTTTTTCTTTTCGTACTTTTCTTTTTTTCTTTTCTTAGCAAAAAAGAAAAAAGAAAAGTACAATTAAGATTAAACACCGTTTCAATCCTGCCCGCAGGCGCGGGTAAATTAACACACCATTTTATGTAAAATGGTGTATTTAATGCACATTTAAAGAAATTTTAAAATTTCTTTAAATGTGCATAGGCTGCATCCATGGCCTTTTTGCCGAGTTTGCCAAAATCTATCGTATACATAGTACTGTCGCCGATTTGGATTACATCCGTGATATGCCCTACTCCGAGTTTTTCGTGAAAAACTCTTTCTCCGACATTAAAATAGTATTGAGTTGCAGTATCCTTCAATTCTTTTTCTTTTTCCGCAATTTCGGCTTTTTGAGCTTCTTCCTTTTTCCTTTCTTCAAGACGGCGCTTCATAACATTATCACGGAAGAAAGCTTCAATTTTTTCTTCCTCTTTTTGTTTATTAATCGGATTCTTCTTAATAATCATTCTGGCAGGAGATTTTTTTACAACATTAGTAGCTTTATTTACCCCCGGCGCTACAAAATTTGCACCAAACCCTGTAGTAGGTTTTACATACCCGTCAGATGTAAATGAACTCTTCTGTGAGTATCCGTCTTCGGAATATTTACCATCATTATCTGTATATTTACCCCTGCCCCTGCTCCAGTCTCTGTTCTCTTTTACAGACTGTACAGCACTTGCAAACGTACTTGAATGAGATCCTGTATATTCGGATTCTTCCTGTTCAACCAAATTTGAAGGAATTTCTTCCAAAAATCTGCTTGGTGAGTAATATTTGTATTCACCCCACATTTGACGGCGCTTTGCGGTAGTCAAATAAAGCTTCTGTTCGGCTCTTGTAACGCCAACGTACATCAATCTTCTTTCTTCTTCCAGTTCAGAAGTTATATTCATGGTTCTGGCTGACGGGAAAATACCCTCATCACATCCCGCTATATAGACTATCGGAAATTCCAGCCCTTTGGATGCGTGAAGGGTCATAAGAGTTACGTTGTTTGCAATCTCGTCCATTCCGTCTATATCCGAAACTAATGACACCTGAGCGAGAAACTCCCCTAACGTATTATCAAGTTCTTCCGGCTCAAACTCATTGGCTACGTTAACAAGTTCCTGCAAGTTTTCAATTCTGGTCTCGTCTTCAGGCGTGTTTGAAATCTGCAGTTCTCTTAAGTATCCGCTCTTTTCAAGAACAAGGCTTAAAAATTCCGGCAAGTTGTAGTTTGGCTGTGCTTCCTGAAACTTCATTATAAGGTTTGAAAAATCTTTTAATTTAGAAGCCGTACCGGATTTAATAGTAGAAATATTATCCACATCAAGTATTGCGGCAAAAAGACTTATATCGTTTTCATCCGCATACTCTTGGAGATGCTTAAGAGTAGTTTCACCTATTGCGCGCTTAGGAACATTAATTATACGTCTCAAAGACTGGGAATCATCAATGTTATGGATAAGTTTAAGATAAGCTATAGCATCTTTAATTTCTTTGCGGTCATAGAACTTAAGCCCGCCATAGATTCTGTATGGAATCCCTGCGGCTATAAGAGCTTCTTCCAGCGCTCTGGACTGAGCATTAGTTCTGTACAAAACAGCAAACTGATTATAGTTATCTGATGTTGAAGAAATAGAATTAACTATATAGTTTGCCTCATCCGCTTCATCCTGAGCTTCATAGTATGTAATCTTTTCTCCGTCGCCTTTCTGTGAGTACAGAACCTTATCTACACGCTCTTCGTTATTCTGGATAATAGAATTTGCCGCATTAAGAATATTAGCGGTAGAACGGTAATTCTGCTCAAGTTTGACGATTTTTGCATTAGGAAAATCCTTCTGGAAGTTCATAATTATCCTAAAATCCGCACCTCGCCAGCTGTATATAGATTGGTCAACATCGCCTACAACACACAAAGATCTCTCTGGCGGAATATTCGGCTGCAGATTTGTGTAAAGCGCGTTCACAAGCTGATATTGCGCAAGGTTTGTGTCTTGATACTCATCTACCAGAATATGCTGGAACTTATCATAATACTTTTTACGAACTTCTTTGTTTTGCTCCAATAATTTAACCGTCAAAAGAAGCATATCGTCAAAGTCTATGGCATTATTGTTATTCAAAGCATTCTCATAAGCTTCATAAACTTTTGCTATCTGCTGGGATTTAAAGTCTCTTGCGTAAGTCGCAAACGAATAAGCATCCTGCATTTTGTTTTTTGAATTAGATATAACGGCTTTAATTAGTTTTGGCTGATAGATTTTATCATCAAGGTTAAGTTTCTTTATAGCCTGCTTTATGACTGCAAGAGAGTCTGTTTCGTCATAAATAGTAAAGTTTTTATCAAGTTTTTTACCTGATTGGAATGAGTAGTTTTCAATATCCTGTCTTAAAATACGTCCGCAGATACTGTGAAAAGTCCCTACCCACATATATTTAACCACTCTGTCTCCAAGAATGGAAGCCAGCCTTTCTTTCATCTCACGGGCAGCTTTATTGGTAAATGTTACGGCAAGAATTTTCCCTGCAATAGCACCCTGCTGTATCATATAAGCTATTCTTGTTGTTAGAACTCTTGTTTTTCCGCTTCCTGCGCCTGCAAGAATCAAAAGCGCACCCTGTGTAGTTTTGGCAGCTTCAAGCTGTTCTTTGTTGAGATTTTCTAAGATATTTTCCATTCCCCTATTCCCAAAAGCATAAATTTGTGGTATCATACACTAGCATACACAAAATAATTATTATTTGCAATTGATAAAGGTGGTACGATGATTGAAATTTTAGATTCTTTGGATGATGAGCAAAAACAGCCGTCAATAATGGTTCCTATGGATGATATGGATGTGGCTGACAGTGCTCCGGATACTGTAGATGAGCTTGCAATGGAATTGGCAACTATTAAACAGCCCGCGAAAAGAATCGCAATCATAGGTTCCCGTAACCTTGCGATAACTCACCAGCAAATGATTGAAACGTTAACTACCGCACTTGTAAGACAAGGCAATACTATTATTACATCCGGCGGTTCATGCGGAACTAATGCTGCTGCTATTAGAGGGGCGATGAAGTCTAACCCTGATAAACTTAAGGTTATTTTACCTCAAACTATCGGTCAGCAGCCTTCTGATGTACAAGATCAGCTTATCGGTGTTCCGAACATTGTTGAACATGCTGACAGAGCTATGATGACTCTTGCTGATGCTTCAAGAGTATGCAACAGAGAGATTATCGATGACTGCAATCAGTTGATTTGCTTCCTTTCTCACACAAGCCGTACACTTCATACAGCTGTTGAGTATGCTGAAGAAAATCATAAAGTTGTTACAGTGTTCTACTTAGATTAACGGGATTAATTTTATGGATCTGATAAAAAAACTCACGGGGAAAAATCCTTCTGAGTATGAGCCCATAGCTGAATCTCTTGTAAACAACTCTGATAAGGAGTTGTATTCTGCCCTTGTAAAACAGGATGATTTTTTATTTGATTTTATAAAAGATAATGTCGCAAGAAGGATTCAAAGAGCTTGCAATAAGGATAATTACCTTAACCTGTTAGAATTCTTTGATTATTATTCCCCTTCGTATGACACTATGATAGCGGAAGTCCTTCATACATTCAGCGGGGATGAACTGCTGCCTACAATTAAAGAAATTTACATTAACGGAAATGACTCAAATAAAGCTTATGCTGCCAAGTACTTTTCTTTTGTAACTAAAGAGCTTTTGGAAGATATAATACCGCTGTTAAGGCAGACGGCTCTTTCCAGATTTGAACCGCTTGCGGTTAATTCCATTGAAGTGTTATCCATTCTGAATGACAGCGAGTCAAAGAATGAAGCTATAAAAAGGCTGGAATCAGATGATGATTTTACCAAATTTGAAGCAGTTAAATTTCTGGTAAATTATCAGGCAAAAGATTCTATCACTAAGATTCTGGAGGTTATGAAAAAATCTTCGCTGTCAGAAAATATTGCCTGTGAAATACCGTTCTTAATTCCGTTGGACGAGCTTGTTGAACAAGATGAAGAGGGCGCTCTATTAGTACTTTGCCATATAATCAATGCTATTCCGGAAATTAATCCGCCTTCATCCGTTATAAATTACGGTTTATATAATATTTTTGAAAACCTGATAAAAGCACCTCTTACAAGCTCCTCTGCAGTACTTTTAAGAATGGCAAAGGATAAATTTCAAGAATTAGTCTCAAATGACGAATATTTGTTTGATTGTGACAGAAACACAAAAGAAGAGATTAAAGAGATTAACTCTTTACTTTTAAAGATAAACACAAAAAAATTAGACAGTCTTTTATATGATGAGCTGTTTGAAGAAAGCGAATTTGTGTTCTTTGCCCTAGATTTTGTTAACGAAATAGAAGAACTTGAAACCCTTTTAGATAGTACCAACCCTACACTTATACTAAAAGTGCTTACTTTATTGAAAGAGAAAAATGCATTAACAAAACATGCTAAAGAGGAGGCTCTTCAGCATGTTACTAATTCTGATATTAAAGCTGTTATAAATGCATTATAGCATTTTATCAGCATTTTTCTCAAGAATTTTGGTAGTATCTTTTACCATATCTATGAAATTCTGTTTCTTTTGACCTTTCTTTTCTGCAAGTTCAAGGGCATCCATCATGAAATTTGGCATGAAATTGTCTTGATGAATAGTTTTAGTCTTTAATTTATAAATCTGAGCAGATAGAACTGCAGATATTTTGCCAAAGAACCCTGAATTATCAAATTTGTTGCCCAGGTTTGTCAAAATCAGTGCCTGACGGGACATATTATTATTTACAAAATTACTGATCCTATTACCTTTGCTGTCTAGTACAGCCATGCTTGCTAATCCTTTATCATTAGCAGGTGTAAATAAAATATTATAATGCGGATTTTTTCCTGCACGCTTAATAAATTTATCAAGACCTTTCTTTTTTTTATTAGTTGTTGCATTTACTATTTTTGCAAATTCTGTATTGTGCTGTGCTGGGACTTTAAACATAGCCATGCCAAATGACGGCTGTGAATTACTAACGTTAGTAATCATTACTTTCTCCTTTCATATCAAGTCTGCTAGTGTATTATAAACTAAAACATAAAAACACACAGATTGTTACTATATTTTTTTAGAATTTTAATATTTTGTTACATTATGTAACTGCTGTTTCCCAATTCAAGCTCTCGATTAAATTCTTTTATTATTTCTGAAGATATTTTCCAGTTTATTTTTCCGTTGGGATATTTAATATAGTGTTTTGCGGAACATACGGTTGAAACCATGCAGGCATCAAGAACATTCATATATGAAATATCAACATTTAAATTTTCGCAGTGATATTTTTCAATATATGAATCTATAAATTCAACAGCTTCTTTCGGGTCGGTGCTGTCCGGAGTGAGTATTTCGCTTTGGGGTAATAGTTGAAGCATGTATATTCCTTATATCAATTATTTTTACGGAATAAATTTAAAATTCTTTATGTTTTTTGAAAATAAATCAACCTTTCATATGAAATTTATAATATAATTATTTTATAGTCAAATTAGAGAGTATGGGGGAATATTATGACTGTAAATAAAGAAAATGCTTTGGAAGCCGCCAAAAAGATTAAACTTCTTGCGTTTGATGTGGACGGAGTTATGACTGACGGAAGTGTTACTTATGATGAAAATGGAGTTGAATACAAAACTTTTAATGTAAAAGACGGGCATGGTCTTGTAAGAATGAATCATTCAGGCTTTATTACCGCCATAATTACAGCAAGAAATAACGGTACGGTAAGACATAGAGCTGAAAATCTTAATATTACGGAGATTTATCAGGGGCAAAAATACAAGCTTCCTGCACTTGAAGAAATTATGAAAAAATATAATCTTACTTTTGAAAATGTATCCTACATGGGCGATGATCTTCCGGATGTCTGCATTCTGGAAAAAGTAGGACTCGCTTGCTGCCCTAATGATGCGGTAAAAGAAGTTAAAGAAATTTGCAACTTCCAATCCTCAATTAACGGCGGAAGAGGGGCTGTAAGAGAATTATGCGACTTTATTCTTGATGCACAAGGAATTGAAAAAGAATATATTGTAGCGGAAGGTAAAAACAGATAAGGGTTTTAACTGTTGTTAAGAAGGATATGTGCTGCTCTATGTCAGAGTAAAAATCTTTTAATGCTTCTGACTGCCGGGATTTATATTCTGGCTTTGTACTCGGTATTGAGCGGACATTTGCTCTTCTTTTCCTCAGCTGTAACAATTCTGGCAATTATTGCGGTTATCCGGAATCTTTTTCCGATTAAGTATATTGCTGTTTGGACTTTAATTTTTTATCTGGGCGCGGTAAATACAGTTTACAGACTCAAAGATACTGATGAATTGTTAAACTTAGCTCCTGTAAATTCTAAAATCACGGGTACGATAATCTCAATTCCTCAAGGAGTTACAGAAAATAAACCTAAATTTTTCTTCAAAGTGAAAAGTATTGAATTCGGCTCGGTGAAAAAAGAGTTTAAGAATGAACAAACACTTGTAACCTATAATCCGGATTTAACAAAGCCAATATCTTATGAAGGATTAAAACTATATAATTCCTGTATTCTGGAAGGCAGACTTTCTACTCCGTTTAAAGCCGGAAACCCGTCACAGTTTGATTACGGAAACTATTTAAGAAACCATGGGACGTATTCTGTCTTTTACGCTAAAAGCTTCAAAATTTTAGAGACAAAACCCTCTAAACTCCAAAAATTTATGCAGGGGATAAATGATTATAGGGAGAAGATTATAGATATCCACTCAAATTACCTTAAGTCTCCTAACCTTGAAATATTAGGCGGTATCGTATTCGGAGATGATGCTGTTTCACCTCCCCAAAATATCAAACAATCTTTTATAAATTCCGGTCTTTTGCATATTCTTGCAGCTTCCGGCATGAATGTTGCCTTTATTTACTCATTTTTCTACTTCTTAATGTCTTTATTCGGAGTGAATTTTAAGCTTAAAGTCTCGTTAGGAATTCTTACCGTTTTAATTTATTCACTTATGACAGGTTTGGGCGCTTCCGTTATAAGAGCAGCCTGTATGTTAATCTTTGTACTTATAGGGAAACTCATTGACAGAGATGCTCACAGCATATCCCTGCTCTCTTTCGTTGCGCTATTGATGCTTTTATACAATCCTCTTTATGTAAATGATGTCGGATTCCAGCTTTCTTTTATCGTAACTTTTGGTATCCTTATTATGGCACCCGTAATTGTCCGGTTTGAGAATCGTTTTGTTGATTTTATTGCCGGAACGATTAGTATTCCTGTTATTGCGCAACTATGGGTAATTCCCGTTCAAATATTTTATTTCAATAACATAAGTCTCTATTCAGTATTTGCAAATATAATGAGTGTTCCGATTCTTATGGTGGTGAGTTTTGGAGGCTTTATAAGCTCTCTTCTGGCAGGAATACCGATTATATCAAATCTTGTATGCAAAACCTTTGACTTTGTTTTAAACCCGTTGATTACTCTTCTTGTCAATATTTCAGACTTTTGGGGTAAACTTCCGCATGCGGCTTTACAAACCACTCATCCTTCAGTATTCCAAATACTTATTTACTATGGAATTTTGTTATCCATAACGGGGCTTTTCTATAAAGAATTTAAAGAGAAGCGGATTTTAAAAGTCATTCTTCCTATTCTTGTTATAATTCTTTCTCTATCGCTAATACCGACGAAAAATCGAGATTTGGAAATAACAGCTTTTGATGTCGGAAACGCAGACTGCTTTTTAATTAAAACACCAGATAATAAATATTTAATGATAGATACCGCACGCAGCGGCTACAGAGGAGGGAAGGCTCAGGCGGAAATAATTGTGCTTAAGTATCTGAAAGACAGAGGTATAAAGAACATTGATTCCATAATCGTTACTCACTTTGACAATGATCATTGCGGCGGAGCTGTCTCTCTTATGGAAGGAGTCAATGTCTCCAAAATATACGTAAACACGCTCAACCATAACTCTAATGCTGCAAAACAAATTTATGACACCGCCAAAAGAACAAATACAAAGCTTATTGAAGTTAAAAACAGAGAATATGTCTATAATAATTCCGGACTAAAAGTTATAAATTACTCTGGAACAGCAAGCAGCGGGCATGATAATGACGATTCCATCTTAACAATGGCGGAATACAATGATTTTCGCATGCTGTTTACCGGAGATGCCGGCGCAGAAGAGATTTTAAAGCATAATGACATATCAGGTAAAGTAACCGTGCTTAAAGTCCCTCATCATGGCGCAGCCGGAGGGGTAAATAAAGAATTAATGAAGAAATTTTCTCCTGAGTATTCAATAATTTCCGTAGGTGAAAATAAATTTGGACATCCAAACCTTTACACGCTTAAATTGCTTGAACCTTCCAAAATATTGAGAACTGATATTGATAACGCAATTCTTTTTAAGGTTAACCAACAGCGTTATGATGTACTGACTTATGATATTCAAAAACGTAAATTTAATAAATTAAAAGTTTACCAATAAAAAAATACCCCGAATCCGGGGTAAAAAGCTTTAGTAAGATGTAAGATGTGTAAGATGTAAATATAAGAGAGGGGGTAAATATAAGCCCCGTTGAGTTATTTAATTAAGCGATGAAATTGTTACCGAATCTGTTAGCGCCGTAGAAGAAAGATTCTCTCATAACCTGCTGGAGGGATCTTTTTCTGACGATTCTGTTACCGACTTTGGTGTTTTCTATATCTTCAACAGATTTTTGATACTGAGAAGAAACAAGTGAAGAGATGTATTTAGAAACAGGAGTTTCTTCAACAACGTCATTCACGTCAACTACTTCAATTTCTTTGTCATACTGTTTGAAGAAGTTGTTAATAGAGTTAAGTTCTTCGTTGTTAACTGTATTAGTAGTGAATAACATCTTATAAAGCTCCTGTATTTATCTCTTACATATATATAAAGTATATAAGAAATAAAAAATTGCCTTTTTTAAGCTCAAATATTAAGAAATGTAAAATTGAATTTAATTTTTGGTAAAAATCGCAATAAATATTAACACTGCAAAAAGCTGTGCTAACTGTTTCTTAAGGACATGATATAAATGAATTTTTACAAAACTTTATATTGTTTTTGATATAATCATGTTTGTGCTGGTGGAGTTATGAGAGAAAGAATTCTTTTATTTATAATTTTATCAATATTAGGAGTGTTCCTTTTTGTATTCCAAAACTACGTTAATACGGTAGTGGGCTTTGTGATACTGTGTGTGTGTATGTCCATTTACGGACTTTACCTGATTGCAGCGACTAAGTATCAAAAACGTAAGTTGAGAAAGCATCCGCCTGTTATTAACGAAAATTATAAGCCGTTTGTGACTGTGATGATACCTGCTCATAATGAAGAGTATGTTATCTCAAATACGGTTGAGAATGTTTTGCAAATGGACTATCCAAACTTCGAGGTTATTGTTATTGATGACAGAAGTTCCGATAATACGGCTAATGTTATAAAAGAATTAGAAGCAAAATACGATAAGGTTACGGCTCTTATAAGAGATAAAGATGCTTTCCCGGGGAAATCAGCAGTTTTAAATGATGCTTTTAAGATTGCTAAAGGTGAAGCTATTTTGGTCTTTGATGCCGATGCTACGGTTGCACCGGACTTTCTAAATAAACTTATTCCTAATTTAGAACCCGCCGATGTTGGAGCTGTGCAGGCAAGGAAAATTATTAGAAATAAAGATTATAACTTTTTAACAAGATGTCAGAATAATGAATATTCAACAGATACCCACTTTCAGGTGGGAAGAGATGCCGTTAAAGGGGCTGTTGAACTGCGCGGGAACGGTGAGTTAATTAAAAGAGAAGCTATTGAGGACATAGGCGGATGGAATAATTATACAATTACGGATGATTTGGACATGTCTACCAGACTCCATATTAAAGGCTGGGATATAAGATTTTGTCCTGATGCGTGTGTATATGAAGAAGGTATTATTTACCTTATGCCGCTTTTCAGACAAAGAAGACGGTGGCTTGAGGGAACCATAAGAAGATATCTAGAGTATTTCGGTGAAGCTATGCGCTCTGAGCATATGTCTCTTCGTGCAAGATTTGATATGGCTGTTTATATAACCCAGTTTATAATGCCGTTATGGTTTATTCTTGAAATTGTATTCAGAGTTATTAAGTTATTTACGGATAAGATCGATCCATACAGCTTGCACAATGTGCTGTGGTCATCTTTAATCGTTTCTTCGGTTGTCGGTTTGGGCTTTTTCCTTGCTATCAGGTACAGCTTGAGAAGGTATGATTTTCTTCCAAGACTGCAAGCGTTTAAGCAGGCTGCAGAAACGACATTTTACTTCTTTATTATATGGTTTCCGATGGTATTGTTTATTTGTGGTAAAATATTATTCTGTAAAAAAGATATGAAATGGGGCAAAACTGCCCACGGTCTGGTTATGGAAGAAAAAATCAGGCAAGAACACGAGCTTAATGAGGTATAAATAGGGATGATGACTATGACAGATAATTATCAGTATGTAAAAGATCATATAAGAATGATTCCGGATTTTCCTAAAAAAGGAATTATCTTTTTGGATATAACTACGGCAACAAAAGATGCTAAAGCTATGAATACTATGATTGATTTCCTATATGAAAAATTTCAGGATGAGAAAATCGATTATGTTGCCGGAATTGAATCCAGAGGTTTTATCTTTGGCGCACCTCTGGCATGCAAATTAAATGCAGGGTTTGTACCGATAAGAAAACCTAATAAACTTCCTGCTGAGACAATAAAAGAAACCTATTCTCTGGAATACGGTACTGATACAATCGAAATGCATACAGATGCTATTAAGCCGGGAGACAGGGTTGTT
Source organism: Candidatus Gastranaerophilales bacterium (assembly GCA_944323615.1). Lineage (GTDB taxonomy): Bacteria > Cyanobacteriota > Vampirovibrionia > Gastranaerophilales > Gastranaerophilaceae > CAG-196. Next base: position 38,040 of record CALUTG010000010.1, read on the forward strand.
ATTATAGATGATTTGCTTGCTACAGGCGGTACGGCTGCTGCAGCTTGTAATCTGGTAAAAAAAGCGGGCGGTGAAGTCGCTGCTGCAGCATTTATTATTGAGCTTACTCCGTTAAAAGGCAGAGCCAAGATTGAAGAAAAAGGTGTTAAAGTTGTTACAATGCTGGATTATGATTTGGATTAAAATTATTCCATTTCAAACGGGTCATCTTCTTTGTAATAATTCTTTTTAGCTTTCTTTAATTTAGCATTTCTTTTTTTAACGTCTTTTGATACGTTTTTGTAAGCGTTATCAAGAGATATTCTGGTAAGAGGTTTATTTGTTGCTCTGTCATTTACCACAAGCCAGTAGGAATGTTTTACATTACTTACGGCAAAAGATATTTTCCCTGCTCTTCTGTCACCGGGTTTAAACTGGGAGAATAAAAGTTTTGTATCACCAAAGATTGAGGGGTTATAAACTGTGTTATAGTCGCTTACCAGAGCTAAATCCATTCCGGCAAAGCTTTTGTCTGACATATTAGCTATAGATAGAGAAAGGGTTATTGTGTTAACTTCTCCAAAAGGATCTTTTTCATAAACAATATTAGCAATCCTGATTTCAAGTCCCGGATATTTTTGTTCTTTTTTCTTTAAAGCCTCTTCTTTATATACTGGAAGTTCTACATCAGAAAGAATTTTTACCTTAATTTCGTCTCCCGGAGATATAAGAACGTTTTTCCCTTTTCTGTACAAAGACATTCCTAAACCTATTGCTCCGCCTATCGCGGCACCACCTGCAAGAGTATATCCTTGAGACGCGATAGCAGCTTCTATTCCGAGAGCCTGCGCTGCAAAAACACCTCCGGCAAGACCTCCGAGAGCCGTATAGCCGATATCTGTTGCGACGATTTTTGTTGCGGCTTTAACAGGATGAAGTTTTGTGGACATTTTCCCTTCAATAGGGATTTCACGTCCGTCAGGGGTTACTAAATAATCAAAGCTTAAATCAAGATAGCCGTCTCTTCCGAGCCGTTTTGCTTCTCTGGTTTCTTTAATGACACCATGTGCAACAGTACCTTTAGGAATAATTACCCCTTTGTCCCCGATAACATCGCTTGTAACCTCGGCAAAAAATTCATCTCCTTCAAAAGAGAAGCTTCCGTCAAGGACTTGAGATACTGTCATTTCAATAGTATCCCGCTTTTCCAGTGTTTCGGTTTTTCCTGTGAATAATTTTTCATCCAGAGCAGAATACTCATCATCATATTCGGCATGCCCTTCAAAAGTTTCGGGGGCAGCGAATGCAAGATTATTAAGCAGAAATATGCTTATAAGTAACAGCCCAAGTCTCTTTTTCATCATAATCCAATTATACTATTTTCTTAAAATTAAGTCTACAACACTGATAATAATTCATTATAAATGGTAATTGTCTGAGGGCATATTCTGAGGTTTCTGTCCACAAGGCTTTTTATAGTGTTTTTGTAGCAGATAAAAAGCGCTTTATTAAGTCCGTTTTCTTCTTTTAAAGCTTCTCTTATGGGCTGGACGTAATCTTCCGTTCTGGTTTTAGGTTCTATTTTATCGGCAATAAAAATTATTTTTTCAAAATCCGTCATATTTTCTTTGCCAAGGGTGTGCCATCTTATAGCTGAAAGAATTTCTTCATCAGTTATATTAAATTCTTTCTTTGCAACAGGGATACCTGCCGGTGCGTGATAAGTTTTAGGGTTAATAAATTCATCTTCGTGAATATTTTCCATTTTATGAAGTATATCTAAAAGCTCCTCTTTTTTAAGACATTTTGCACAGTCATGAATAAGCCCTGCAAGATAAGCCTTTTCTTTATTAACTCCGTATTTTTCGGCAAGCTCGGCAGCGCATTCTGCAGTACCCAGAGAGTGCAGATACCGCTCCTCCGTCAAATTCTCTTTCAGCCATTTTTTAATTGATGTATAATCCATTTTTCTTTATATAATCCTCCACAGCCTTTGTTGTTTCTCCATTCTGTTTATCATGTCTTATTTCGGTGGATGAAATATCTATGTAGTTCATAGGAGCGATTTCAAAGTCGTATCCGTTATTTCTAAAATATGTATAGTTAGGTTCATCCCCTCTTCTCGGGAATATAATAAAATGCACCAGATTCTTAAGTTCGTCTATTTTATACCAGGTCTCAAGTTTTGTAAAAGCATCAGTTCCTATAATAAAGTTTAAACGATCTTTAAGGTTATATTTTTCAATAATTTTTTTTACCGTGATAAGAGAGTAAGAAGGAGAGTCTGATTTGTACTCTATATCTGATACTTCAAACTTAGGATTCTTTGAGGTAGCTATTTCTACCATTTTGTATCTGTGTTTTGCAAGATTAGATGATAATTCTTTATGAGGCGGAATATAAGCCGGAATAAAAATTATTTTTTCGAATCCGAAATATTTTAAAGCAAATTCAGCCATCTGAAGATGTGCATTATGTATTGGATTGAATGTTCCCGGAAAAATACAGATACTCATAATGTTCTCTTTATGCTACCCATTGCCACAATATTATTTTAATACAAACACAAAAGAGTCAAAGAAATGGTGTGAAATTTATTAAACTCCACACCAGACAAATAATAGTAATTGTATAAATTTTATTTACTTTTCTCAAGCCGGGCTAATCTTTTTTCCAGCTTAGTAATTCGTTTCTCAAGCTCCAAGTTCTGTTTTTCAAGTTCATCTATTTTCTGCTCTCTCTTTATCAGAGCTTCCACTTTAGAATCCAATTCTTTTACGGCATTAACAAGCGCATAGAACATGTCTTCCATTCTTATTCTTAAGAATCCGTCTTCTCCT
>CALUTG010000011.1 GCA_944323615.1 Candidatus Gastranaerophilales bacterium
CAAGTATAACTTTCCAGAACCTGTTCAGATTATACCCTAAACTCTCCGGTATGACAGGTACCGCAATGACGGAAGAAGCTGAATTCGGTAAAATTTATAACCTTGAAGTTACTGCTATTCCGACAAACAGAACTGATATCAGGATAGATTATCCGGATGTTATCTACAAAACAGAAAGAGCTAAGTATAACGCTGTAGTAAATGATATTATTGAACAGCATAAAATCGGACGTCCGGTTCTTGTCGGGACAATAAGTATTGAAAAATCAGAATACATTTCGGACTTACTCAAGAAAAAAGGCATAAAACACAATGTACTGAACGCTAAGCAGCATGAAAGAGAAGCTTATATCATTGCACAGGCAGGACGTGTCGGAGCTGTTACAATTGCTACAAACATGGCAGGCCGTGGTACTGATATTCTGCTTGGCGGTAATGCCGAATATCTTGCAAAAGAAGAATTAGAAAAACACAGAGTATCTCCAGATGATAAAAATTACGAAGAAATAAAAGACAACGCTCTTGAAAGGGCAAGAAAGATTACGGAAGAAGAACACGCTAAAGTTGTTGAACTCGGAGGTCTGCACGTTATAGGTACAGAAAGACACGAGTCACGAAGAATTGATAACCAGTTAAGAGGCCGTGCTGCCAGACAAGGCGACCCGGGCTCTACAAGATTCTTCCTTTCGCTTGAAGATAATCTTATGAGAATCTTCGGCGGGGATAAGATTACAAACCTTATGAATATGCTTAATGTAGAAGAAGATATGGCAATTGAATCTTCTCTTATTACAAGACAGATTCAATCCGCACAAAAGAAAGTTGAAACATATCACTTTGATATTCGTAAAAACGTTCTTCAGTACGATGATGTTATGAATATTCAGAGAGAAAAATTTTATGCTCAAAGAAGAAAAGTTCTTGAAGGCAAGAATTTAACCGAAGATATTCAATATATGATTGATAAAGAAATTGACAGACTCCTTAAGAGCTATATTACTCCGGAAATGAATCCGGAAGAATATATTCCTGAGGATTTGGAAACCCTTATTAAGGAGCTGCATTCAAATATTCCGCAGCTTTCTTATATCTCTATTGATGATATAAAACCTTACAGATTCTCCCGTATTTATGAATCTTTAAGAGATGCTGCACAGAAAGCTTACAAAGACCATGAAGAAGAGATAATTAATTTTTATAACTCTATTATGGAACAGTACAGCCCTGATGCCGAAAAACAAATTGCCTTCAGTGATAACAATATAATGAGAAGTCTTGAAAGAGATGTTCTTTTAAGAGTTGTTGATAATCAATGGATTGATCATCTGCATAATATTGATATGTTAAAAGAAGGTATCGGACTAAGAGCTTACGGTCAAAAAGACCCGTTAATTGAGTACAAAAAAGAAGCGTATGACTTATTTAATAAAATGATGTATGAAATTCAAAGCAACACCGTAAGATATATTTTCCGTGCAAAATTCGGTATCCAGTTTGTATCCGGTGATGAAGTAAACGAAGTTGAATTATAATTTTACTAAGAATGCTCTATTCGGACTCTTGCAGGCTTGATGTCGATCTATGTTTATAGTAAAATTTCCTTTGTTATTATCGTGGGTTTAGGAGATTATTATGCTGCAAAAAACGGTTGATTTTATAAACAAGAAGATAAAAGGCAAGCTTGGAGATTTTATTCCGGAGGTCGGTATAGTATTAGGTTCTGGGCTTGGCGAACTTGCTGATGAATTCTGTTCGCTTGCAATTCCTTATACTGAAATTCCCGGGTTTGAAGCTTCTACTGTTTCAGGTCACAAAGGAAGACTTGTCTTTGCTCAAATTAACGGTAAAAATGTTGTAATGATGCAGGGTCGATTCCATTTCTATGAAGGGCATCTTATGCAGAAGGTTGTTTATCCTGTTAAGGTTATGAAAAAACTCGGGGTAAAAACTCTTATTGTTACAAACGCGGCAGGCGGTGTAAATCCTTCTTTTAATCCGTCTGATTTGATGGTTATAACAGATCATATCAATCTTATGGGGACAAATCCTCTTATAGGTGAAAATGATGATTCAATGGGAGAAAGATTCCCGGATTTGAGCAGTATTTACACTCCGGAACTCGTTGATTTAACAAAAAGAACCGCTGATAAACTCGGAATTGATTTACAGGAAGGTGTTTATATTGCGTTCACAGGTCCTTCTTACGAAACTCCGGCAGAAATCAGAATGGCAAGAACTCTTGGGGCTGATGCCGTTGGAATGTCCACTGTGCCGGAAGCAATTGTTGCAGCCTGGGCGAAGATGAATGTTATCGGAATAAGCTGTATCTGTAATTCAGCTGCAGGCGTCAGTGCTGCTCCGCTTTCTCATTCCGATGTAATCCATGCGGCAGGTATTGCAAAAGACAGATTTAAAGTTCTTGTAAAAGAAGTTATAAAAGGGTTATAAATGAGACTGGATAAGTTTTTAAAGGTATCACGCTTAATAAAAAGAAGAACTGTTGCAAACTCTGTTTCCGAGATGGGACGTGTTTTTGTAAACGGAAATCCGGCTAAACCCGCAAAACAATTAAAAACAGGTGATATTATTGAAATAGAATACGCATCCGGCAAAGAAAAAGTCGAGGTCTTAAAGGTTCCGGAAGGCAATGTAAGTATACAGGAATCATCAACGCTATACAGAATTATAGAGTAAGGAGCATCCAAAATGGGAGTTATTAACGAAAAATTTACTATTAATACTAAAGGAAATAACGATATTATTGATATCACAAAACAGGTTCAAAACTGTGTCTACCAGCATGAATTGAAGGATGGGATTGTGTGCGTATCCGTTCAGGGAAGTACCTCCGCCGTTACTACAATAGAGTATGAAGACGGACTTATTTTGGATTTAAAAGAAGCTCTTGAAAGAATCGCTCCTACAGGAAAAGAATATCACCACGATGAAATCTGGCATGACGGAAACGGGTATGCACACGTAAGAGCCGCTCTTGTCGGCAGTTCTGTTAATATTGCTCTTGTGGGCGGATTATTGAACCTCGGTACTTGGCAGCAGGTTGTGCTTTTGGATTTTGATAACAAACAGAGGTCAAGAAATATAACCGTACAAATTCTTTTCTAAGCTTTGTATTATAATATAAATATGAAGTATAAATGGCTTAACATAAAAGAGAATAAAAAACTAATAGTTTTCTTTAACGGTTGGGGGATGGATGAAGCTGTTGTAGCACATCTTGATCCTGATGACTATGACGTATTAATGTTTTACGATTACAATAATCTTGAAACTGATTTTGATTTTTCGTCTTTGAAAAATTATGAAAAACACCTTGTCTCCTGGTCTATGGGAGTAATGATTGCAACCCTTTTTCCTATAGAATACCTTTCTTCGACAGCTGTTAACGGAACGCTTAAACCTATTGATGCAGAGTTTGGTATTAATCCGAGAATATATGATTTAACAATAAGAGGATTTAACGAGCAGGGAAGAGAAAGATTCATAAGAAGTATGTTTGATTCTCCTGTTGATATAAAACTATCCAGAGATATTGAAAATCAAAAGTCGGAGCTTGTTGCAATTAAAAGTTATAGCGCCAATTTGGATTTCAAATATACAAGAATTCTTATAAGCGATAATGACAAAATTATTCCAACCCGAAGTCAGGAAAAATTCTGGAATATCCCTGCTAATTTAACAAGCGGACACTGCCCGTTTTTCCTGTTCAAAAAATGGAGCGAAGGGGTAAATGGGTAAAGGGGTAAATGGGTAAATGGGTAAATATGGTTAGTAGGTATAGCAATAAACTACTCCGCTAAATGTAAAAGGGGTAAAGGGGTAGGGGTAAATATAATGAAGGATAAAAATGAAAGATAAAGAACTTATTCAAAAGCGTTTTACTAAAAACCTTTTAAGCTATAACGATCATGCGAGAATCCAAAAAAGGATGGCTGAACGATTAGTAAGTTTTCTTCCCCGCGATCGTTTTGATAATGTTCTTGAAATCGGCTGCGGTACCGGTTTCCTCACGGAATTAGCGGTTAAGAAATTGAACTATAAAACCTATGCGGCCCTTGATATTGTGAAGGATTGCGAGAGTTTTATAAATGAAATTGCTCCTGAAATAGAATTTGTTCATGCAGATGTTGAAGAATATCTTGATACACGGGAAGAAAAATATGATCTAATTTTGTCAAATGCAGTGTTTCAATGGATTGAAGATTTTGAAGGGTTTGTAAAAAAGCTTCTTGCAAGGCTTAACCCGGGCGGAGTTTTGCTTTTCTCAACTTTTGGAAAAGAAAATTTTCGGGAGATTTATCATATATCTCAAAATACTTTAAAATATTATTCTCCATTGGAAATAAAAGAAATGTTTGAAGAATTTGCCCCTATAGCGGAAGAAGAAATTCATATTATGGCATTTCAAAATCCAAAAGAAGTCTTAAAACACCTTCATTTAACGGGTGTAAATGCAATAGAGTCCAAGCAGTGGACAAAAGGCGAGTTTATAAAATTTGAAAATAATTATCTGAATCTTTGCAATTCAAGACCGACACTTACTTACAATCCGATTTATGTAAAATTGCAGAATGAATAACCTCCTTTATACCTCACAATTCATAAAATATAGGACAACCGGTTAATATCCAATATCAGCTTCCATAGTGTAGAATGATTACGATAAGGATAACCTTTAGGAGAAACTTTTGGAAAGTATAAAAAATTCCGCCGCTGATAACCAGAACCTTAACTCTTATTATACAAATATTTTAAGCGTTTTATTCAAGGACTGTCCGGATGGAATAGTTTTTAAGGATAAGAATTCTAAATACCTTGCTGTGAATGATGCTTTTTTAAAATTTTATAGAATAGAAAATCCTAAGGATTTAATCGGTAAAAAGAGCTGTAAAACTTTATCTAAAGATAATCTTAAACTGGTTTCGGAAGTTAATTCTGCCGTAGAAGAAGAAAAACAGCCGATAAGTTATATTATGAATGTAGAATCAGCAAAAGGAACTCCTAAGATTTATAATATTACGACAACTCCCATTCTTGATAAATTGGAATTTTTAGGAACAATCTCTATAGTTAAAGATGTGACTCATGAAGAAAGTGTCAAAGAACGATTTGTCCTTAAACATTTTCAACTAAAATCTCTGCTTGAAAATATACCGATGCTTATTTATATGCAGGATAAAAATTTGAACTATATAGCTGGTACTAAACCTTCTCTTAATTTTGTTAATGAGGGTTATGATGCTTTCTCAAATATTCATATAGATAAGACCAAAAGCAAAGTAGAAGATGATGAAGAAAATAATTTTGTTCTTGAGAATAACAAAATTCTTGTGAAAGAAAAAGAAGTAGTTGATTATAAAGGGGTTCCGCATTGGTATAAAGTTTATAAAGTACCGATAAATGATTTTAATAATGACGTTACCGGAATAATAACTCTTGCAAATAATATTGATGCTGAAAAGCAATTAAATACCCAGAGAGAAACTTTCGTCGCATCTCTGGGTCATGATTTAAAGAACCCCACTATTGCGCAAATAAGAGGTTTGGAGCTACTCTTAAAAGGAGAGTTTGGCGAAATTTCACTTTCACAGCGTGAACTTGTAGAGATGGTTCTTGATTCCTGCCGGTATATGAACGGTATGCTATCTACACTCCTTGCAACATACAGAAACAATGAAGGACTTACAAAACTCAATTACAGCGAGTTTTCACTGCCGGATCTTGTTATGGAATGTGTTTCTGAAATGATTTATGTAGCTAAAGACAAAGAAGTCGGGATATCAATAGATTCAAGTTTAAAACCTGAAACAGTAAATGCTGACAGAGTTCAGATTAAGCGAGTTATTATGAATCTTCTATCTAACGGAATTAAATATGCTTATAAAGATAGTATTTTGAAACTTTCTGTATACAAAGAAAATGGAAAAGCTTGTTTTAGTTTTGAAAATAAAAGTCCATATATTCCGGAAGATAAACAGAAAGCTATTTTTGCCCAGTATGTTACTTATGCTGCTGCGCATAAAGAGCTCGGAATCGGTTTAGGCTTGTATGCCTCCAAAAGGATTATTGAAGCCCACAAAGGTAAAATCTTTGTAAAGAGTTTTAAGGATGATAAGAATATTTTTGGATTTAAAATACCTTACAAACTAAAAGAGTCTTCTTGGTGCGATGAGGCTTGTTTTTAGACACTAACAGCATTCTTCTTAATAATTTCCAACAGCTCATTGACCATGAGTTCTTCATATCTCTGGGCTGTCTCTTTATTTTCAGCTTCAAACCTCAGTGTAAACACGGGTTCCGTGTTACTCTGTCTTATAAGCGCAAAGCCGCTGTCAAAAACAATTCTCATACCGTCAAGAGTTATGATATCTTTGATTTTTGAGCCAAAGAAATCAGGATTTTCTTTTATAACTTTTTCAAAAGCTTCAAGAGTTGTTTTCTTTAAAGAGTTAGGGCAGGATAGTCTCACTTCGCTTGAAGAATATACGGAATTGAAAGGTTCTAACATATCAGAGATTTTAAAGTTAGGATTAGATTTTTTCTTCTCAGATAAAATTTCAATAATCCTGCATCCTGCATATATTGCATCATCAAATCCGTAGTATCTGTCTTTGAAAAAGGTATGTCCGCTCATTTCTCCTGCAAGCACTGCGCCGACTTCTTTCATTTTAGATTTGATGTAGCCATGACCGGTCTTGCACATTACTGCAATTCCGCCAAGTTTATCGATTGTATCGTAGAGAACCTGTGAACATTTTACTTCCGATGCAATAAACGGTTTAATACCTTTTGCGTTATATTCTTTTATTACACCTTGTGCGTAAATTAAAAGCAGCTTATCTCCTGTGAGAGCATTTCCTTCAGAATCAATTACGCCGATTCTGTCACTATCACCGTCAAAAGCTATTCCCAAATCAGCTTTATTTTCAACAACAGCTTTTTTAATATCGTGAAGAGTTTTTTCATCACTAGGGTTTGGATGATGGTGCGGGAATCTTCCGTCAGGAACTGAATAAAGTTCAATAACTTCGCAGCCGAGTGCTCTGTATAATTTAGGCGCAACAACTCCGCCGGTTGCATTTGCACTATCTACAACAACTTTTATTCCTTCCCCTATTCTTCCGAAACTCTTTTTCATTGCTTCAATATAATCAGGGATTAAATCATACTCAGTATACGTACCTTTTGGTGAAGCCGGCATTTGAAGATTATATTCTTTTTCGGTTAATTCTTTAACCTCTTTTATCTGCTCTTCATTAAGAGATTGTTTTGCATAAGTCATTTTTAAACCGTTATACTGGCTGGGATTGTGGCTTGCAGTTATAATCATAGCCCCCGTAACCTGATTATACTTGGTAACAAAAGGCGGAAGTCCGACGACTTCTGAATAATATCCCAGAGGAGTCGGGGCTAAACCTAAATCCGCAACGTTTGCGCCAATAGATAGAATACCTTCCACTAAGGCTTTTGACAGCGCAGGTGAATGCAATCGGGCATCTCTGCATACGCTTACCCAGATATGCTCATAATCCTTGCCGGTTTTTTCGGCAAGATATTTAACAAAACCTCTTCCTGTATAATAGAAAAGTTCTTCTGTTATATTTTCTCCGTAAATTCCTCTTATATCATTCTTTCCAAAAGCTGTTAAATCCAACATTTTATATACTCCCTACTTTAATAAAATAATATCATAGAAATATTTTTTATTGTACCCGAAAACGAGCTACTTCTTTAAACATATCCGGCGAATAATAATTATTATAAAATTTCTTATCTTCCACTTCCTGCAAACTTGTTCCAAAAACATCATTGATAAATACTCTGAAAAAATTAACCAAACTCTTTGTCTTGACTCTTTTAGCCCCATAAGGATTGTAGTACGCCAAAAAAGTATTAAAATAAGTATTCAAAAGCTCTTTATCCCCAAAGCTAAGCTCTTCACCATTATCATAATATTTCCTTCTAATCCCATGGTCCCCGAAAATCACAATAATCGGCTCATCAGAAGAAGATTTCCAAATACTGTCAATCAAATCCAAAGTATATTTATTTGTATATTTTAAATACCCTAAATAAGATTCAGAGTTCAAAATATGTTTGCCGGAATAATTAAAGTCAGACAGTGCCTGCTTTTGATTCGGGTTTCCGTTTTCATCATACAAATAAGGTTCATGCGGCATTAAGAGATGTAAAAACACAAGTTTTTTCCCTTTAATTTTCAAAGTTTCGCCAATAAATCTATCTTTTCCCTGATCTTTTGGAAGAATTTTTCCGGAGATTAAATTCTCTAAAACAGAACCTTTTACAAACGCTGATACAGAATTTAAAACAACTACTTTGTCACTATTGTATATTTTGTAATAATAATCCGGATTCAAGCTCAATTTAGAAGGCCAGGAATTTAGGTAACATATTTTATAGCCGTTTTTTCGAGCTAAATTAAACATAAGGCTTCTGTCTATCGCATCAGAAGGTGTTGCAGCAGGAAGATTTTCTATATAATCCCCGTTTAGAACTGATGGGATAGAAAAAGTTGTCTTATTATAATTGCTGCTAAGATTCTCATAAACCTCAAATCCTCTTTCCTTTAAAGAGGTATAAAATTCGGAGTTATCAAAGTTCAAGAAATCTAAAGTATCTTTCCCTGCATACATATCAAGGAGAATAAAGTAAACATCTCTAACCGGAGTCTTATCCGACTTTATACTTACACTGTTTCCTGTCTCAAAAAGACCCGCAAACCTATATTTAAATAAATCTGAAAGCAAATTAAAACAAGAAAATATAAGAAGTATAACAATAATCCTTTTGAAAAAATCCAGAACTTTTGAAATATCAACGGTTCTGACTAATAGAATCACACACAATACTGCTGCTATCAGAATATAATAATCAATATTTAAAATCTCAAAAACCTTTATCTGCGAAACTGAAAACCGGCTGAAATGCAAAAAGAACAAAAGGATTATTGAAACAAATATACTCCAGCTTCTATTTCGAATAAAAAATTTAAGCAAATAATAACACAGAAAAAATGCCGCAATCCCCGCAGTTAACACCAATAAAAAGGTATAAAAAGGAATTTCTCTAATATTATTAACGTAAAGGTATACAATCTTATAATTTGCAAGTAATGAAAATAAAAACATATTTATAATACCGTATTTTTTATCTTCAAACTGTTTTACAAATTTACATTTGTATAATAAAAAGCCCATTGCAAGAACAAATACAAATTCTAAGACATTTAATAATAATGAAAACTTCCCATTAAAATAGACATTTACCCCTCCGGCAAAAATAACTATTTCAAAAAATATAAGAAAACTTATTATCAATTTCTTAAGAGCGGTCATATATTTGCCTCAATTTTTAAAGACTTTCCATTAAATACAATGTTCTTTGAGTGTTTTGAATATTTTCTTTTTTAAGAATTTTATAATACTTAGAAAAACCGTTTTCAAAAGATTCTAAAGTATAATCCTCAAAAACATCTTTTCTGTTTAAAAGAAGTCCCTCAACCTTTGAATCATTTTTAGCAACATATTCTATAATCAAAAATTTACCATAAGTATTAAAAAACTCCGCCTGTTTTTCAAAAGGGATATTTCCTCCGATTCTCAAATGATGAACAAGTGCCAGAGCACAGACAAGATTAACTCTTCCGATTCTGGTTACTAAATCTTTGCGCTCTTTATTCTCAAATCCGACCGCCGGAGACGGATTTAAAATATCATAAACTAAAGGGATGATATTTTGTTCTCTATTCTGCTTAGCCTTATTATAATTATACTCAACAGCCATTTCATCAATATCAAGAGAAAGGACTTTCCCGCAAAATTCTGCTATCAATCTGGAAAACTCTCCGTTATTTGCTCCAAAATCTATGCTGACAGAAGGTTTTACATAATCGACAAAACTTTTTACCAGATTCTTTTTAATCTCAAAACTTTCATCAGAATAATTAGTAGAGTTATAATACTCTCCCCATTCGGTTTTAGAAGCCGGCGGGTTTATACCGCTCACTACACTGTATAAATTGTCTATAAAAATTTTAAGCTGCTCTTTAGAAATTTTCCCTGTATTAATTTTTTTCTGATTGTCTGAATACTTATTTTGGAATTTGGAATGCATATGAATATGCATAAATAGTCCGGGATTAAAGCGAGTTCTAAAAGGAAGCAGTTTTGATGCCAAATCCAAAGGAATTCCGTCAAGATTTGATATAATAAAATCTCTTAACCTGAAATCTACCAGGGACATTAAACTTAAAACGGTCAAAAAGTTTTCACAAAACTGCCTGTATGCACACCAGGGTTCGCCTTCCGTATATTCTTCAAAAGAGGTTGTATCAATTAATACCGGCTTATTATTCCTAAACTGAATATTAAAAAAATTAGCATCCTTTAAAGACATATTATACTCAAGTGCGATTTTTTGAATCTCAAGAGTTGCAAGCGCCGCATCTTTAATCTGCGAAAAACACCACTCCCAAGGATAGCTGATAAAAACATTTTCCGGCTCTATAATAATACAATCCTCAGAGCTTTCAATTTCTCGATGAGGTATCAGAAGTCCCAACTCCTGTAATCGATTATAAAGCCCGGATTCCATAAGTTTGGAATAAGTATTTTTATAAGATTTGAAAATCTTGCGATATACTTTGTTCTCACTAACAAAAACCTGAGCATCCATATCCTTAAATGACGACGTTTCAGGAATACTATTTTTCAGAACCATTCTTTTTTTGACCCTTAAATATTAAATTTTTGAATTTGTAAAACCAAGCCTTAAAAGTAATACCCAACCCGATAACCGAAGCTACAATTATTTGAAGAACCATGCTGCCTGTTCCGGGATCTATATATGCGTAGGCTTTTAAAGGTAATATTGTATTAATTAATACTAACAAAAATAAAATTTTAAGCCTGAAATGCTTTCTCATCTTATAACCATCACCCAAATACTAATCTACCTTCATTTTAGCTTAATAAAAGTATCATTGTCAATAAATTCAAGGTTTAATCACTTATTGATGATAACAGCTGATTTGATATAATCAGAGTATGAAAACAATGAATAAAACTGGCAGTCAATATGGAATTTTCTTTGTTCTTCCGGCAGTTATCGGAACATTTATTTTCATTGTGATTCCAATTTTGTGTTCTTTTCTCCTTAGTTTTACCAATTGGGATTTGCTTGGTGATATAACCTATGCGGGAATAAGTAATTACAAAGCAATCTTCAGTGAGCCTGTTTTTATTCAGGTTCTTATTAATACGGTTGTTTATGCTCTGTCGGTTACATTTTTTGCCGTAACAATACCGCTTGGAATAGCTGCGATTATAAATGAAAAAATATGCGGCTCAGAGTGGTTCAAAACTATTTATTTTATACCGTTTATTACTCCTGCTGTTGTTATAGCAATCGTTTGGAGCTGGATTTTTGATCCAAATATCGGGGCAGTAAATATGTTATTTAAAACACATTATACCTGGCTTTTTGATACGCATTTAGCCATGCCGGTGCTTATATTCGTTTCTGTCTGGAAACTTATTGGATACAATGTAATTTTGTTTTTAACAGGATTTTCAACAATTAATTCAAATATTTACGAAGCAGCAAAAATTGACGGCGCAAGCGGAATAAACGTATTTAAAAATATTACCCTGCCGCTTTTAAAACCTACTATATACTTTGTAACGCTGGTAACTGCAATATCTTCTTTCCAGGTATTTGATTTAATATATGTTATGACATCCGGCGGGCCAAAAGGGGCAACAGATGTTATAGTGTACTCAATTTACAAATACGCGTTTGAATACTTTGATATAGGGAAATCCTGTGCGCTTGCGTATATTCTCTTTGCGGTAATTTTTACACTTGCCCTTTTACAGAGAAAGTTCAGCAAATAATCTTTCAAACTCAGGAAAAGATATATTTGTCCATTCAAATCCGTTGATTAGAATTTCTTCCCTGCAGATAAGTCCTGCCACATAAAAACTCATAGCTAACCTGTGGTCATGGTACGTTTCGAGCTCTGCGCCGCCTGATAATATCCTTTTCCCGCGGATGATAAATCCGTCAGGAGTTTCATCAATATCAACTCCTATCTTTTTTAACTCTTTAACAAGAGAAGAAATTCTGTCCGATTCTTTATTTCTTAAGTCAGACGCGTCAGTAACAACGGTTTCGCCTTCTGCCTGTGAAGCCAAAACCGCTATAACAGGAAGTTCGTCTATTAGTCTCGGAATATCCTCACCGCCAATCAAACAGCCTTGTAAATTCTCCGTATATCTTACGCGGATATCTGCGCAATCTTCTCCGGATACAACCCTACGATTGAAGACCTCAAGGTTTCCGCCCATTCTTTTTACTATATCAAGAATCCCTGTTCTTGTAGGATTTATCCCCACATCTTTAATAACAAAATCCGACCCTTTTACTATTAGTCCGGCTGTTATAAAAAATGCAGCCGATGAAATATCTCCGACAATTTCTATATCCTTAGCTTCAAGTTCGGAAGCTCTTACCGTAACCCGTTTCCCTTCGGTTTCAATATTTGCACCTAAGTATTTAAGCATTCTTTCTGTATGGTCTCTTGAAAGAGACGGCTCTTCAACTGTTGTAACACCTGATGCATTAAGTCCGGCAAAAAGCACACAAGATTTGACCTGCGCGCTTGAAAGAGGTGAAATATAATCAATTCCGGCAAGTTTTTTCCCCCTTATAGTTAAAGGCGCATGACCATCTACAGAATCTATCAAAGCTCCCATAAGGGTAAGCGGCTGTATAATTCTTTCCATCGGACGTTTAGACAGACTCTCGTCTCCGGTTAAAACCGAATCATAATTTTGTCCGGCAAGAATTCCTGAAACGAGTCTCATCGTTGTGCCGGAATTCCCGCAGGAATATGGGGTAAATGAAGGGGTTAATTTCCCTCCGTTAATTTCAAGAGTATTTGCTTTGAGGAACTCTATATCTGTTCCCAGCATTTTAAATACCTCTATGGTAGACCTGCAATCCGCTCCGGATGAAAAGTTTTGAATAATACTCTTACCCTTTGCCAAAGATGCCAGCATAACAGCACGATGTGAAATTGACTTATCCGGAGGTATGACTACAGAGCCCTTTAAAGGTTTTAAAGTCTTTGAAACTTTTTTTATTCCCATTACTAGTCCTCAGATTTAATAATTTCAAAGATAGCTTTGCAAGTAGTGAACACCTTTTGAGCATCTTTTAAGAAAAGCATATTAGGTCCGTCACAAAGCGCACAATCAGGATTAGGATGGATTTCAAAGAACAGACAATCCGCACCTGCTGCCATTGCAGCTTTAGCGAGTACCGGCACAAACCTTCTGTCTCCGCCTGTAGAATCACCGTTTGAACCCGGCATTTGTACACTATGAGTAGCATCAAAAACCACAGGATAACCAAATTCTTTCATTATAGGGATAGCTCTAAAGTCAGATACAAGGTTATTATAACCAAAAGTAACACCTCTATCAGTAAGCATTATTTTGTTATTCCCGCTGTCCTCTACTTTTTTTACAAGGGATTTCATCTGTTGAGGAGCTAAAAACTGGCCTTTTTTAATATTTACAATCTTTCCTGTTTTAGCTGCAGCAACGAGCAAATCTGTCTGACGGCAAAGAAAAGCAGGAATTTGAAGAATATCAGCGACTTCCGCCGCTATTCCAGCGTGTTCCGGAAGATGGATATCAGTAACTATAGGAAGATCAAATTCTTTTTTGATTTGAGCCAGGTATTCAAGCCCTTTTTCCATCCCCAAACCTCTATAAGAGTTAATGGATGAGCGGTTAGCTTTATCATAAGAACATTTAAAGACATAATTAATTCCGAGTTTTTCACAAACCTTTTTTAATCCTTCTGCCGTTTGGCGCATAATATCAAGACTTTCTACAGCACAAGGTCCGGCAAGAATTGTCAGCTTATCTCCGCCTATTTCAAAATCTCTTAATTTGATCGTCATAATAACTCCTATTATTTACCCCCTTAAGCGATATCCCATCTTCCGCAGGTTCCGCCCCAGCGGGCAATAATGTTTCCTTTAATATCACCAATTTTTTCTACGTGCCCAACAGGTTCTGCACCTTCTAAAATAGTAATAACTTCGCAGTTATTAGAACATCCTGTGCATTGGCAAGTTACGGATTGGAAATTCATATTACCAACTTCCCAACCCTTAAACTTAGTCGGAACTTCTGTATATTGGTGGTTTTCCATAGCTAGCAATGCTGCGCCTATTGCGCCCATTGTCTGGTGGTTTTGAGGAACAACAATTTTTGTATTTAAGGCTTCTTCAAACGCTTTAACCATACCGGAATTAGTTGCAACGCCGCCCTGGAAAGAGATTGTAGGCAGGAGTTCTTTCCCTAATGCCAGGTTGCTCAAATAGTTTCTTACAAGAGCTTGACAAAGACCATAGAGAAGATCTTCTACCGGATAGCCTAATTGCTGCTTGTGAATAAGGTCTGATTCAGCAAATACACCGCATCTTCCTGCGATACGAGCAGGATTTTCCGATTTTAAAGCAGTTTCTCCGAATTTTTCAATAGGTACATTTAATCTCTGCGCCTGGTGGTCTAAAAAGCTGCCTGTACCAGCTGCGCAAACCGTATTCATTGCAAAGTCTGTTACAATACCGTCACGGAGGATAATAATTTTACTATCTTGACCGCCGATTTCAAGAATGGTTTGAACCCCCGGAATATTTGTGCTTGCGGCTACAGCGTGGGCGGTAATTTCATTTTTGACAACATCAGCCCCAACAAGAGCTCCTGCAAGATTTCTTCCGGAACCGGTTGTGCCTACACCCTGAACATTGTATTCACACAGAGCTTGTTTGATTATCTGCTTAAGCCCCATTTGAACCGCATCAACAGGCTTGCCTGCTGTTTTTAACATATAAGAATCTATATATTTACCTTTTTCATCAACTAATGCTAACTTTGTAGTAACAGAACCAACGTCAATACCTAAATATACATCTAAACTCATCTTTTTTTCCTTCCCTATAGATGAACCTATTATAACACAAAAGTGTTTTATGATTCTTTCAGGTGTTTAAAGTGTTTATAAATATAAAGAATACCGAGAACACCAAAGATTAAAACAATTAAAATATCAAACTTGTGCCAGAGGTGTTTAAACATTTCCATATTTTCGCCGAATTTCACTCCTACATATACAAGAAGATAGCTCCAGACAAGCGAGCCTAAAAAAGTCAGAGTGAAAAAGATTCTTTTTCTTGCTCTTAGAATTCCGGCAGGCAGTGAAATAAATGTTCTTACTACAGGAAGCATTCTGCATAAGAAAAATGCCCAATCTCCATATTTATCTACCCATTTATCAGCATCATCTAAATCTTTACGGGATATTAAAAAATATTTTCCGTATTTTTCAATAAACTTACGTCCGCCGAAATATCCTAAATAATAAGAAGGAATTGATCCGAGTACGCAGCCGAAAGCTCCTGCCCAGGCAGCAAGATGAAAATTCATCTCACCTTTGCTTACTATATATCCGGCAAAAGGGAGAATTGCTTCGCTCGGGAGCGGAATATTACATGACTCAATTGCCATTAATAATGCAATTCCCCAAGGTCCCATATATGTAATAACACTTTCAATAAAGTTTATTAAATGTGATAGTATCAAATTTATAAATTCCATAACTCCCCCTGTTTATATCTGCTCCTGTATAATACCAAAAACATTGAAGGAAGGAAATATAATTTGAAACAGTATTTCTAATCAATATGATATTTTTTCATTTTGCATTTTTTTAGCAGTTTTTCATAATATTCTTTTTGCTCATCTTCAGGAAGGTTTTTTGCTTTTTCCAGTCCCTCAAAATATTTATCTTTTTTGTCAGCATAAGATATATTTTTTAACTTTGTCGTACTATGACAGATCATAGGTATACCTATCGGACAGGTAATAATCAGGTCGGTGAGAATGATTCCCGTTACTAATTCTGCAATTGAAGAGCCTCTTGTAAAATCAGTTCTGGGGTTTTCATACTTTTTAGGTACATAATCTGTCCATTGAGGTGCGTTAGCAGGTTCTTTCGGCTGAATTCGTGTATCACGCAGGTGTAATGAATTTTCTTCACTCAATGCAAATACGGGTGAAGAACAGCTCATAAAGATTAGAGCCATAATTAATGCAATAACTCTTTTCATAATAACTCCAATTATAATTCCATACCAAATATATTTTACATAAATATATCATAAAAATGGTAGAATTGAAAAGGGGTTATTTGGACCATTTTTTCCATAAATTTTACGAAGTTTTCCTGTAGAGCCGAAATATTAAGGTTTGTCTGTTCTTCAAGATAGATATCATATTTTTCTTTATTTCTCAGGCAGCTTATAAAGTATGTTTTGTAGTTTAGAATTTCAGCCAGTTTAAATGTTCCCATAGGGAGCAGTATTTTGTGGTTCAAAAATTTTGCTTCAAGATACTTATCAGGGTTGTTTGATGAGATTCTGTCTCCGGCAATAAAAGCGATTCCTCCGTCTTTTAAGTTTTCATCCAGCTCGGAAACCGTTGTGATATCAAATTCTTCTATGGGATAAATCTTTAAGTTATCACGTTTTATTTCAAGAGAGTTAATAAAATTATTAAAAATTGTGCAATGTTCTTTTTGTAAAAAAACTGATACTGTTTTTGGCTGAGGGTAGGTATTATTGTTGAGGAAAGTTTTCATAATATTAACATTCCCTATATGGCTGCAAATAAATAAAATCCCCTCTTTATTTTTTATCCGTTCAAAGAATTCTCTTTCCATAGTTTCATTTGTAAATCTGATATTTTTGATATTGTATGTTCCGGCAAAAGCTTCCATTTTATATACAAGAGCATTTGCGTATGATAAGATGTGACGGAAAGAATTGAACCATGACGGCTTATGTTTTTTATTCTTTGTAAAAGAGTATAAGACTTTAAAGTATTTTTTTGAATAGTTTCTTAAATCTTTATTTGTAAAAAAAGTTACGATAGCAACAAAAAATGCAATGACTAATACAATATTAACTCCAAGTAATTTGTATAGATACCAGCTTATAAGAAGCCTTTTTTCGCCGGCTGATTTTTCTTTTATATTAAACCATTCCATTTTTTCTGCATTCCAATAAAGTGTAATCAAACGGGCCGATGTTATTATGAACTTTTATAAGTTCCAGACCCGCTTTTTTAATAAGATCAATTATTTCGCCTTGTTCATACATTTTGCTCACACCGTTTGCCATACAGGTAAAATATAGTGATATGTGTACAAGTGAAAATTTTGCGGCTTCAAAATTCTGGTTATTAGTAAAAGGCTCCAGTATAAATATGGAAGATTCCTTATCTATATTATTTTTTAAATCTGTAAGAATCTTAAGAATCTGTTCTTTTGAAAAACAGTCAAGAAACTGGCTCATTAAAATTGCTGCATTTTCCATCTTAGGATAAACAATATTTTTATCTAAAACATTAACGGGATAAAAGTCACACCCATTAAGCTCCGGGTCATTAATTCTTGCAGATATATTTTCTGCCAAATCAAGCATAGTAATTTCGATTCCGGAATTTTTAAGACATATTTTTTCAAATTTACCGGTATTTCCGCCGATATCAAAAATTCTTTTATATTTAGAAGAAATTATTTCGAAAACTTTATCAAAACAGTTATCTGAGTATAAATTATCAAAATCATACCAGCTTGATTTCATAGGTTCAGCCAGATTCGGTATAATAGGATATATAGTGGATTCTTTATCTGAAATAAATTTCTTTAATCCTTCAGGGGTCTTACGGATAAAAGAGTTTGTCAGTTCACTTGCACCAAGATAACAGATATTTCTCACAAAATTGAAGTTTGCAATAGTCATTTCGTCGTACAGGAAAGCCTCTCCTTTGGGCAAGAGAGTATATTTTCCTTCTATTTCTTCCGCAATACTTATGACTTCCGCTATCTGCAAAAGTGTTTTTACCGTGTATTCATCAAGATTAAGCCCGTTTATTATATCTTGTAAAGTTACTGAATTTTTATCCAAAAACTTTAGTATTCCCAGATCTATCATTGAAGCAAGAGCTTGAAAACTCATTGGGGCAAATGCCAGTTTTTGAGCTTCTGATAATGCTTCTATTCTTGATTGTTTTTTTTGAGATCTTGTAATCATAAACAAATTATAGCATATATTATTCTTTGTCTGTAAATACTTTAATTAAAATATAGTTAAAAAATGTTCCCAGAGCTGTTGTCAGAGCAAGAGTACTTATGAGTTTAAATGTAGTAAAAGATAGAAGAAAGAATGACAAAGCGGTTGTTATGCAGGCTAAGAAGATTGCAGTCTCACTTTTTAAAAGGTTCTTTCTCCCAAAAATCGAGTAGTCAATAGTAAATCCGAGTGCCAGAAGCAGCCCCAGAAGGTTAAATAAATTCAGTTTAACTCCAATCAGACTTACAAAAGCTATGACAAATGCGGAAGAAATAACAAGCGGCAGAAACATTTTTACTGATGTTTTGAAACCGTATGATAATACCAAAATTAAGTATAATAACAGATATATTGCAGGAAGTATTTTCAAAAAACCAATCCTGTACAGACGTAAATAACTTGATACAGTTCCCTGAAAATCTGTTATTTCAATGTTTTGAGAATTGATTTCCGGAAGTTTATCCGAGAAAGAAATAATTAATGATACAGTATTTCCAATAATCAAATCCTCAAAGAACGGATATTCATTAATATTAAGCTCTTGAGGCTGACTTTTAGTGCTCATAAGTTTATTAATCTGGCTTTTTGATAAAATTTCACTATAATTCTTCAGTTCTTTTTGATAAAGAATATTGATTAATTCTGCATTTTCCCTCTGGCGTTTGATTGAAGGTATAAATTTTGAGAGAGATATATAGTCAATATTGTTTTTTCCCAGAGTTGAGCAAATTTTTTCTTCTTCCTCGAGGATATTTTGCAAAGAGTCTCCTTTAACTGCAATTATTGATGTTTGGGCAGCGTTCTGATTGGATACTTTATTAAAAAGCTGTTCGGCTTTAAGAAGTTCTCTTGAAGGAGTATAAAGAGAACTTAAAGAATCATCAAAATGTATTCTTAAAAGCCCTGTTATTATTACAATTAATATAAATATAAGAATACCTGCTTTAATTTTTTTGTTAAATTTAATTTTAAATAATCTAACAGGTTTAGGGAAATTTATGCATGGATAGAGAATTAAGATAAACAGATAGATTGCAATAAGACCTGTATTTGTAAATGTTGCAATCTGACTCAGAACATCAATTTTAAGGAGATAAAGCAAGGAAAATCCCATAATGGTTGATAAAAGACTTAGTGTTAAATCTTTAACAAAATTCTTATCCAATTTCTCCGCAAAAATATAATGATAAGAATAGTCAATACCGATTCCGATAAGTGTTGTTCCGAAAAGAAATGTAATGATATGAAAATTTGTATAAATAGCTTTTGATACGGCAAATCCGGCAAGAAATCCGAAAGAAATACTTAATGCTATCGGGAGGAGTATTTTCAGATTTCTAAAATAGCGGTAAGTTAAAAATATTATTATGAATGTAATTAAAAGGCATATTATATTAATAGAAATATTGCTTGCAAGAGCGGTGTAGTACGTATGAACCGGAGTTCCTCCAAGATAAATTTTATTTCCATTTACGGAAAGTTTATTTTTTAATTTAACCAGAGCAGCTATATCTTTATCCAGGTTTTCAATATCCGGTCTAAGTTTGATAATTTCCGTATCGTAGTATTTACCGTCAATATAATTATTTTTTCCGGTTATATTATTGGAAAACAAGAAATCTGTGAGTAAGAAAAACGGGTCTTTTGCAACTTCTATAATCGGAATTCCTGTTGGGTTGTATAATCTTTCGAGACCTTGCCGGTATACTTTGTCATAATCTTGATTAAGAAGAAGCTCTCTTGTCTTGTCAGATAAAAAACAGTCAGGAGATTTTGCGTAAAAATCTATAAGTTTAATAAAATCAGGATTAGTCACAACAAAAGAGTCTTTATTAATTCCTTCCAAAAACTTTTGCTTTAATTCCTTTACCTGATTTTCGTCATCTGATTCAAATACCACCCGGATGGCTTTTGATTGCTTTTCGGAAATGTTGATAATTTGAGAATTTTCAATAATATTTTTTGGCAAAATCGATTTTGCAAGATTTGTTTCGACTTTATTTTTATTTGTAAAAAGTACTGCTGAAAATAAAATCGTCAAAAACAGTATAAATATGATTTTAATAATACTTATTCTATTGAAAACCATTGGGTAGTTTTGCTCCCGTCCTTCATTAATATAACAATTTTATTAATATAATTGCGTCCTTCTATCGTTATTGAGTCAATATATTTGTCAATGCCGGTTTTAGGTTTTGGTTTCAGCCCGAGAGTCCAGCTACTGCTGCTTCTCTGATAGTAAAAGTCAAAAGTACTATCAAGTTTTGAGTATTTTTTGTTTGAAATTGCAAGAATTATTTCATTAATCTGTTCATAATCTTTTGTTGTATATGAAGTAGAAGATTTAATCGGATAAGTGGTTTCAAAGAAAATCCCTGTTTTCTTATCGAATTTGAAGCTGCCTCCTGAAATCAGAGGTTTATCAATATTTTTAAGTATTCGCTCCTGCTTAAATTTACATTCAATATTATTAAGTTCAGGTAATTTATCGGCTAAACTTTTTGCCTCTATATTGTAGTCATAGACAGAAGCACTACAGCTGAGAGTCAATAATAAAAAGATAATCTGCAGGTATATTAATTTATTTTTCATTATGGATTCCTAATACTTTCAGCAATTTTACAGGAGCGTTATATACACTTTCTCCGGTTGTAATATTGATTCCTATTTGCATTGTTTCGGCTTCAAAAACAATATCGGATTTATTAAACATTTTGTACTTAATTATTATTGCAGGTTCAATCTCAATTAGGGATGCTTTGATTGTAACTTCCTGATTAAAACTTAGCGGTTTAATATATTTTGTATTCAATTTTGCAACCGGATAGACATAGTTATCATCTTTCATGTCATAATATGTGTAACCCAGCTTATCAAACATATCACAGCGTGCTTGTTCCAGATATTTAATATAATTTCCGTGCCAGACAACATTCATTGGGTCAAGGTCGTGAAAAGGAATTTTTATATTGTATTCAGACTCAAACAAGCTCATTAGTCAACTCCTTTAAATACATTTTCACATGAAAATATTCCCGAAGAAAGAATCTTATCTTCACAAAAGTATTCAAAACTAACAGATGAGTTTTTGTGTATAAGTTTTAAATCTACTGTTTCTCCGGCATGAATAATATTGCTGAATTTGATTTTTCTTATCTGTCCTGCTGAAATGCTCTCTTGAAAATATCTTTCGCCCAAAAATGCTGCAATATAAAGCTGTACAACCCCAGGAGTTATAGGAAAACCCGGGAAATGCCCTGAGTAAAAGCTGCAATTTTTGTGGAAAAAGAGTTTATAATTAATGCTATCAGCCTCGGCGGTTCGCTCCAGTATTACAGGAAAAGACAGGTTTATCTCAAACAAATGTTCAATAAATTCTTTATCAATCTTTCCGGCTTTATTTTGCGGTACTTCATCCGTGAATCGCCATCTCTGCGGAATGATTTCATAATTCTTTTTTAAATGGGCTTTTAACTCTTTTGTTAATTCTATAATGCCATTGTTTAACAAAAACATTTTTCCTTTTTCACTTAGAGCGCAGATGCAGGCAATTTTGTCATTACTTTTAAAACAGTAGTTATCTGTTACATAATCATGTTGTTTGAGTGAATGTTCCATATCTTCTGCAGAAATCCGTTTTTCCTGAATTTTTAAAAGCCTGTCGGTTCTGTTTTGCAGAATAATTTTATTACCGGATTGTAAAATTTTATCGTAAATCTTTGTTTCGTTTCCAAACGCATATGGTGTTTTTATAATCGCGGAGTTTTCCAGAGGAGTGACTTTTACATTTTCAAACAGGGTCAATTCTTTATCTCTTGAGCTCGTTCTATAGGCAATAACTCCGGTTTCGGTACTGCCATAAATATCAATAATATTATAAAATCTTTCTAAGTATTCAAAAGTTTCATCCCTGAGTTTTGAACCGGCTGAAACTATATATTTTGCGCCATTTAATAAAATATTATTTTTTCTTACGGTATCTAAAAACGCAGGGGTTGATACAAAAAGACTGTTTTCTATATCGTAAAGATCCGGATATTTTATTATATCGGAATATATAATATGCCTGCAGCATATAGGGAACATAAATCCGAAAGTCAGTCCAAACATGTGAGAACAGGTGGTGGAAGATGCTACAATAAGCTCTTTGTTATTAATATTAAAGGCTTTGCTTATATCAAGAGCTTCTTTTATCAGGTTAGTAAGGTTTTTTGTTATGCACTTTGGTTTGCCGCTGCTTCCAGAGGTCAAAAGGTTAACAAAAGTCTTTTCTTCATCGATTTTAGGAAGTTTTCCGGAATAATTTTCTGCATCGAGACAGCATCTGTCCAATACATCAAAGTCAAGAGCCAGATTTTTCGCCCTGCTTATATCATCAATAAGATAGATATTTTTGCCGGAAAATACGGAAGCAAAGAAATTAACGGTAAATGTTAAAATGTCATTGGAGGGCAGGACGACATTTTGCTGCTTTGTTTTCAGTATCGGGATATTTTTTTGAATATATTTTTTCAGCTTGCCAAGGCAAACCGTTTGGGAATTGTTTTTTAAAACAATCCTTTCATCAAATTTCTCACTGTAGAAATCATTTAACATTACAGATTATGCCTCTTTCTGAAAAATATTCTTACGATATATTCTATAATAAATATTGTTCCTATTAAAAAGTAGGAGAAAAAACAGTTATAAAACATCCAGATTTTATCGCTCAGAAATACTGTGATAACAGAAATGATGAAATTCAGAAGTAAAAATATGCACCAGATATAGGTAAGTTTTCTTGTATATGCTAACTCAAGCGGATGCAGGTTTTTGCTCCACATTTTTGCAAATTTCTGGATAATTGTTTCCTTTGTAAAGAGAGATGAAAAGAAAATTAAAAAGATGGTAAAATTCATTACCGGCGGGTATAAACGTATGACAAAAATTCTTTTAAAATAAAAAAGAATAAATAAACATATAGTAAATATAAAAGGGAAAAATCTCATTCTATATTAAGTCATATATTGCGTTAACAACATCTTCCACTGTTCTGATTTGTTTAAATTCTTCAGGAGAAATCTTTTTATCGGTAAATTGCTGCAGTCTTACAGCTAGATCAACGGCATCAATGCTGTCAAATCCAAGATCCGTGAATAAATTTGATTCATCAGTAATGTCGGATTTTTCAACCTCAAAGTCCTCACTAAGAATATTGGTTAACTTTTCTTTTATTTCTTCTTTAGTATAAGGTTTAGTCATTTTTCTGACTCCTTATAAATTTTGCCAGAGTATCTACGGAATAAAAATATTTTACATTTTCTTCTTTATTGGAACTTAAAACAAGGTTAAAACGCCTTTTTAATGCCATACCGAGTTCTAAGGCATCAATAGAATCAAGCCCGAGCCCTTCTCCAAATAAAGCCTCATCATTTTTAATATCAGCAATTGTAATATCTTCCAAGTCCAAAGATTTTATTATTAAATCTTTTATTTCATCTTCTAATGTCATAATAAAATCCTAACATACTATAATATTTTTTACAATTCATATAAAGCTTTTTTTATTTCTTTTGTTAAATCTTTTTTTTGTGTAACTTCGTCAGAGTAATTCAAAAATTTTTCAATCTTAATGGGCTCTAAGCATTTAATACTGTAAGTTACAGGTTTTATCCCGGCATCATAGAACGGCTGCCCTATTTGAAGGAAATCGAAATCCGTGGACATTACAACCGGTACAATATTTTTCTCTGCATTTATTGCCGTAAGTGCAGCTCCTTTGTGGATTTTAGGATGTTCATTTTTGCGGTGTCTTATGCCCGACGGAAAGATTAATATATTAAATCCGTAATCCAACATTCTTTTTGTATCATTTTTTAATTCATTCAAGGGCTTTCCGGATATTAAAAACATTGATTCAATAATTTTTTTGAAAAATCCGTTTTGCGTAAGTCTGGGTGCGACAAAGCAGGTGGTCTTAGGTATCAAGGATAGCAAAATCAATACATCTATATAACTCGGATGTGTTGATACAATAACAGAATTTCTAATGTTTTTAAGTTTATCCAGATTTGAAATATCAAGTTTTATCAGTTTTATCATTTGAATAAATTTAACAAAGAAATTCCAGCTGTGGTTAACAACTGCGGAGTAACGGTTCAGGCATTTTCTTTGGTTCCTGCAAAATAGTTTTATAAGCGGAAAAACAATTAATCCTGCGATTAATGAACCGATACCGAAAATAATAAAACTTATAACCATTAACAAACTTCTTAAAGTTTTCATTTTACATTCTCTCTATTATGAAATTACCTGATTGAATAAAATTCTTTTTACCTTCAAAAAATTCTATTATTTCTCCTAAATTAGTTTTATTTCTTGGAGGTTTTGCTTTTCTTAAGCTATATTTATTGCCGTTTCCGGATATTTTCATACTAAAACATATTCCCGTGATGATATCTTCCGTATTATCTGCATAGCAATAAATAATATTATTTTGAAATGAGGCGGCTGCCGTAACGAGCCCGTTAATAAAAGAATCTTCGCTTGCGGCAACTGACAGGGTTGGGATTGTTCTTTTAGTAAGTATGGAAAACTGTCCGAGCGGGTAATTATGAACTGACGCAGAAAACATCATGGGAGAAACTTCGTTGGTTTCTTTATACTGGCTTATAAGATTTACCAGTCTGTCAAATTCTCCGTATCTGGATGATAAAATAATGTTTTCAGTACCTTCATCAATGCACTTGTTTACCAGATACAATACATGTTTATCAAAAATATTAAGCCTCCGTCTTGTATTGGCCGGTATAAAACTTAAATCAAGCTCTGCTTCCTTTTGGGAATAAATAAATTTATCAATATAAAAAGATAAGCTATTCATGCTAATATTATAGTATAAACAGGAGAGTTTATGGGAATAAAAATAACTGCATACGAAGCTGTTTGTAATTTAGGACGGAATATTGATGAAATATTCAGTCATGCTGTTAATGGTGATAATTCCTATTTTGTAACTGACCGAGAACTTATTAAGGGTTATAATTTGAGACTCGGAAAAATTGATATTCAGTTTGAGCAAATCAATAATCCCGTTTTTGATACACGATGCAATCGTTTGGCTGCATGTGTGTTAAAGCTATTAACACCGCAGGTGACAGAACTTTTGCAGAAATATTCAAAAGAAGATATTGCGGTTATCGTTGCAACAACTAACGGAAGCGTGGAAGAGTTTGAAAAGAGCGGGCTTAAAGTTCATTCCGAGCTTGGGAATCCGGCAGAATTTGTGAAAGAACTTTTGGGGCTGAATAATGTTGCAATAACTGTTTCTACCGCATGTTCTTCAGGAGCTAAAGCTTTTTCTGCTGCAAAAAACTATTTACAATCAGGAGTCTCAAAAGCGGTTCTAGTAATTGGGGCGGATTCTCTGACAAAATTACCTTTGTACGGGTTTAGCTCTCTGGAAATTCTGAGTCCGCAGCCTGCAAATCCTTTTAGCAAAAATCATACGGGTATAAATATTGGTGAAGCCTGCGCCTGTTTTATCGTTGAAGATACCGAAAAAGCCGGAATCGAAATTATGGGTATTGGAGAAACTTCGGATGTGTTTCATAGTACTACTCCGGATCCGGAAGCGAAAGAAGTTAAAAAAGCTATTGAACAGGCTCTTAGTATGGCAAATATAGGTCCTGAAGATGTAGACTATATAAATCTTCATGGTACCGGCACTTTAGCAAATGATACTATGGAAGCGGAAGCTGTAAACGCAATATTCACAGATAAAATTCCGGTAAGTTCAACAAAACCTTTAACAGGACACTGCCTTGGCGCAGCTGCCAGTATAGAAGCCGCTTTATGCTGCCATTTATTAAATAATTTTTCGGGTAAATTATTTCCTCATGTTTACGATTCTGTGTACAATCAGGATTTGAAACCCGTTAAATTGGTAAAATCTGAGAATAAATATTCAAAATGTAATATTTGTGTGTCTAATTCCTTTGGTTTTGGAGGTACAAATGCTATTATTGTATTAGGAAAAAATAATGGACAACAAAGACTATTTAGAAACGATACTTCCGCATAAAAAGCCCATGATATTGATAGATGATGTTCTTGAATACTCTATTGAAGACGGCTGGTTAAGGAGTATTGTAACAATAAATAATAATAGCCAGTTTTTTGATAAAAAACTCGGAGGAGTTTCTTCTATTATCGGTATTGAATATATGGCTCAAACTATAGGTTGTTATGCTTTCTTGAAATCAAAATGCGAGGAGCCGCAGGTAGGATTTCTGTTGGGAACAAGACTTTATAATAATAAATCTGAACTCTTTAAAGAAAATGAGACTCTTGAGATACTTGCCCAAGAAGTCTTTTCTGGAAACGGCATAGTTTCTTTTGATTGTTTCATTTATAATCAAGGAGAAGAAGTTGCAAGTGCAACAGTTAATGTTTATCAGAATGATGATATGGAATTGGTGTAATAAATGTCTAAAACAGTTTTAATAACAGGAGCAAGCAGAGGAATAGGAAAAGAGACGTCTTTATATCTGGCTAAAAACGGATATAATACGGTCTTACATTGCAATAAGAATATTGAAAAACTTAAAGAACTACAAAAAGAAATTGAGTCTTTTGGTGTACAAACAAGAACTCTTCAATTTGATATTTCAAACAGAGAAGAGTGTAAAATAAAACTCTTAAATGATATTGAAGAAAACGGTATTTATTACGGTGTAGTTTTAAATGCCGGAATTGCCCGTGATAACGCTTTTCCTGCAATGGAAGATGAAGAATGGGATGATGTTATAAATACTAATCTAAATGGTTTTTATAATGTTTTAAGACCCCTGATTCTTCCTATGATACAAAACAGGAGCGGGAGAATTGTCGCTCTTTCTTCGGTCTCAGGTTTGGCAGGAAATAGAGGTCAAATTAATTACAGTGCTTCAAAAGCCGGTATTATCGGTGCGGTAAAAGCTTTAAGCCTTGAGGTTGCAAAACGTAAAATTACCGTAAACTGTGTTGCGCCCGGGATTATTGGAACCGATATGACCACGCAGATTCCGGAAGAGTTGATAAAAGAGTATATCCCAATGAAGAGAGCAGGTTCAGCGAAAGAAGTTGCGAGTCTCATTAATTACTTAATGAGTGAAGATGCAGGCTATATAACAGGCCAGGTGATTTCCGTAAACGGAGGAATGTACTTATGACGTCTAAAAGAGTTGTTGTAACAGGAATGGCTCTGGCGAGTCCTCTCGGTTCAACTGTTAAATCCGCATTCAAACGTCTTAAAGTTTATGAAAATTGCGTAAACTATGATTCTGTTCTGGATGAATACGAAAATCTTTATACCAGACTATCTGCGAGGGTACAAGGTTTTAAACAGCCGGAAAATTTCAATAGAAAAATAACACGTACCATGGGTGATGTTGCAATTATGGCTGTGACCACGGCACAAGAAGCTCTTACAGATGCAGGATTACTTGGCGATCCAGTAATAACCGGCGGAAGGACAGGAGTAAGTTACGGTTCGTCAAGCGGCTCTCTTGATGCGATACTGGATTTTTATTCAATGCATATTGATAAAAAGTTAAAAAATCTAAATTCAGGGTCTTATATTAAAATGATGTCTCAAACAACTGCCGTAAATATTTCACTGTACTTCAAAACCCATGGACGTTTGGTTAACAGCTCTACAGCCTGTACTTCCGGCTCGGTAGGGATAGGATCTGCGTATGAGCTTATTAAAAATGGGGTTCAGACCGTTATGATAGCCGGCGGCGCGGAGGAATTCCATCCGACTCAGGTAGGCGTATTCGATACTCTTTATGCTACGAGTACTAAAAATGATACCCCGAAACTAACTCCATCCCCGTTTGATATTTCCAGAGACGGGCTTGTAATAGGAGAGGGAGCCGGGACTTTAATATTAGAAGAATATGAACATGCACTTTCCAGAGGAGCAAAAATTTATGCTGAAATTGCGGGCTATTCAACTAATACGGACGGAACTCATATAACAAATCCGAATTCAGAAACAATGGGTATTGTAATGCAGCAGGCTCTTGATTCTGCTAAACTTTCTGCCGGTGAAATCGGGTATATAAATGCTCACGGAACAGGTACAAAGTTCGGTGATATTGCTGAATCTCGCGCAACTGAACATGTTTTGGGCGGAAATATTCCTATAAGTTCAATAAAAAGTTATACAGGACATACCTTAGGTGCCTGCGGGGCGATTGAGGCAATCTTATCAATTGAGATGATGAATAATAACTGGTTCTGTCCGACACTGAATCTTAACAATCCTGATCCGGAGTGTGCATCTCTTGATTATATTAGGAAAGAAGGGCGCAGTATTGAAACGGAATATATTATGACAAACAATTTTGCTTTCGGCGGAATAAATACTTCTTTAATATTTAAACGTTTTTAAGGTATAATGAATGAGGTTTATTAAGATAAGGTGTTTTTTATGAAAAAATTGTTAATGGTTATTTTTAGTGTGGTTTTGTTAACAGGAACTGCTTATGCAAAGACGGACTTAACCTGTCCTCAGGAAATTCTTGATAAGAAGGAATTGACTGTACTTACGAAGGGGGAGCCTTTTTCTTATCCTTTGCCAAACGGTTCTATTATTGAATGTTATGCAAAGAGACTTGACGGAAGCATTGATGAGTTTGAAGAGTACAATGACTACTTTGTTATGAGAGATGGGCATTTATATTCAAATACAATGCATAAATTGTATAAACCAAATAAAATTACTAAGCTTAAAAAGGTTGATAGAGCAGGATTGCTTGGTGATAAAATTACACTGAGGTTATATGACCCTCTCTGGGAATGGTCAATTAGACACCATATGAGAACAATAAAAATTAATACAAAAACCGGTGAGTATTTCATGACCGGAACTCAAGATAACTGGATGTGGTACAGAAATATTACAGCTTCCGGTTATTGCAGAGTAATTTATCCGGAGAAGAATAAATAATAATTTAGGTGACTATAGTTCCGGTTGGTTTTGTGTAAAGAAAGATGTACTATTTTCAGGACTTATTTCTGATGTACTATCACCGAAAGAGCTTGCTTGTTCGTCCGTCTGGCGTTGTTCTTCCATTATTTCTTGCTTTGCCTGAGCAATTTCTCTTTCTGCCTGCATTGCGACTTTTCTGTCCTGACTTGAAGGATCAGCCGGGGCAAGCGCGGAAGCTCTTAGCTGCTGGGCATTCCTAAGGTTAACTTCCGGATCATCGCTGTGTTTGTAGCTGACATTAACATCTCCTGCTACTGCGTATTTTTTACCGTCGGGACCGGTTTCATATTCATAATTAGGCCCGGATGTTGAAAGTCCAGCTGCGGCAGCCTTGTGCGCGTGCTCGTGTGCTTTTACTTGAGAGTCAGTCATTTTAAGCTCAGAAACTTCTCTCTGTTCCTGCTGAGTCAGCTCATCATTTCCTGATCCAGTATTTGATTCTGAGTTTGAACCCTGTTCCGCTTGATAGAGCGCTATTGCTTCCGGTGAGATTGATGCATAAGCTGCAATATCATCCGTAGATGTAGCTGTGGATCCTATTCCGGTTCTGTTGTTATAAGGAATTCTCTCAAGAGTATCGACTCTTAAAGAATCGTATGTATAAAAATTATTTACATCCCGATAGCCGGCGATTGCCCCTGAAATAGTGTTCATATAGTTATTATAAATTTAGTTTATATATTTTTCAAGATTATATACAAGCCTGCTTAAAAGCAGGAGGTTTTATAAATGTTGTTTAATAACATTTATAAATCAGGTCTTGATTTTTTAATTCTACAAATTCTTTATAAACATAAGGAATATCAACTGTTACCTCTCCCCTTTGTACATCTGGTATTAAGTTATAATCATTTATAAAGTTTTTATCAAGTGAAATTTTATATTTGCCTGGCATGATCCCTGAAAAATAATAATTACCAAACTGGTCAACTGTAGAGTAGGCAATTTCTTTACCTTCCCAGTTATAGAGGCTTACAATAAAATCTGTAATAACCATTTTTCTATTAAATTCATCATTGATATTCAATTTTCCTGAAATATTACCAACTGTGCTTTTAAGTGGGAATTCAACTCGTGTAATTTTTGTTGGTTCAACATAAATAGATTTTTTTACATCTGCTGCAGGCGTGAGGTTTGCATGCAGATTATTACTATCAAGTTTGACTTCATAAAATCCTTTTTCAACAGTTTGCAAGGGGCAGAATCCGTTTCTTTTTGTTTTTATTGACTGGGTTTTCCAGTTAACTAATATTGGGACTCCTGATATTTTCAAATCTTTCTTATCAAAGATTTGATTATGATTTTTGTCAATATATGTAACAATTTCTACAAAACCCTCATCTGAAGTGCTTGTACCAATTGATTGCAATCCATTGCCGGAAAAGGCAAAGGTATCATTAAAAGTAAAATTAATAGAATGTCTTGAGTTTGCAGGAATATACATGTTATTAAACATATAACCCATTGCTGTATTATATTGATAATTAAGACTTATAATCATTCCCGTTTTTGTTCTATATCCAATTGCAGCACTATATGTACATCCGCCATCAAAACCCTGATATTTGTATCCTATACCGAGTGCAAGTATAATTCTTTTAAATTCCGGAAATCTATAGTTAACTTTTATCATATTATAATCATTTTTAGCTCCGCCGGTTTCGTAACTTACGGTATCGTGTCCGAGGGTTAAAGCCCCTTTATTTCTCGGCAATCTATAGTTTGTATTTAAGTATATTGTATTATAAGTACTTTTAAATCCATTAGAATAGGTTTCTTGAGATTTATTATATTCTGTATTATAGGCATTACCCATAACTCCGGCTTCCATCGATAGCTTTGAGTTTATATTTTTACTTGCATTTAGATTATAGTAATAGTTAAGATTGTGTCCTACATTATTTTCTCCGTATCTTAAATTTCCGTTAAGCCGAAGTTTAGCAAAATTAAAAAGGGTTGTTCCTGCATTAATATATGCTTCATCAAAAGTTGTTATTCCACCAGAATACCTGTTATCTAAATTAGAAAAATATCTTGTGTATCTGAGATTAGTATTAAAATTCTCTCTGCTGTATTTATAAACAGCTTCAGCTCCTAATCGGTCACATATAAAACCTGAATCCGATCCCGCCACATAATAATTAGGGGATTGCTGATATAATCTTAGTTTGAATGTTGAGTTATGATAATCAAAGATATTTTCTAAAGATAATGAATATCCGGGGTTGTAGTTTGCTGAGTCATAGTTAAAGTCTCTCATTACTGAAACGCCGGTAAGTGCATTAAGCTTATAAAATTCATTTTTATATAGATTTAAGGTATTAATAATGCTAAGCCCTTCCATTGTATTAGGATTTCGATAAACTCCAGAAGATAGTATAGAGTAGTCATTGTAAAGGTTTGTTAGGAAAATCGCATCATTATTTTTATGTATTAACTTGTCATAAATTATTTTTGTATCAAGCATCATATTATCATTGATTCCGTACTGTCTGCTTCCTCCAGCTACAAATTTTTTGGAATTCATTTGATAAATATATCCGTTAGAGCTAAATAGTCGGTTGTTAAACCCGGAAATACCGGCAAAAACCCTATGTTTTGATTCTCCTTTTTTAAGTAATGAATTTGCGGCTTTCAGGTTATTTTGTTTCTCATATTCGTTATAATCTGAAATTTGTGCTCCAATAAGCATTGTTCCTATAGAGTTGTAGTTATCTCGAAACCCTGAAACCTGTCCCAGTTCATAATAATACTTATTTAGTAATTTATTTCTGTATGAAAAACTTAAGCCTCCAAATGAAAAAAATTGCTGGGTATAATTGTTTGTATTAAAGTTTAAAGAATAGTCACCTTCGTAAAATTTACCTTTTAAACTCATTCTTGTATTATTATTGAACATTACATTATTCTGTGTTGCATTAAGATAAATCTGTTTAGTAGAGTCGTTCATTAGTGAGTTATTTATTTCAAAGGTATCAAAAGAAAATTTCCCCTTTTCCTTTGGTTGTAATATATCTTTTTCATCGTAGCTCCCTTCCTCTGACGTACTTGATTCCGTTTTAATAATATATTTATTTTGTACATCAACGCATAAGGATTCAGAATCGATATTAAACTCTGAATTAAAAATTTTATCTGCGCTTTCTTTATCAATGTAGAATTCATTAGCTTCTATAATTCCATCTTTTTGAAATTCTAGAGAACAGTTTAGTTTATGTTTATTAAAAAAAACTCCACTTTTGTTTACAACGATATTTTCACTTTCAAAGTTAGAGAATGTTACTTCTTTTTGAGAATGATTTATATTTAATGTTAAACCAAGAATTTTTGCAGTTTGTTTTATAGGAAGGTAAATTTTGTTATTTGAAGTCATTAAGACCTCAATATCATGATAATAGGAATTGTTTATCTGTATAGAAGTTACAGTTTTTGACATAGTTTGAGGAAACGCTTGGCAGAAACTGCTAAAAAGTAATAATATCAGCAGTATTAAATATTTCATCAGGGTTTCCTGTATATATTTAGAGTAATTGCCGCTTCATAAACTCCAGCCATATCTTCCCCTATTGAATATGTATTAGTCATGGGTACATTACTTATTGTTTGAGAAATGGTCATATCTTGATTGCCGCTGCTGAGAATCTTGCAGCATAAATCTCCATTATAATTTAGTGGTTTAATGTTATACGACGAGCTGTTAATTATCGGGTATGCTATTATATTAGGATTTTTAGCAGGATTCCCAGATATAATATCTAAAACGGAATTAGAATCGGGCAGATGATCTTTATTTCCCAGCATCAAATACAGTTTATTATTACTCATCACGTAAGCATTTTTCTGCCCCCCAAACGTATCTAACTTGCTAGATAATATAAAATCATAAGTATCATCATCTCCGTTTGTTTTTATTTTAAAAATGGCTTCTAAGCCGTTTTGGAATCCGTTTTCTGGATTTATTATGCTGTTATTTTTAGAAGAGGGTACTGTTTTGACTATAGCCGCTGACGGTACAATTGTTGTCAAAACGCTTTCCATTATCCCGGCACCGGAACAGACCGGTGCCGAAAATAATAATATTAAAATTAAGATAAGATAATTTTTCATTAAGGTTATCCTATGTTGTAGTATCTGTAAGTGTTACATGAGCCTCATAAGTTCCAGCATTATCATCAAAAGAGTATGTGGTTGAATCAACATTTGATGATATGGTCGTTGTTGCTGTTGTTACGCCAGGGTTAACTTTGAATTCATATTGACTTTTTCCGTCATCATATTGCGGTGTAACATCTGTGGCCCCGCTGATTTCTATATTAGAAACGGGGTAAGCGATTGCATTTGCGTTGTTAGCAGGAACTGCAGTCCCTGTTTTTATGTCTGTTAAAGCTGCAACTGCCGGTTTTTTTGTTGTGTTTGTTAATATTACATAAACAATTCCATCTTTTTTGAAAAACGCTTTTTCAAACCCATTTGCGGTGTCAGCCTTGGCTGTAAGGTATAAATTAGCTTCGTCATTTGCCCTGATTGTAAATACTGAAGAAAATCCGCTATCCAAATTACCTGTAGCAGGATCAATTGTTTTAGTTTGAATATTAGTTTCCGCCTTGATATCAATATAAGGCGCAAGGGTCGCTTGCAATATTTGAGTATCGAAAGTTTCTGCTTGTGCACAGGCGCACGTTGCTGTTAGTACCAGCATTGATGTAAAAAGTTTTGTTTTGTTCATAATTTCTCCTTAAATTGAGTTACTGACATTAAAAGAAACTTCTTTTATAAGATTTTTATTTTCTCCTTTTTCATTTTTGTAGGTTAAAATAACTTTTAGAATATAATTTCCATTTTCAAGGTTTTCCGGTATTAATCCCGTTTCCTCAAAAATACCGTTTGCTCTTATGGTATTGCTATTTACATTAAATTCTTGTACCAAATTTTTATCTTTAATAATTTGTGCTTTACCTCTATATCGAACTTTGCTGTTTCCTCCGGCACTCAGTTTCATGTTATAGACCAGACTCTTATTATTCTTTTCAACGGTTAAACTGTCGAAAGAGCCGACTTTTATAAATTTTCCTTTATCAACATAAATAGGAATTCCAAGTCTTGTTTTTACAATAAGTTTTGTATTAACATTTTTATTTTTGTTAGGAAGAATAATTTCTTTGGCAGCTACATCTTCTATGAACATTACCATTCTAGATTCTCCGTCTGGCAGACTTTTTATGTCCGTAAAAGTAACTCTTACAGTTTGGGGAATTCCGTTTTTTAAGGTAAATTCATTAGGAACAAATCTGGCATGTGGGATAAGATTGTCAGAATTTTCAGTTATAGGAATAGCGTTCATTTTACCTTCATCTGATATTGTGAAATATTCAGGATAAAGTTTATATCGTATGGTTTCATCTTTATCAGCCTGCACACTAAATGCCGTTGTAAGATAGTTTCCGTTACTTTTATTTGCATTTAGTTCTATTAATGTTGGCGAAACTTTTACTGCAGCTTGAGATTGACATGTAATAATTGATAAGATATAAAAGGTCATAATTGTTTTAAAAGTTTTTTTCATTATTCTCTCTCCATTATGTATGTAATTGGATTCTGTCGAGTTCCTTCTTTTATATAGTGTTTTGTATCTGGATTTTTAAAAGAATATTCGATAATAAGGCTTGTTGGAACAGTATTCCCCTGTTCAGTACCCTGTAGTGTAGAATTACCTTTTGCCAGCAGATATCTTTTGTTAGGTAATATTTGGGTAGAATTTTGTTCAAAGCTTAATATATTCCCGGTGCAGTTTTTTATTAAAAATGAATACTCTCCTTCAAGATTTCCAATATTTGATGTATCTAACCATAAGTTCCAATGTGTATTAGAAAATAAATCAAGCCTAATATCATTTTTATTTTTTATAACAGCTTGTCTGCTAAAGACATCTTCTTCATTTAAAATAATATATGGCTCTCCGCTGAAGGATGTTATTGTTTGCTTTTCGTCTATTATAAAAGTGAATATGAAATCACACTCATATTCTTGAATCAGACTGGTTCTATTAATAAATTTGAGGGGAACAGAATATGTACCTGCCGGTAGTTCTCCTATATTTTCAAGCCTTAAGGTTATATTTTTCTGAGCCGTTCTAGTGAAATCAATATCACCGATATTGTCAATATAAAATAATTGCGCTCTTATGTTACTTAGTTGGAAGGATTGGTCATCGCATATTAAATACAAATGATTTATTGGGATTTTAACATTAGCATTGTCACTATTTGTTATATAAGGTTCAAGTGCACTTACAAAAAGTCTTGAGATTCCTATTTGCGGATATATTAAATTTGCGCTCGCTGATATATAAGCCGGGTTAATAACAGGCATTCCTATAAGCTCGGCACGCATAAACATGTCAGCTTTTGCCTCTTGAGATAATAAGATAGTAATTAGAACTAAAATAATATTAATTATTGTTTTCATTTCAATTGAAACCTCAAATCTATGTATAAAATTTTTTATTAAATAAAAAAATATCCGTTTGACTAAATATGGAGTCTAATTCAATCTTTCCTCCACTGGAGAATTTTTATTTTATTAATTGTTAATATAGTTTTTATAAAGAGTGGATAAAATGAAGAAAAATATATTATTTATGATAATAGCGAGTTTATTTACAAGGACGACTGTATTTGCCGCAACTCAGTCAACACAAATCCTACAGACGAATGTTCCCGAAGTTTTGCATATAGAAAAAATTATTGTGGAAAACTCAGAATATGATAAGGATGATGAGCTTCAAAATGTAAGAATCCATGGTGCTGAATATATTAATGAAAAGTGTTACCGCTTAAACTTATCACCTTTTTCAGTAAGGATAACAACAAATCTTTCGGACCCAATTCAAGTTAGTGCTAAAATGGAGAGCTGCTGTAGTACATGCGGACGATATCCTATGAGTAATGAAGATTTGTCAGTCAGTCCTTCTTCTTATACAATTAATAATCCGCATGATAAAGTTGAAACGGATTTCTTTACCCCTCAGGTTTTAGCTCATGACACAACTGTTTGTACTACATATAGAGCGCATTTAATTATCACGCTAGGACGGGTTTGAGTATGTTAAAAAAAATATTTGCAATTTTTATTATTACTGCTTTAACAGCACCAATTACATCTGCGAAAGTCGGTCAGCCGACTTTTGTGTTTGCCATAGATGATAATCCAGCTGCTGCTAGTAATACTAATAAAGATGAGGGGTTATCAGGAGGTGCGGTTACAGCCATAACATTGGGTTCTATTGGCGGAGCGGCAATTCTTGGACTAGCAGGATGGCTTTATAAAAGAAAAATTGAACAAAATCTTGCAGCAGGATGCATACGAGGAACTATGGGGCCGCTGGTGCCATTTTGTATAGATCAAAATCCTAATTCGGAGTTTTATGCGAGAATAAATAAAAATTATCCTTATTTACAAAAAGCTCTTAGCTTGAATGAAATTCATTATTGTCCTGCATCAAAATATCTTTTGGTATATGATACTAAAATTGAAAAAAGAACCTTTGATTCTGTTAAATTCAGTATTCCTGAAGGGGTAAAATCTATAAAAATAACCCATGTAACAGATTCTTTTAAACAGGGCGAAATAGCTACAGAACTTTTTTTAAATCAAAAACCCTCCAGTTCTAATAAACAAGCTGCTCCAGATATTCTTAAGAATATAGAAAATGAAAGACCTGATATGGAAGGTGTTATTATGAAAACAGTTTCTGTTAATACCTTAAACTATGATTCAGGTATTTATGTTATAACAAATTATTCTGGTCAAAAGATTTATGGAATTGTTTTTGAGTTTATTTTTTAAGAAATTTTTGGATAATTTAACTTAAAAATAACATGAATGCGTGATTTTTAATCAGCTTGTCATAAAAGGACACAAGGTTTGCTTAAATCTGCTATACAGGCTGATTGTCTGGAATAATTGTACTATCCGTTCTATGTAAAACACTCACTTTTTTCTCCAGTTTATTAAAGGATTAGTACTCTGCAAACTATCTGTACTAACTCACTAATGTTCGTGCTGTCTGTACGCAAAACCGCTTGAACTCTAACAAGAGCTTTCTTCAATATGTGTAAAACAACAGTCGGTTTGATGATTTTGGACAACGGGTTTGAGTATAAAAATTTGTAGATTTGGGTAATCTATGATTACCGAAACATTATATTATTGATGCGGTAAATCTGTGATTTACCGCATCCTACTTACTAACTTATAGCAACAAACTTAGCAAAAAATTAATTTCATTTTTAACATTTTAACAGATTTTAAATTTCCAGAAATTTTTATTTTTTTAGTATTAGATTACATTTGTAACAATTAAACTATTTTTGTAACAAATGTTTTCTTATTATTAAAGTTTTGTACAAAACTGCCGATAATATATCTATATAATTAATCTATGGAGGTTAAATAGTATGACAGATATAAAGATAACAGAGCAAATGATATATTATTACCGTAGTCAACCTGGAAATTTGTTGTTGTCAGATTCTGCCATAATTAACTTAATAAATAAAGACATTGAACTGGGTAAACTACCGAAAGAATTTAGTCAGCTAGGAATCGATGCAAAAAAAAATAACTATAAATGTGAAATTTCTAATCTTTTTGGTTATGGCTTTAATGTTAATAATAATTCCTTTTTATCCCTTGAGAAAGAATCTTCGCATCAAAATTTAGAAAAAATTAATCGAACTAATTATATTAAAACAGATATTGAAAATATAATAAGAGAGAAAACAGGTAACAATAATTATAAACTTGAGTTTGATGAATATACAGAATTTACAACAAAAAATGGTATAAAAATTATAATTGATGGTTCTGCTGGCAAGCCTCATAGATTATCCATTTTTAGTGATAAGGAAATAATTAAGATAAATTATCAAAAAACTGGTATTGAAAAGACTTTTATAGATAAAACCTCAAATATTAGTAAGATATTGTATTATGATTATTATGGCAACATACTTAGGGAACGTTGTTATGATATTAATAATCAAATAGAAGTTTACAATAAGGATTATGAAGAAATAAAAAGAGCCAAGCATATTGCATCTGAAATTGTAAAGGATTTAACAAATACAAATTTTTTTGGCTTCAAAAGTATTAGAGATAGTCTTCATCAAAATATAGAAAAGATAACAGAAGAGAATATTCTTTATGTTATGGAAGAATATTATAATCTAACGGGAAAAGTATTGATAGAAACCCTTCCTGATTCTTATACAGAATCAGTAAATAGCATTTTTATGAATAAATGCAGTAAAATGGATAAAATACAAGACCTAAACTCATTTTTAAAATATACACCTTTAGGATCATTATTTGAAACATGCTTTAAAAACAAAGAAAGGCTTAGTGAATTTGCGTTAAATTGGGAGTCTTATACAGGGAGACAAACTTTTGTTTATGATTTTGAGAATTCAAATTTAGAAAAAACCGAAAAAGAACGATATATAAATTTAATAAGACTTGATGCGTTTGATAATTTTACCAAAGGTAGTTTTAAACCGAATTTATTTCTTGAAAATGTACAAACAAAAAACAAATATTATAAAAGTGATAATATTTATGATATTCAATTTGGTAAGTTATATGAACCCATTATTATAAGAAATAAAACAACTGGTATAGAAACAATTCTAGACCTCCGAGAAAAATTTAACAACATGCATAATATCGATCGATCCAAACTCTGGGGAATAATACAATCATTTCCGCCAGAAGTACTCGAAGATATGGCGATTGAAACTAGTAATGTTGTAGGACATATAGGTAATGAATTTAAACTAAAAAATGAAGCAGATGGCTTGTATTATACTGATGATTCCAAAATAATATTTAATGCTTCATCGCTAAATACTTGTATCCATGAATTAGGACATGCTATTGATTATAATTATGAAAAAAGCATTTATAATAAAAGTAGAACATCAAGCAATGATTTTAGTAAAATCTTTGAACAAGAGATAAATAATTATAAAGCAAAGGGAAATCAATGCTTTATTAAAGGAGAAAATGGTAATAGTACAGGGTTGGATGGTTATTATAATTATTGTACATTTGATGAACAGGAAATGTTTGCAGAATGTTATACTTTATTAATGCTTGGAACTTGTAATAGTAAGGATACTATTCTAAAACATTTCCCGAATTGTTTAAAAGCTACTGAAAATCTCTTGAATAAAATTCGTAAACTGGCTGATAATAAAAGACATAAACAATAACTTCTGTCGGCAGTTTGTAGGTTGGGCTTATAGCCCAACAATCAATAGGACTTTTACAGGACTACCCAAAATCTTTGATTTTAGTAATATACAGGCTAATTTAAAACTACTCTTTGTAGATTAAAGTCCTAATAAAGTCCTGTTCTGACCTATTTAAAAATCAACGTCACTCCACTTCCGACCGCTATAATTTAGTATTGTTGGGCAAGTATGCTCAACCGACAGTTGATAGTTGATATACAAATCGGACATTAAAATACAATATGCCAGACAATAAAAAAGAGATAGGTTTAACCTATCTCTTTTTTATTAGCAAGGGAGAGATTCGAACTCTCGACCTCACGGGTATGAGCCGTGCGCTCTCACCAACTGAGCTACCTTGCC
>CALUTG010000012.1 GCA_944323615.1 Candidatus Gastranaerophilales bacterium
AGCTTTAAAAGATTTAGGATTATTGAGCTTTGATGAACCGTTTAAAAACCTTTTGACTCAGGGTATGGTATTAAAAGACGGTTCTAAAATGTCAAAATCAAAAGGCAATACGGTTGATCCGGACGAAATATTTGAAAATTACGGAGCGGATACTGCGAGATTATTCATTCTTTCCGATTCACCTCCTGCAAGAGATTTTGACTGGTCCGATGCAGGTGTGGAAGGCTGTTACAAATTCTTGAACAGAGTTTGGAGACTTGTGAGTGACAACGTCTCTGATATTACCGGAGATTATAAACTCACATTCCCGCTTTCTCGTGAAAATGATGATCTTGTAAGAGTTGTACATATGAGTATCAAAGGTATAACCAATGATATTTCAAACGATTTTCAGTTTAATACTGTAATTTCTAAGTATAGAGAACTTACAAACGCTATTTACGATTGGAGAGGTAAAAAACAGGAATTAAGCGAAGAAGACAGAAATGTATTCAGCTTTGCTGTTATTTCCCTTATTAAGCTTATGTCTCCTGTTACAGTTCATTTATCAGAGGAAATCTGGCATGAACTCGGATTTAACACTTCCATCCACGAAGAGCCTTGGTGTGAGTGGGATGAAAATCTTGCTAAAGCCAGCAAAATAACTTTAGTTGTTCAAGTTAACGGTAAAGTTAAAGATAAGCTTGAAGTTGATGAGGGTGTAAATGATGAGGAACTTAAAGCAACCGCGCTTTCCAGTGAAAAAGTAAAGGAATTAACTTCAGGAAAAGAAATTGTAAAAGTTATTGTTGTTCCGAAAAAACTCGTTAATATTGTAGTAAAAGGGTAATTGAAAAAGCCGGGTATTAAATCCCGGCTTTAAATTAAAAATTTTTTAAACGATACTAAACAGCTTTTTGTACTTTTCCTGCTTTTAAGCAAGAAGTGCAAACTGTCATTCTTTTAGTTTGACCGTTAACATTTACTCTGATTTCCTGTAAATTAGGAGTTTGTCTTTTTACGATTTGTTTATGAGAGAATGTTAATTTAGCTGCTTTAAGCGGTTTTTTACCACATACTTCACATTGTTTAGACATAATTATATTTCCTTCTTTCTACCAGTGTAAGTCTAGTTTAACCCAAACCGTTTTAGATTACAAGTGGGTATTGAATTGTAAATTAATTGTTACAATTGAACAAAAAAATATTTTACGGTTTAATTTATAAATACCGGTATGAAAATAGACAAAGTGAATAGTTTTGTTAATCCGAATTTTGGTGCAATCAGGGTCGCAAAAACAGCAAATGTTGTAAATAATTTGACGACTCAAATTGACTTATTCAAAATTTATAGAGGAGACCGACCTTTTTTGCAGAAACTTGCTGAGAAAGTTGATTATAGAAAACTGGCACCGTATTTAGCACAAGATATGCAGCAAAGGTGGCAGAAAATTTTAAATTATTGTATAACCAGAGCTTTTAATGAATCCAATTCAAGCTATGTGTCCGTTTCTCAAGATAAAATTTGCGGAATTATGACTTACAGCAAGGACAATAACATTATAAATTTAGATTGCATTTGTGCGATACCTCTTTCTAAAGCTGAAAGAGTAAAACAATTTAAAAAAACTATGTTTTATCAACTCTTTAAAGATGCAAGTGATATGGATGCCAGGGGAATTCATCTTGATGCTGTTACGGACGGGCCTTTTGAATTGGTTTCCAAATATGAAGAGCTGGGATTTAAAGAAGATAAAAAGCCTTCAAAGTATATTTCAATGTTTTGTAACAAGCATAAAATAGCCGAACAATTAAGAGAACTGCCGTTTGATATTGAGTATTATGAAACGGGTGAGACAAAACACATAAATCTTCTTAAATATTTAACTTAGTAGTCAGATGGCTCGTAATCGTCATCATCTTTAAGAGAGGATAAATCATCTGAGTAAGTAGAATCAAAATCTTCCGGAAGATTATCGCTGT
This sequence comes from Candidatus Gastranaerophilales bacterium, assembly GCA_944323615.1. Classification (GTDB taxonomy): domain Bacteria; phylum Cyanobacteriota; class Vampirovibrionia; order Gastranaerophilales; family Gastranaerophilaceae; genus CAG-196. The sequence goes on from CALUTG010000012.1 coordinate 1,963, forward strand.
CAGGCCAGATGGTCTCATCATCAAATCTGCATGCATTAAGGTTATCAGCAGAAGAAAGGTCTGATGTTGATAAATCAGCTTCTCTTAATATTGCACCTGCCATATCGGATTCGTTAAAATTACAATAATCAACTTTAGAATAGCTGAAATCAGTACCGTTCAGTACGGACTCATTAAAGCTGCATTCAACAATTGAGGAACGGGTAAAATCAACCGAAGTTAAGTCGCAGTTGATAAATTTTACTTCTGTTAACTGCGAGTCAGAAAAAGATGATGATGTTAGATCCGCATTATTAAATACAGCACCTTCAATAGATGAATTTGAAAAATCCGTTTCTGTTAAATCAACGGCTTCGCCTGTCATAGCTTCATTAAAAGCATCAACATCGGTTAAAACTAATTCTGTTAATTCTTCTTTTGATTTCATTTTTGTCTCCTAATTAATCAAATTCATCTGTATAGCAAGCAACACTGCCTGGGTTCTGTTTGTAACTTTCAATTTTTTAAAAATACTGTTGAGATGGGTCTTTACGGTAACATCTCTTACAAAGAGTTTATCTGCAATTTCCTGATTGCTGGCACCCTTGGCAACAAGAGCAAGAACCTCTTTTTCTTTTGGTGTCAGTGCATCTATATTTGCATCCTTATTTAAGTTTATATCTTTTTTAGGAAGCGATTCCTGCTGCCATTTAGATCTTCTTAGTACCGCTTCTATTCTTGCAAGAAGGTTCGGCAGCACAAACGGTTTTACAATATAATCATCTGCACCTATTTTTAGACCTGTTACGACTTTTTGGTCTTCGCTTACCGCAGTAATCATTATAACAGGAATGTGCTCGGTCTTTTTATTTTTTCTTATAGCTTTTAAAGTATCCCAGCCATCCATATTCGGCATCATTACATCAAGTAAAATAAGATCAAAGTTATTATCGTTGCCGGATAATATTTTAAGAGCCTCAAGCCCGTCCTGCGCAACCGTTATATCATATCCGTACATCGGGAGTGCATCTTGAAGGAATTTAGGGTTATCGTCTACTATAAGGATTGAAGCGATTCCGTCCATTTACACCAATCCTTCCTTCAGCGCTTTAAGAGCTGCTTGAAGCCGGTCATCAACTTCAAGTTTTTGCAATATACTTGCCACATGAGCCTTTGTTGTATTTATACTTACAAAAAGCGTATTTGCAATTTCATTATTGCTATACCCCTCTGTAATAAGTTTTAAAATCTGTGTTTCTCTTGAGGTGAGCCCGTAATCTTTTTCCGGAAGCGGTTTCTCTGGAGTTTGTGAAGATTTTGAAGCAGCTTCAAGTACAATATGAGCTATACTTGGATCAAACCAGGATGCTCCGTCAAGAACCGATTGTACAACCTGAGTTAATCTAATCGGATTAATTTCTTTTGAACAGTATGCATTTGCCCCTGCTTTAAGACAGTTCAGAACTTCCTGAACATCATTATGTGAGGTTAATACTACAATTTTAATTTCTCTGTTGTGGTTTTTTATGAGTTTAGAAGCTTCAATACCGTCCATTCCCGGAAGCCCTAAGTCCATAATAACCAGATCAATTGCAGTATTTTTTACTATTTCAAGAGCTTTTTCTGCTGATTCAGCTTCATAAATTGTTTCAATAAAGTCACAAGATTCAAAGGCTGTTTTCAAGCCGAATCTTGTTAATTCATGATCTTCAACTATTAAAATATTACTTTTCATAGACATTTTGATCCAGGTTGACCTTTGAAGCGTAATCCGAGTCAAGTCTTGAGCATCTTATCAACGATTGATTCGACTGCTCTATATTTCCTTTAGCACGTAGTACTAAACTTAAATAATAATAATATTTAAAGTTGTTTTCGTCAATATAATAAGAATTGTTTAGATAAGTTTCTGCCATCGAAACGTTACCGTCTCTTAATGCCAAGTTGGCTAAACCAAGCCATATTTCATTATTAGAAATATCTACGGAAGCAATTCTTGCAAGATAATCGTCAGCTCTTTGCGGGAATACTTTTAAAGAATTTGCGAGCAAATCTTCATCTAAGCCGTCTTTTTTGAGCAATTTTTCATAAAGCTTTTTAGATTTTTTCTCATTTTCCATTGCAAGATAAGTTTTGGCTATACCAATAGAAGCATCATTGTCTTTTGAAAGTTTTTTTGCTGTCTTGTAGTACTTAAGAGCGTCTTCATATTTTCTTTCGTCATAACTTATATCAGCTAATGTTAAAGCTGCAAGATAAGTATTTTTGTCTTCTTTGTATGCTCTTTGGGCGAATTCTTGTGCTCTTAACGGTTCATCGCACTCGTAGTAAATTCTTCCTAACAGCCCGAATATCTGCGGGGCATATTGTTTTGCCTGAAGGATTGATGCTTGCAGAACTTTAGTTGCTAAAAGACTTTTCCCTTGAAGGTGATAGTAATATGACAAGTGATAATCCTTTAAAGGCTCGTCTTTTGCAATTTTATATTCTACATACTCTTCAACGGCTCTGATTTTTTCTTGAAAATCCACTGTTAAAAAGTCTGTTTTATTTATTTCTTTTAAAAGTTTAACTGCCTGTTTTGATTTATTAGAGTCAGCAAGAATTTTTGCTTTTAGTATTTTATAATTAATGTTTTTATCATTTTGTACTATTGCATTATTAATATATTTCAAAGCTTGCTGAAGGTTGTTAGATTTATAAAAACCTAAAGCAATCAGGTAATTTTTATAATCACTGTCTGATGTGTTAGAGTTATTTAACAATTCAGAGGTGGTTTCAATTGCCATATTGTTATAGACAATACTTGAGTATGCGTCAGCGTAGTAAATCAAATCTTTAGGTTCGACCATGCCAGAAGGATAATAAAACTGTTTAATATCTTTGACATAATTTGCCGTATAAAGATTTGTATCCAATCGTTTAAATAATGCATCCGAGAGATCAAAGAAGCCGTATTCCGCCATTTTGATACCATATAGTAAAAACACATAATCGTCATGCACAGCTCTTGATACAATATCTGCAAAATCGTCATGAGAAGCTTTCACATTTCCCTGCAGAAATCTGTTCTCGGCAGATGCGTACTTTGCTTTAACAAAGTTGTCTTTAATAACCATATCCATATTAACTGTATTTGTTTCTGCCCTTAGATTTAGCGGTTTAGCAGGAGTAGTTTCTGCTATTGCGCCTAAATTCGATATGGCTGCAAATGCCGCAAAGATTATTAAAAATTTTCTCATCGTCTTATTCATGTTCTAAATCTACACCTACGTAATATTTGTTAAATACTTGAAGCAGCATGTTACTACAATTATTTACTATTGAGTAATATAAATCAAGCAGGTTATATTTATCTAATGTTTCATAGTCTTTTTCGTCGATTTTTGAAGAAGTATCGGAAATAAGAACTTCTACAATCCTGCTCAGTTTTAGCATTAGAAATTTGTCTACTACCTGCGGATCAAAATGGGTGCCAGACCCTTTCATAACTATATCAATAACTTTTTCTATAGGCATTTTATCACGATAATGTCTTTTTGAGGTTATTGCATCAAACACGTCAGATACTGCAAGAATTCTTCCTCCAAATGGGATTTCTTCTCCTTTTAATCCTCTATAATAACCGGTTCCGTCATATTTTTCATGGTGTGAGCAGGCTATATCGGTTATCTGTTGAAAATCTTTTGACATATGAATCTTTTCAAGAATATTGTGAGTGATTTCAACATGCTTTTGGATATGTTTATATTCTTCCGGCGTAAGCTTCCCTTCTTTTTGGAGAACAGAGTCTTTTATTCCGATTTTCCCGATATCATGAAGTGCTGCCGCTTTTTCTAAGATATAGATATCTTTCTTTTCCATTCCAAATTCTTTAGCAATAAGAGTTGCATACAGTTTAACTCTTGTTGAATGACCGGCTGTAATCTTATCACGGGCATCAATAGAGGATGCAAGTGTTTCAATAAAACTGTCAAATATGATTTGCTGCTCTTCAATCATTTTCTTTTGTCGTTCAAAGAGCTGGGCATTTTCCAGTGAAATACCTGCACTTGATGCGATAGCTACAAGTAAATCTTCATCATCAATAGTAAATGTTTCGTCAAATTTGTTAAGAACCTGAAATACACCGATTATTTCCTGATTAAAATTCTTAATAGGCATGCAGAGAATGGTTTTTGTCCTGTAACCTGTTTTCTTATCGACATCAGGGTTAAACCGATTGTCAGTGTAAGCATCTTTTATGTTAATTGTTTCTCCGGTTTGGACAACATGACCTGCCAAACCTCTGTCAGCCGGAATCCTTAGTTCCTTGGTATCTAAACCTGTAGCTACTTTGGAGTAAAGTTCATTATGCTCTTTATCATATAAAAAGACTGTACATCTGTCAGCATTAAGAGCTATTTTTGTTTCTTCTGCAATAGTTTTAATTAAGACATCTATATCTTTTTCTGCCGCAACTGCCTGTCCTATTTTAACGAGGGCAATAAGCGGATCTTTTACCTGCGCATGTGTGCTCAAATGTGTGATAGGCGGACATTTGAGCATTGAATTAATTTTTTCGAAGAAATAAGTTTTTTGACACTTTATAGCTAATTTACGTGCCTTATTGTAGCTGATTGAATAGAGGGTGCTGTTCTTTTCCGTAAAATTAACATAGCTTAAAACAAGTTCATTAAGTATAGTTGTCAGATTATCTTTTGACTGTTCAACAAGAAATGTTGCATCATTCATCATCTGGTAATAACTGTTATAATCTTTTTTTACAAATTCATTAAGCGCCAAAAGGCTGAAACAAATTGCAGCATCATCATTATAAAGCTCCTTGTGCTTTACAATACTATCCCTTGCATCTTCATACCTTTCTTTCAGAATTTCTTCAACGGTTTCGTAAATAAAATTCTCCAGCGCCATTAAACCCTCTCTGCAAATTATTTGCTTTATTATATAATATAACAAAAGTGCAATATATACAAATAGTGTTAAGAGGAGAGTATGGAAAAGATAACTGTTTTGATTCCCGTGTATAATGAGAAAGATTCTTTGCTTGAGTTGTTGAAAAGGGTTGAATCTGTTGATTTTGGACTGGAAAAAGAAATTATTCTTGTGGATGATTTTTCGACGGATGGAACAACAGAGTTATATTCACAAATAAATCACAAAATTTTGTATCACGAAAAAAATATGGGTAAAGGCGCGGCTCTAAGAACTGGACTAAAAGAAGCAATTGGCGATATCGTTATAATTCAGGACGCGGATTTAGAATATAACCCGGAGGATTACATTCCTTTAGTAGAGCTGATAAAAGAAAATAAGGCTGATGTCGTTTACGGCTCAAGACTCCTTGATAACAGGAATTCCAAAAGTTTTCTTTTCCTCAGCTTTATTGCAAATAAAACACTTACTGTTCTTACAAATATTTTATTCGGTGCAAAACTTACTGATATGGAAACTTGCTATAAGGCTTTTAGAAGAGAATTTATACAAAACATAGATATAAAATCAAACAGATTTGATTTTGAGCCTGAAATTACGGCAAAAGTCTTAAAACAAAAAGTTCGATTTAAAGAACTTCCTATAACCTACAATGCAAGGGCTTTTGATGAAGGTAAAAAAATCGGCTGGAAAGACGGGGTCCAAGCTATCTGGACTTTAATTAAATTTAGGTTTATTGATTAGGTATGTCTATAAAAATTGTTTTTAATCTTGAAGAAGAGTTTTTTTTATGCTAAAAATAATTACCAAGGAGTATTTATGAATATCAGCCCTATCACAAGTTATAAACAAAATAATAATCAGCCCTTTTTTCAGGCGGTGAATATGAAGTATTTGGAAAGAGCAAAAAAAGAGATTCAAAGGAGAAATACTATTACAGGTCATTTATTAACCTGTTTAGAATATGATGTTAAAGTTTTTCAAACAATTTCTCCTCAGGACGGAGTGGATACAATAAAAGCTATAAGAAAATTGTTAGAAGGCAATCCTGAAAATTGGAAAAACTGGGTTAATGAACTTGTTGGCGAGTTCAAATACCTAGCAAAGAAGGAGCGAATAGAACAGCGCCGAGAAGCAAAAAAGCCTAAATCTTGTCAATAGCTTTGCATACTAAATAATTCAGTCCGGAAGCAATTCCGATTCCCGCCAATGAACCCACAGGACCAAAGAGCATAAAACCAACAGCTCCCAATGTTGATGTTAATACAGCCGTCGAAGTTAATCTTAAGGCAGCTTTGTTTACTGCTTTAACAGGTTTTTCTCCGTTTTTTATTTCATTAGCAGCTTGACATCCCTCTATTACTCCTGATACAGCAATACCAATAACAGGAACTCTTGTCATTGCTCTGGCTGTAACTTTCCCAAAAGTACTCGGAGATTTAAAAGATTTTGCTTTCATATTAATAACATTATCAGGTGTTGATTTAATATCTTTTATTTTTGTTTTTATATCAGATTCTTGGATTTTAAATACTTTTTTAGACAAATCTCCAAGTTTCGTATCCCAGAGAGTTTTATCCTGCCTAATTAACCAATTTCCCAGTTTCGGATTAGGGCATTTAGGAGAATTAGGATTAACATAATCTTTTAAAAGTGTTCCTTGAAAGTATGAAAACGGATGCTGAGCTTTTTTGAAATCATATGCTTTCTTATACATATATTTGTACCCGTCGCCGCATAATTTTGTCTTAATAATTTTATCCAGTTGATCAACAGCATCAACCGCATCATCAATAAGGTTTGGAAAATCTAAAGTAAGCTGGGGGTAAATATAACAAGTTTTCACCTCACCCCACCCCTGTCTTGAATTATTCGGGGTGTCGGAAAGTTCTCAGCTTCCCGACACCTTACTGGTTCCGCGTGCGGGAATGAGTTCCTTCGGATCTCCCACTCCCGCACGCTTCACCCTACCGAAAATTCGCTTTCCTGTTAGGAGAGGGAAATATTATCATTTCCCCTATCAATCCTTCCGAGCTGAAATTTGTTTCCGTATTAAACAGGTATTTTTCGTCAGAAAAATACAGCAGCCAGTGTTTTCTTTTTCTTTATCTCCTTTTCTTTTTCTTTGCATCTGAATTAAAGAAAAAGAAAAGGAGGAGCTAATATTATTAGTCAAAATTGCTTAATTTGTAAACAAATGTTACAAAAAAGAGCCGGAGAATTTTTCTCCGGCTCTTTTTATCAAGTTATTTTTAAACAAGTTCAACTACATATTGAGCGTTTCTTTCTGCAATTTCAACAAGATTCTTTGCAACTGCAATCATTGAGATTTCAGAATCAAGTTTGTTTACGCAAGAACCGCATCCGATAGCAGATGCGCCTGAAGCAAATGCTAAAGAAGCTGTAGTCGGGTTGATTCCTGTAGCTGTCATAACAGGAATTTCAATATTTCTTGTTAATTCAATTGTATTTGAAAGTGTTAATTCAGCTCTTTCAAGAAGTCCTCTTACACCGTTTGAAGGTGTTTCGTTAGAGAAGTGACCTTCTGTTTGGATTAAATCAATACCCATAGCTTCAAGTTCTCTTGCAAGCTCAATTTGTTCTCCGATTTCTAATTCACCAGGAATTGTAACGCAGAAGAAAATATCTTCCCCGTCCAGAAGTTCAAGAGTTCTTTTTGCAAGGTTTAAAACCTGAGAAGCAGAGAAGCTCATTCCTTTTTTATAAAGTGCATCAAAGTTACCGAGTTCAATAGCATCAGCACCTAAAACAGCTGCGTGTGCAAGTTCTTCCGGTTTAACAGAAGAAACAAATATCGGTAAATCTGTTAAATCTTTAACCATAGTGATTATGTCAGGGTTAGCGCAAATATCAACAGCGCTTGCGCCTGCTTTATCAGCTGCAAGAACAACTTTTGCAACTCTTTCTGCATCAAAATTATCAATACCTGCAATAATTTTTACAGCTCTTTTTTCGCTTAAAGCTTTTTTAAAACTTTCGATTTTTGACATATTTCTCTCCTTTTTGTGCTGATTGTATGTATTGTCCCGTCTATTATACATTAAAACTTGAACTATTACAAGAAGAAGTCCTTAAAAACTGATTTTATTCACCCTTCCATTCCGATTGGGTGATTGAGTTTTTTATTTAAATATTTCACTATTTACTTGGAGTAATTATTATGAATAGAATCTTGTTAAGCTTGTTTTTATTATTTTTTTCAATTCCGGTATTTGCTTTTGACAGGGAAGAACAAGCGGTAATATCTTTGTATGAAAAAATTAATCCCGCTATTGTTTGTGTAGATTCCCAGATATCAGACGGTATGTCCTGCGGAACAGGCTGCATAATTGATAAGAGAGGGATTATTCTTACAAGCGCTCATGTCGTTGATGTCGGAAAAACAGTTATTGTTACAATGTCAAACGGTCAGAATTACACAGCTAAGGTTATAAAAAAGCTGGGTGAAAATAAAGATATTGCTCTCTTAAAAATTAATGTCCCTACAGAATTAAAAACTGTTAAAATGGGAGATTCCGAGAAAATCAAAGTCGGTCAGAAAGTCCTTGCAATAGGAAATCCATTCGGCTTTAACGGAACTTTGACTCAGGGAATAATCTCAAGAATAGACTATGCAAAAAACAGAATCCAAACAGATGCGGCAATTAATCCAGGTTCTTCCGGCGGACCTTTATTAAATAAAAACGGAGAAATTATTGGTATAAATCAGGCAATTTACAATCCTGATAATAATATTTCAAATATCGGTATAGGATTTGCCATTCCGATAAATCTCGTTAAAGAGTATTTAGCGGAAATGAACAGTACTTAATGAATTTATGGTATAATAGCGGGTATGATAAAAAAACTTTTTTATACAATTATATTTTTGCTGGCAGGTATAACTTTTTCATTAGCTTCGGAACTTCGCGGATATGATGAATTCCAGATACCTGCGGGTTACAATATCCCGATAATGTCCTTGCAGGAATTTTCTACGGCATACTGTGAAGAAGGTGAAGCCTTAAATTTTATTACTACGACTGATATATATTTGTATGAAACGAATGTTATTCCTAAAGGTACAAAAATAACAGGTTTTATTGACAAGAAGAATGAACCTGTTAAAGGTACAAATGCTTCTATGAAAGTATTTCTAAATAAGATGTATCTTCCTGACGGCTTTGAAATCCCTATAAAGGGCTATATTTATACAGCAAATGATAACTTGATAGGCGGGGAAATGACACCTCCTCTGACCTGGAACAGGATTCCTCATTATCAAAGGTGGACAATGTTCAGGGCAATGGGTGTTTTGCAGTGTGTCCCGGGAGCGGAACGTAAAATGGGTGAGCATGTTACTATTGCTGCCGGCGCAAATTTAACGATGGTATTAGTCGCTCCGATTAATATGTCTCACACATTAATTAATTGACAAATACCGCTTAGATTATAAAATGTTATAAGGGGGAGGATACTCTGATGATAAATAAGAAGTTTGCAGCCGGATTGCTGTCTATAAATCTGTTAATTTCTTCAAGTGTGGTGTTTGCCGGCTCTAATTATTCATACCAGCCTACTCAGACCCAACCGGTTTACAACAGCGGTTATTATCAAAAACCTCTTGAGTATAATAATTACAACGTTCAAAATAATACTTTGCAGGGAAATGTAATCATGGTTCCTGCAGGTACGTCGATGAGTGCTGTTTTAACAACACCGGTTTCATCCGCAGCATCAACTGTGGGTCAGAGTGTTAATATGCTTCTCGGATCTGATTTTTATTACAATAACAGGTTAGTTGCACCTGCAGGCAGTACTATATACGGTACCGTAATTGAAGCTTCGAAAGCTAAGCATGGCAGCATGAATGGGAAGCTTAGTGTAAGATTTACTCAGATTTATACTCCTAACGGAAGCCAAATCCCTATTTCTGCAGTGATTAAAACAGATGATGGCACGGGTGTATTGGTAGGCGGAACCAAACTTGATGTAACAAAGGACTATGCAAAAGACTTAGCGGTAGGTTCAGCAACCGGTGCTCTTTCGGGTCTTGTATTCGGGGCTCTTGCCGGAGGTAATATAGGCCGCGGGGCTGCATTAGGTACTGCAGTCGGAGCCGGCGGCGGACTTGTTAAGTCTGTTATAGATAAAGGCGATGATGTGGAAATTCCTGCAAATGCTGCGGTTGATATAGTGCTTACACAGCCGATTACAGTCAGCACATCTTCTTATTATTATGAAAATTAGCAGGGCAAATATTCAGTAGGATAATTAAAAAAATATTACATCAGATTATTCTATAGAAGAGAAAATTTAGAGAGATTGAAAAGTGTCATTACTAGATAACAACAAAAGTTTTATAATGGACGAGGAGGACGATAAGGGTACGGAACCTTATACGCTGCCGTCAATTGTCACGAGTAAACCGGAAGTTATTCCGATAAAGAATTCTTTTATGATTTCTACGGCACTACATCCAGCTGTAGTGGCATTAATATGGTTTGTTTCGATAATGCTTGCTCTTATGGGTATTAATCTCGATTTGTTCGGAAAGCCGAAAGTTCAGCCAAAACGCGATATTGAATTTGTTCTTGTTGATAAACCGGGAAAACCGAGAGATCCGAATACAAAAAACAGGGCAGATATTGATTCAAGAAGCGGCGGTATAAATGATCCGAAGAGAAAAGTTTCAATGCCATCTCCTGCTCCTAAAAAGGCGCAAAAGCCATCGGCGGCTGCTGCAAGCGCAAATAAAATTATAAAAAAACAACAGCAAGCTGTTCATAAGCAGGTGCAAAAACAGGTTCAGCAGCAAACTCAAAAGAAACCGGTTCAACAGCCAAAGGCTCAGCCGGCTCCTACAGCAAAACCATCTCAGGCAAAACCGGCTCCTCCGACGGCAAGACCTAGTGCCAGACCTGTTTCTACGCCGTCACCTGTAGCAAAACCGTCAACACCTTTTACAGTTCCGGCACCAAAGGGAGCTCCTGTCGGTAAAACTCTATCTACCGGTCCGGTAGGCGGTTCTTCTACTGCCGGTACTCCTAAAACATCAGGCGGCAGCGGTTCACCTTCCAGTTCAGGTTCGTATGCACCAAGACCGTCTTTATCTCCGTCATCAGGAGGAGGCGGCGGACAGTTGTCAAGAGGTTCTTCTCCTGGAGGAACAGGTAATATAGGTAACCCTGGCGGCGGGGGAGGTGCTCCGGGTATTGATGCCTTGAGAGAGCCTGATTTCGGTCCTTATATGAGAGAATTGCAGAGAAGAATTAAACTCAATTGGGATCCTCCTAAAGGAAATGAAAGTAAAAGAGTTGTATTGCTCTTTAAAATAGCAAAAGACGGCAGATTGTTATCATGCAGAATTCATAAATCTTCCGGATTACAGGCGGCAGATAATGCGGCGATGAAGGCTGTAGAACTTACGGCTCCGTTTAGACCGCTTCCGGCAGACTTTAAAGGGCAAAGTATAGATATCCAGTTTACATTTGATTACAATGTATTTGGAGCATCAAAATATTAAAAATGAGGATAATAAAATAAAGAGGTAAAGGGGTAAAATATTATGGATTTACTATTACATTCAATTCAATTGGACTGGCCGGTATTATTGCCGATATTGATTTGTTCAATATTAACGGTTATGGTGGCAATTGACAGAGCTGCATTTTATAATGCAAACAAAAGAAACGTTATTGAGTTTATTCCGAGATTACAGAAAGAACTTGTTAAAAACAATCTTATGGGAGCTCAAAATCTTGCCGTACAATGCGGCGGTATCATTGGCGAAGTAACAGAAGAAGCTGTGAGAATTTTTTCGGAACAAAAAACAGGATTTTCCCGTTCTTTTGATATTGCAGCTGCTCTTGCAACAAGAAAGCTTGAACACAGGCTTACTATTCTTGGTACAATAGGCGGTGTTGCTCCGTTTTTAGGGTTGTTTGGTACTGTTGTCAGAATTCTGTATACTTTTCAGGATTTGGCTTCTCAAGGCAACCAGTCAGCAGCGGTAGCAATGGGTATCGGTTCTGCTCTTATCGCAACTGCTTTTGGTTTGGGCGTTGCTATTGTTGCGGTTATTTGTTATAACACTTTCCAATCTACCGTAAAAAGATTTGAGGATGACTTCCAGTTAATCAAACTTCTTTTCTTAAGCTTTGTAGATTCGGAAGAAGATACCGCTATTCAGTCAAAATCCAGTGTAGCTTTATAAATTCAGGTGAAAAATGGCTATTAAATCAGGCAAAAATGCATTATTTACAGAGATTAATATAACACCGTTAACAGATATTTTTCTGGTTCTGTTAATTATCATGATGGTTGTAGCTCCGACATTTCAGTCAATAGATAATTCTATTACTATTCCGGAAGTCAACAGCGGCAACTCAATTGAGCAAGGTAAAATAACGATTTCTGTAACCAAAGACGGCACTTTGTACGTCGGAGAAAAACGTTCTTCAATAGAAACTCTTGCAGCGGATTTAGAGGCTGCTAAGGGTGATGTAAAAGACGGTGAACTTGTAGTAAAAGCTGATGAAAAGGCAAAGAGTTCAATAATTATGGATATTATGGATGCTGCGCAGGATGCACATTACAAAAAACTGATTGTAGCCGGTGAACCTTTAAACAAAAAAGATCAGAAGAAATTAGAAGAGGCTCAGGAAAAACTTCAGGATGAGACTACTTCAAACTATACATCCAATAATGTTTTACCCGAAAATAATCAATATGAGGATTGGAGTAATTAATGCGTGATAGTTTTAATGAAATTAATATAACACCGTTGACGGATATCTTTCTGGTACTGTTAATTATCATGATGGTAATTGCTCCTATGCTGGATCAGCAGGGATTGAATCTTGCAGTGCCGGAAGTTGTGGATAAACAGCAGGTGCAGCAGGATCCTAAGATTATGAATATGACAGTAACCTCGGATAACAGATATTTTTACGGCGAAGAAGAAGTCCCTGTTACGGAGTTGGAATCCCTTATAACAGCCCATATTAAAGAGTATCCGGACGGATTGCTAATTCAGGTTGATGATAATTCCGACCACGGAACGGTTGTTAAACTTATGGATGTTGCAAGGAATTCCGGAATGACAAGTATTTCTCTTGCTAGGTAATGATTTTCAGGCATAAGTCATCAAAAATATTAATTGGTTTCATGCCGAGCCGGGCTTGTTCTATGGCATCTTCAACCCGTTTTATATGGTTAATAAATTCCGTTTGTTCAGGGTTCGATTTTAGGACACTAAGAATATAGTTTTGTATGCTCTGTAATATTTCAATAGTTGAATGCTCTTTTGTAAGATCAGCAAGTCTTTGTGAAATATCAAATACATCCCTTCTCTCAAAATTCCAATAATTTTCAAAAATGCCCGCTATCACGCCAAATTCATAATTTACCCCTTCTTTTGACGGAACAAAAAAGCATTGGGAGCGTGAAATTATTGTTGGCAGAAGATCTTCAATATATCTGGTCAGAAATATAAAAGTAACACCCGGTTGAGGTTCTTCTATGATTTTGAGAAGAGAATTTGCGGTTTCTGCCTGAAAATTGTTTTGATTTAGTCCTGCAATATTGCCATCCTCGTCTTTATCACAGAATATAAATACTCTGTGAAATTCGGATGCCGACATTAAAGTTTCTTTTATAAGCGCGGATTGCTTGATTGAGATAACGGTTTTTGAATCGTCATCTTCCGGTTTATTATCTACTCTTGAAAAAGTCATAACGGCAGGATGAGAGTTTTCCCTTATCCATCTGCAGTTAAGGCAATCGCAGTTATCGGTCTTATCTTGTTTGCAGTTCAAAACCCGGGCTATTTCGTTGGCGAGAATATATTGCGATTCCAGATCATTTCCGTAAAAAAGTATACTTTGCGGAATAGGTCGTGAGTTTGTACTCAAAGCCTGTGTAAAATAATTTGTTAAGAACGGGTATTTATCTGATAAGAGCACACTCAACCTCCGATATCATGTCCAAAGATTCTCCGGATTTAATTTTACATTCTGCTTCAAAAAGATTTTCTTTTAATTTTACAAGGTCTGCCGCCTTAGTATTTTTTAACTTTTGAAGCGTTTGCTTAACTACAAACTCATGCTGTCCGGTGAGTTTAGAGAGCTCCATTGCCGATAAGTTTGATTTTGTTTTCAGAATAATCCATTTTCTTATCATAGTCTGCAGTGCTGATAACACTTCAAGCGGATGTTTTTTATCAAGCAGCTTTTTGAATTCCAAAAGGGCCGTATCTTTTTTATTTGTCATGATAAGCTCTGCAAGGTTGAACAAATCCTGATTTGAAATTGCAATTTCTTCAACCATTTTTTTTGTTATTGTCTTTTCCGGATAAGCGAGCAATTTTAATTTATCCAGCTCTCCGTCAAATTCTCTTAAGTTGTTGCCTATATGTTCAATTAGGAGTTCAACTGCATCATCTTTTAGGGTAATATCTTTTTTCTTTCCCCTTTGCCTTATCCAGTTTGCAATATCTGATGTTTTATATGTCTTAAATGCGGCAAATTCTTTTGAGTTGTATTGGTTTAAAATCTTATAGAGTTTCCTTCTGGAATCAAGTTTTTTATTTTCATCTCTGGGAAGTTTTACCGTAAAAACAATATCCAAAGAGTCGGGATTGTTTTTTAAAGCATCCTCAATATCAGCAAGTTCGGAATCTTCAAAGAAATTCTTATTAGATAAAAAATACTTATCTGCATTTACGATAATCAGCATATTTCCGAACATCATGGGCGGAGTTCTGAGTGCCGTAATTAATTCAGAGTACTCAGGATTATCCAGAACCTGAAAATTCATGGAAATAAAATCTTGATTGAGTTTGGATTTCATATTCTCAATCTCAAGTTCAATATTAAAGTCTTCATCCCCGTAAAAAAAGTACACAGCCATATTAAAATTATACTATAAAAATTAATGTAAAGTTTTATGTTAACACTATTTAAAATGATATAGATATGATATATAATATAGGTATATGTATATCGTCAAGAATTTGAAGGACTATGATTTGTCCCACAAGCAAAGAGTTTTTGCTGGCTACATTAAGGATAATGTTGATTCTTTAGTTTGTTATGAAAAAGTAACAAACCGTATAGCTATGCGAAAATACTTTGCTCCAAGTGCAGATTATTCAATTTATACTACGGCTATAGCCGACCCTGCCTTATTAGCAAAGCGGGCATTAGCAGGTTAGGGATTATTCACAAAAACTTTTATATGTGATATTCTTAATGTTATGAAAAGAATTCTTATCATAACTTTTTTAATGTTTGCAATATTACCTGTTTGTGCATCATCATTGATGCCAAGCCTAAAACTTAACGGTAGTAAATTTACACTTTATTATAGCGCTAAATCTCCTGAAATAGGTAGCTATATAAATGAGTATTATAAATCCGGAGAAACTTATGAAAGCTGGACGGAACTCGTTGCAGTTCATCATTTCCCGACAGCTTATTCTCCTATTGATTATGCAAAAAGCATGAGTGACTATTTGGCTTCAATGAATTGTCCATGTTCAATTGAGAATGACGAAGAAAATAATCAGTCTTTAATTGATTTTATTCTGATTGACTCCTCAAGACTTCCCATAATACTGGAATTTAATATTTTTAAATACGAAAAAAGCCCTATATGCGGCAGTGTTGCCCTTCAATACGCAAAAAGATATTTAATATATAACTTGCTTGAGGTTGATAAAGTGAAAAAGTCCTTTGAGAAGGATAGAGATAAATATCTGAACAGAGTAAAAAAGTTAGAGATACCGGATATTGTTACCTATGATATTGAAAAGGGTAAATATACCCACCATGAGGGGATATTAATGAATAACAGCAAGCTTTTAGATTGAATGAATCTTGACTTAAGACCTTGTTTAGGTTACTGTTTAAAATTGAACAAATGAATTTTAAGACATTGGAGAGAGAATGAAAAAAAATATTGTTATAATAGTAGTAATAGTTTTAGCACTTATTTTTGGACGAATGTTTGTATCTAAATTTGATAAAATTAAAACTGCAAAAATGCAGGCTAAAATGAGTACTCCGGCGGTAACAATAGAAGAAGTCGGTACACGTAATGTAGTAAGACAGTTTGAATCTCCTGCAAGAGTTGTTGCAAAATATAGGGTAAACATACTTGCGCGTATCAGCGGTTATTTGACTAAAAGTTACTTTAAAGAAGGTGATTATGTAAAAGCCGGACAGGTTCTGTTTGAAATTGAGCCTCAGGAGTATCAATATTCTGCAAGCCAGGCTAAAGCAAATCTTGCAAATGCAAGGTCTCAATATGAATATTATGAAAAACAGCTTGCAAGGTATGAAGAATTGGTAAGCCAGGATTTTATTGCAAGGGCTGACTATGACAATATTCTTTCTCAAAGGGATGCCTTTAGAGCCCAGGTAGAAAGTGCAACAAATGCATACCGTGATGCTGAAAGAAATCTTGGTTATACACAGGTAAAATCTCCTGTTGACGGCAGAGTTGGGATTATTTCTGTAACTGTTGGCAACTATGTTACTGCATCAAGCGGACCTCTTACTACTATTAATAGTTTCGAACCAATGTATGTAACATTTCCTTTGGATGCAAAGGATTATGCTGAGCTTGTAAGAATAGATAAAAGTGCTGATGCAAAGAGAAAAGTTGAATTTATATTTAGTACCGGAAAAAAATATGAACTTGAAGGGGTTCAGGATTTTTATGATAACAAAATCGATGAAACTACCGGTACAATTACATTAAGAGCAACCTTTCCAAATCCAAATAACCAGTTAATTCAGGGTGATTATGGCAGAATTATAATTTATTCAAATGCTAAAGATGATATTCCGGTTGTTCCGCAAAGTGCGACGCAGGAAAATCAGGAAGGTCGTTATTTATATATTTTAGACGAGGAAGGTTTGCCGAGGATGGTTTATATAAAAACTATGGGGCAAACTAGTGATGGCATGTGGATTGTTTCAGAAGGTGTTCAAAAGGGAGATAAGCTTGTTACCAGCGGTCTGCAAAAAATCATTCCAGGAAAACCTGTAAGAATAATTGAACCTGACCAGCAGAATACTACCCAAAAAGAAAAGAAACCAAATATATTTGTAAGATTGTTTAATAAGATGAAAGGCGTTAAAAACTAAAGGAAAAAATATAATGGCCGGTAATTTATTTATAAGAAGACCAAAATTTGCGATAGTAATTTCTCTTGCAATAATTCTTGCGGGGCTGATTTCTATGACAACCCTTCCTTTAGAAGAGTATCCTTCAATAACACCGCCTCAGGTTATTGTCAATGCAACTTATGCTGGTGCCAGTTCTGATGTAATTACCTCTACAATTGCAGCACCTGTTGAACTCCAATTAAATGGTATTGAAAATATGTTATATATGACTTCCGAATCAAAAAATGGCTCTTATCAATTAACATTATTTTTTGAAGTCGGGACTGATCCTGATATGGCGCTTGTAAACGTTCAAAACCGTTTGCAGCTTGTTACTCCTCGCTTGCCGGAAGAAGTGCGACGGTATGGGCTGACGGTTAGAAAGTCTACAGGTGGTCCGGGTTGTTTAATGCTTTCACTGACTTCTCCAAACGGAACATATAATTCTCTGTTCCTTGCAAACTATGCAACAATGTATGTTAAAGATGAGCTTGCACGTGTTAAAGGATGCGGTAATATCAATGTATTTGGAGCGGGTGATTATTCTATGAGAATCTGGCTTAAACCCGATAAGATGGCAAGCTTAGGTGTTTCAACTACTGATGTAAGTAATGCCGTAAGTGCACAAAATACCCAAACTCCAGCTGGTAATATAGGTGTTGAGCCAATGGATTCACCTCAGATGATGAAATTTACGCTGAGAACTAAAGGCCGTTTGGCTGATGTAAGCGAATTTGAAAATATTGTTGTGAAATCAAATGTTGATGGCTCAAATGTTTTACTTAAAGATGTTGCCAGAGTTGAGCTGGGTGCAGAACTTTATTCATCATCTGCAACAATCGGGGGACATGAGTCTGCCATGATTTCAGTAGCACAGCTGCCTGAAGCAAATACTATCGATCTTGTTAATCGTATTGAAGCTAAAATGAAAGAATTGAGCAGAAGTTTCCCTAAAGATATTCAATACCATGTGCAATATGATGATACTGAATTTGTAAGAGAATCTATTCATGAGGTTATAAGTGCAATCGTACTTGCAATTGTTTTAGTTAGTGCTGTTACGTATTTATTCCTTGGAACAGCCAGAGCTTCATTGATTCCGTTCTGCGCTATTCCGGTTTCCTTAATTGGTGTATTTATATTTATGGCGCTTTTGGGATTTTCTATTAACCTTTTGATTCTATTTGGTCTAGTATTAGCTGTAGGTCTGGTTGTAGATGATGCTATTGTAGTATTGGAAAATACTCAGCGCCACATTCAGGATGGTAAAAATGCCAGAGAAGCTACGGAAATTACTATGGAAGAAGTTTTTGGTGCGGTTGTAGCGACTTCTCTCGTATTAATGGCTGTATTTGTTCCGGTTTCGTTTATGTCGGGTATTACAGGACAAATGTTCAGACAGTTTGCAGTTTGTATTGCGACTTCCATTGGTCTTTCTACTCTAGTTGCGCTGACTCTTTCCCCTGCTTTATGTGCTACAATTTTGAAATCTGGAGAATCTAAAAATGATTTTGAATTTATACAAAAATTTGAAGATTGGTTTAATGGATTAAGGGGTAAATATTTAGATATTGTGCATGTATTTGTACAATCACCGAAGCGGACAATGCTGGTTCTTTTGGGGGTAGTTTTATTTATTCTTGTTATGTTTAAAATTACTCCTACGGGATTTCTCCCTGATGAAGATAAAGGTGCGTTCTTTACTCAGGTGCAGCTTCCTGACGGTGCAACATTATCAAGAACTGGAGAAGTTGCGCAAAAAATTACTGACCAAATTATGGAAATACCCGGGGTTGATAGTATAATTCAAGTTAACGGTTTTTCAGGTGAAAATACAGCGTTTATAGTTACTAAATTAAAACCATGGTCGGAGAGAAAAACTCGTGCCTTATCTGTTAATAATATTATTAAACAGGTTAATGCTATTACGGCAAGGTGTACGGATGCAAATTCATTTACATCTCAACCGCCTGCTATCTCAGGTATGAGTAATTTCGGCGGATTTGAATATCAGCTGTTGGATAAGGGCGGAAGAAGTTCTGATGAATTATTTAACGAAGCAACATCTTTATTAACAGCAGCAAGGAAAAGTCCGGTATTTTCTACATTGTATACTTCTTATACAGCATCATTGCCTCAGGTTATTGTAGATGTCGAGGCTGAAAAAGCTATGGCTCAAGGAGTAACGATTTCTGAAATTTATTCTACTCTCGCCGCTCAGTTTGGGTCAACATATATTAATGACTTTAATAAATACGGAAGAGTTTATCGTGTTTATATGCAAGCAGATGCTCCATATAGAGCAACTTTAAATGATATTAATAAAGTTTATGTTAAGAATACACAAGGGAAAATGGTTCCATTAACGTCCGTTGTTACCTTGAGAAATGTCGTAGGACCGTACTCTTTGAAGAGATTTAATATGTATCCTGCTATAACAATAAATGGTACTCAGGCTAACGGTGTCAGCTCCGGTGATGCAATGGCGGAGATGGAACGTATTTCTGATGAGGTTTTACCTATTGATATGGGCTATTCTTGGTCCGGTACATCCTTACAGGAACAGAAATCATCCGGACAAATTGGTCCGATTCTTACTATGGCTTTGACTTTCGTATATTTATTCTTAGTAGCTTTATATGAAAGCTGGACATTACCGATTGCTGTATTAATGATATCTCCGATAGCATTGTTAGGTGCTTTATTTTTCCAGTATGTATCAGGGTTAGCATTAGATATTTATGCTCAGGTCGGGTTGGTAATGTTAATCGGTTTAAGTACAAAGCAAGCAATTTTGATTGTTGAGTTTGCTAAAGATGCAATGGAAAAAGATGGAATGAATTATATAGATGCCGCTATGCAGGCTGCCAAACTCCGCTTTAGAGCTGTAATGATGACAAATATTGCATTCATTCTAGGTTTACTTCCGCTTGTTTTTGCTCGCGGGGCAGGTGCAGGAAGCAGACACTCTATAGGTGTGTCGGTGTTCGGAGGTATGCTTGCGGTTGCGTTTATTGGAAGTATCCTTGTTCCGGCATTCTTCGTATCTATTAATGTTATGAAAGAAAAAACAAGTGCTTTTATTGATAAACTAAGGAATAAAGGTTAAATGAAAAAATTATTAATAACGTTTTTAATATTATCAATGTTTCAGCAGGTTTCTTATGCCGCTTTCTGGCATAAACAGCCAAAAGAAAATATTGGAAATACTATACAAAAAGAAGAGTATCCTGACAGTAAGGAAGTAGAACCAAAGATAGATTCTAATTCAGATACCATACTTATTAAAGGCGGTATTGAAGAAACTATGGATATTACTCTTGAAGAATGCTTAAGATATGCGTTGGGGAATAACCCTAGAATTCAGGCAGCTATGCAGGATGTATTTGCATCAGATGCAAGAATTAAACAAGCTTGGTCTGCTTATTTTCCTCAATTCGGTTGGCAAACCGGATATACCAGAATTAAGCAGCTTCAATTGTCGGATGCTTTAGGTCAAAACTTGATATTTAACTACTATGTCTTGGGTCAAATTTCTGCAACTCAGATGCTTTATGACTTTGGGGTCACACAAAATCAGGTAACTATAAGGAAATTAGATAATCAAGGCTATAAAATTACATTAACAGGTACTGTTAATGACGTCGTCTGTGAGGTTAAAAAGGCATATTTTAATCTTCAATATACACTTGAGGCAAAAAAGGTTGCCCAGGAGATGGTAGAAAGGTATGAGGCTTTCTATAATCAGGCAAAAGCTTTTTATCAGGCAGGAACTTCTCCCAAGGTTGATGTAACAATAGCTGAAGTAAACCTAAGTAATTCTAAGCTTCTGTTAATTCAAGCTGAAAATGCCGTAGATATTGCTATGGCAAGATTGAATAATTCAATGGGTATGCCTTACGCAAACAGATATAATATTTCCGATAACTTAAAATATAATCCTTGTGACATAACTCTTGATCAGGCAATGAAAGTTGCCAGAGAATCAAGACCGGAGTTTCTCTTGGCTGAGGTTCAGGTTGAAGAAGCAAGACAAAATGTGAAACTTGTAAAAAAATCTTATTTCCCGCAATTGACTATTGAAGGTCAGTATCAAATAGGCGGTAGGACTTTTGTTTCAAACTATGGTTATAACTTTGGCGGCTATTTAAACTTCCCGACAATTAACGGAATGCTTATCAAAAATGAAATCAAGGAAGCAAAGGCTCTGTATTCTAAAGAGCAGGCAAATGCAGTAAATACGAAGAATAATATTTATTATGAAGTACAGCAAGCCTATTATGCTATGATAGAACGGAAAAATTCAATCCCTGTTTCTTTTTTAGGCATGAAACAAGCTAAGGAGAACTATGAACTTTCTTACGGCAGATATAAAGTAGGGGTTGGTAATCCTGTTGAGCTAAAGGAAGCCCAGACTCAGTATCAAAATGCGCTTTTAACTTATTATGATTCTTTATATCAATTCAATGCTGCTAAAGCTGATTTGGAAAAATATATAGGGAAAAATATTGCTGATGGGGAAGTTCAGCTTAATACCGAAAAAAGTAATTCGAAGGAAAAGAAAATTAAACGTCATTCAAATCATGTCTCATAGTATATTTAATGTATTGAGCAAAATTTAAAGAAAAGATATAATATATAAAGATAAGCAGGAGAGAAAAGACATGTTACCAATCATAACAGAAGAGACATCATCAGAAATTTTTTCAGAAGTATTTCAGGATGTTACAGCCTGGAGAAAGAGTATGGTTCAATACCTCAAAGAAGAAAATCCTGAAATTAATTCAGCCATACTTGAAGTAGCGAAACATGATGAGGGTATTGATTTAAAAGCAGTAGCTCTTGGAGCGTACTTATCATACAGATTAATTGAATCTGCTACCGAGAGTGAAGGTTTGGCTCTGGAAAATTAAGAGTTTTATAGTTTTTTCATAAAAAAGAAGATATCGGTCATTATTATGTCCAATGTCTTCTTTTTCAATTGTTAATTTTTGGTTAAAAATAAAAGTTTTTTTTAAGAATGGAGTAATAATATAAGTGTTGGAAGTAATGTAGATGGTTCTAAAAACGAAAGGAGAACATTATGAAATTCTTAATTAAAAAATCACCTGACGGATTCATAAAATCAGTAAATGATGAAATTAGTTCTATCTTAAACAGAAATTTTGACAGCTTTTTCCCTGAGTATATTTTCAATGAGGAAATGGACAAGTATGCAATGCCTGTAGAACTTCATGAATCAGAAAAAGAATACAGTGTTAAGGCAGAGCTTCCAGGGGTTAAGAAAGAAGATCTTGATATTGATATAGATAAAAATCATCTTACTATTAATGCTAAGAAAGAAGAAGAACACAAAGAGGATACAAAAGGCTTTAGAAAATCAGAATTCAGGTATGGTGAATTTTCAAGAACTGTTTATTTCCCTCAGGAAATTGATGTTGAAAAGACTACCGCAGAACTTGAACATGGTATTTTAGCTATTAAAGCTCCAAAATTAAATGCCGAAAAAGGTGACATAAAGAAATTAACTGTTAAATAATTTAAATAGTATCCAAATTTGACAGAAAGGAGTAAAAAGGGCGGAATTTGATTTAATCAAATTCCGCCCTTCCTTTTACCAGTATTTTTATGTATAATGTTTTTGAAAGGTTTTCTAGGGTTCCGGAGTAAAGGCTTGCTGGTCCGAGAGAAAACTCATGGAGAGATACTCCGTGTACACGGAAGGATAAAAACCTGGGAGATATTTAATATCTTTCGGGCTTTTTTGTTAGTTAAAGAAGAAAGGATAATTTATGGAATGGATTCACTTATTTGTAGCAGGATTATTTGAGGTGAGCTGGGCAATCTGCTTAAAGTATTCGCATGGCTTTACTGTTATTGTTCCTTCAATATTAACAATAATTTTGATGGTAGCCAGTATCTATTTTCTGGCTCTGGCGTTAAAGAGCCTGCCCTTGGGGACGGCTTATGCTATATGGACAGGGATAGGAACTCTCGGAACTGTTATTCTCGGTATAATTCTTTTTAAAGAACCGGCAACAGCATTAAGACTATTTTGTATAATGTTAATTATTTGCGGAATAACCGGATTAAAGCTGATTTCAAACTAGTTTTATATTTTATCTTAAATTCTTAATATATGAAAAATATTCATTATTTTTATACTTTTCAGCTCCGTGCTGAATTGTTGCTTTATCTAAAAACCCTACCCTGTAGGCAACTTCTTCTAAGCAGGCAATTTTAATTCCCTGATTTTCTTCAATTGTCTGGACATACTGTCCTGCTTTTAGCAAGGAAGCATGTGTTCCTGTGTCAAGCCATGCGAATCCGCGGCCTAAAAGTTCTGTATGCAGATGTCCTTTTTCAAGATAAATTCTATTTAGGTCAGTGATTTCAAGCTCTCCTCTGGAGGATGGCTTAAGAGCCTTTGCATATTCAATAACTTTGTTATCATAGAAATAGAGTCCGGTGACTGCATAGTTAGATTTTGGGTTTTGAGGTTTCTCTTCTATTGAAAGTGCCTTCCCATTTTTATCAAATTCAACAACCCCGAATCTTTCAGGGTCTTTTACGTAGTAGCCGAATATTGTTGCAATACCATTGTCGGCTCTTTGTACTGATTCTTTTAATGATTTTGAAAATCCTGCACCGTAGAAAATATTATCCCCCAGAATCATTGCAACGGAATCGTTTTTGATGAATTCTTCTCCCAAAATAAAGGCTTGAGCTAAACCGTCCGGACTTGGCTGTACTTTGTATGAAAAGTTAACTCCAAATTGAGAGCCGTCTCCTAATAAGATTTGAAAGTTTTTTATATCATGCGGAGTGGAGATAATAAGAATATCTTTTATTCCGGCGAGCATTAAAACGGATATCGGATAATAGACCATAGGTTTATCGTATACAGGCAAAAGCTGTTTTGACACAACCATTGTGCTCGGGTATAATCTTGTTCCGCTGCCTCCGGCTAATACTATACCTTTCATTGATTCCCTCCTTTTACACAAGAACTTTCTTGTTTTCAATGGATTTTATCCAGTCCTGATTATTTAAATACCAGTCAATTGTTATTTTTATTCCTTCTTCAAATGTTATTGAAGGTTCCCAGCCTAATTCAGAAGTTATTTTGTTATTTGCAATGGCATAACGTCTATCGTGTCCCAATCTGTCCTCAACGTACTGAATAGAAGATTCATCCTTGCCCATTGCTTCCAAAATAAGACGTGTTATTTCAAGGTTAGTCTTTTCGTTGTGTCCGCCGATATTGTAGATTTCACCAACCTTCCCCTTATGCAGGACAACATCAATAGCCTCGCAGTGATCATATACATAGAGCCAGTCGCGGACATTTAAGCCGTCGCCGTAGACGGGAACTTTTTCCCCTTTAAGGAGTTGAGAAATAAAGAACGGAATAAGTTTTTCAGGATACTGGTATGGTCCGTAGTTATTAGAACATCTTGTGTTTAAGGTAGGCAGCCCGTAAGTTTCTCTGTAGGCTCTTACAAGAAGATCGGCACTGGCTTTACTTGCTGAATACGGGCTGTTTGGAGCAAGCGGGGTCGTTTCATAAAAATAACCGGTTTCGCCAAGTGAGCCGTAGACTTCATCCGTAGAAATCTGCAGGAATCTTTCTATCCCAATTTCTTTGCTTGCCTGCAGCAAGTTTAAAGTTCCCTGAATATTAGTTTCAATAAATATTTCAGGATGTTTTATAGAATTATCCACGTGAGATTCGGCAGCAAAGTTGATAACACAATCACTCCCCGCTATTAATTCACATACAAGTTTTTTGTCACATATATTTCCGTGAATAAACGTGTAATTAGGATTATTTTCAATATCTTTTAAATTCTCAATATTACCGCAATATGTCAGGGCATCAAGGTTAATAATTTTGTAATCCGGATGTTTTTTGAGCTCATGTCTGATAAAGCAGCTGCCTATAAATCCGGCTCCGCCTGTTACAAGTAATACTGTCATTAGATTAATTCCTTTTTGTTAATTTCACTTAATTTAGGCTGAACCATGTCCTTATCAGACAGAATTGGTTCAAAATCGATACCCCAGTCGATATTTATATCTTTGTCGTTCCAGAGAACCCCTCTATCAGCTTGAGAATTATATTCTCCGCTTGCTTTGTAAAGGATTTCAGCTTCTTTTGATAATACAACAAATCCATGGGCAAAACCATCGGGTATAAAGAGCATATATTTGTTTTCTTCTGATAATTCAACTTTTACATATTTACCGAAAGTTTTTGAATCAGGTCTTATGTCTACTGCAACATCATATATGCGGCCTTTGGTACATCTTACAAGCTTGGCTTGTCCGTATGGCTTTACTTGATAATGCAAGCCTCTTAACACATGGGCTGCAGACTTGGAGTGGTTATCTTGATTGAATTCAACAGTAATTCCGTTTGCAAAAAAGTCTGATTTTTTGTAGCTTTCCAGAAAAAAGCCTCTATTGTCCCCAAAAACCTTTGGCTTTACAAGTATTATATCTTTAATTTCCTGTTTTTCAAATTCAAACGGCATATCTACTCCTTTGATTATTATACTATCTATAATTACATAGCACAATCGGGTAGTAGTTGATAATTAACCGTATGGCTAAAATGTTTCATTTGTGCTAAACTTCATAACGATGAGCAGCGAATATTCATACTGGCAGGATTTTTTTAAATCGGAAAAATTTAAGAGAAATCTAAATAGTCTTAAAGGGAAACTAAAAAATAAAAAAGTAGTTTTCTATTGTAACGGTATTTATTTTGATGCTTTAAGCGACTTATATAATTTATCTGAATATTTTTCTGTAGTAGGAGTTTCTGATATAAGGTATGAACAAAGTTGTGAGCCGGATTATAAAGGTTATAAGTGTATTAAGCCTTCTGAATTAAGACACTCCGGAGCAGATTGTGTGATTATATCCTCTCCAAATCCGGATTTTATAAAAGAATATTTACAGAAAAATAACCTTGTAAAATCAGTTATTCTGCCTATTTATAAACCCCGGGAGAATCTTTTCTTTAGATTCGGGCTCGCTTTGGAGTATTTTAAAGTTACGAAAAGTCTGTACAGAAGTATAAAATACTGCTTGTGTTGCACGGAAGAAGAATTGCAGACAAAAATTAATTATGAGAAAGTCTTACAGAGGGTAAAGAAGAGGGGGAAATCAGGAGAAAAACTCAGTGTACTTTTTGTTTGTGAAGAAAATCAAAAATGGGGTTATCAGTTTGTATATGAGCTGCTGAAAAAAGATCCTGGATTTGAAGTTTTGCCGGTTGTTTTATATCCGATTATTTCAAAAAACAGAGTGGACTTTACACAGGAAAAGAATAAAGAATTTTTTGCAAAACAAGGAGTAGAATCTGTTGACGGGTATGATTACGACAAAAAAACAAAAATTGATTTAAAAACATTTGCTCCGGACATAGTTTTTTACCAGCAGCCCTGGTATCTTGAAGGAGAAAATCATCCTGTAAATCTTTCAAAATACGCGCTTACAATAATGATACCGTACGGATATACGACATTGAGCGAAAAAAATTGGGGTTCGGATGCTGTAAGACGGGTTTATTCAAATCTGTGGATGTTTTTTTCTGAGAGTAAATATCATAACAAGTTTTATGAAAAGGCTGCGGGAATGAGGCATAAAGACAATTTGCTCGCTACCGGAACCCCGAAACTTGATTACTACCATATGCCTGTAAAACAGGAATTTGAAGACCTGTGGAAAGGCGGGAAAAACCGTATTATCTGGGCGCCTCACCATTCAATAAACAATACGGGGCTTTGTATGAGTACTTTTGAAGAGTATTATAAGTTTTTACTTGATTTTGCAAAAAATCACAGAGAGTATTCTTTTGTTGTCAAACCTCATCCGGCTCTGAGAAGTGCATGTGCTTCTCAGCGATTTATGACGGAAGAGGAGTACGATGCGTATATGGAAGAGTGGAATAATCTTCCAAACGCGAGTGTTTATACGGAAGGAAATTATTTTGATATTTTTAAAACTTCGGACGTCTTGGTAACAGACTGTTCATCATTCTTTGCGGAATATTTTCCGACAGGAAACCCTATTGTTCTGCTAGATAAGAAAAATCGCGCTCCGTTTGATAAATTCGGAAAGCAGCTTGAAAAAGGGTTTTATAAAGTAAATAAACCTGAGGAGCTTCCTGTACTACTTGAAAATATATTATTGAAGAATGATGA
Source organism: Candidatus Gastranaerophilales bacterium (assembly GCA_944323615.1). Taxonomy (GTDB): domain Bacteria; phylum Cyanobacteriota; class Vampirovibrionia; order Gastranaerophilales; family Gastranaerophilaceae; genus CAG-196. Next base: position 29,267 of record CALUTG010000012.1, read on the forward strand.
CCAGCTTGTAAACACAAGAAGAAAAATAAAAAATAAGGTATTTTATCTTCCCGCACAAAGTGTTTCAAGTTTAATTGTTAAATTTTTGCTATCTAAGATTTAGCAAGCTCTTTTGGTATTGCATATAATACGGTATCCAAATTGCATCCGAGATAATGTCCCAGTCTGAATTCATAGTTGGTAAGCCATTCTTGAAGCATTAGCGGGATAGTATAAAAATGTTCATCTGAATGGTAGATGGAAATAGCCAGCTGCGGTCTTTGTTCAATAAGTGTTCTTTTTGCTCCTTTTAGTACATTGATTTCGGCATTTTCAACATCCAGCTTTATATAATCTATTTTTAGTCCGCGCTCAGCAGCAAAGTTATCTATATTAACCGTTTCTATTTTAATTATTTTGTGCGGACGATGGGTATCGGGTTTTGTTTCAACTATTGCAGAACCGCCCTTGGCCTGTGTTTCTTCTCTAAACTCAAGAGTGGTTTCTTCTTTCCATAACCCTTTTTTTATAATTTCAATACGCTTTTCGTCTTTAATAATTAAATCTATGATGTTGTCTTTAAAGTTATCGTAGCAAGGTTCAAACATATAAACCTTTTCAATATTAGGAAAATTTTGAATAAAAGTCAGCGCAGTAAATCCGTCAAGCCCGCCTCCGTCTATTGCTGTTTTTATCGCATTTTTGTTAATGAACTCAAAGTAATGTTCAAGCGCAACCTTCCCGTTGTATCTTTCAGGGTAATGTTTATTATAGTATGCCTTTATTTCAGGTTCATATTTCATACTGTTGGTTCGGGCTTTTGCCAAAAATTTAAAGAGATTTCTGTCTTTAGAGGTTTTAAAGACCTTTGCGGTTTTATTAATATCCCATTTTGGTTTTTCTTTTTGACAAAATTCATCGAAATCTTTTTTATTTGGAATAATAACATTTTTAAGTCCGAAACTTTTCATAAGTGTTCCGAGATAATACCTTGCAGAATATGACGCCGGTATTCCAGTATCAATTTCATTCAAATGTTCTGATAATTGTTTTGGTTTATAAAGAGGCAGCCCCTTTAAAGTTCCCGTTACGGATGAATCAATGAAAAATTTTACCTCGGTATCAGGTCTTTGTTTTTTGAGTTCTTCATATATTCTTTCCGCAATCCGGCTGGAACCCCATATACAGATTTTAGCGTTCTCTTTTATCTCCTTAAAACAATTATGCATATGCTTTTCCTTTCAGTTATTTTGTAGTTAGCATTTTTGTTAAAATGCTTTTCATTGTATTGTAAGAGTATTCTTTAAGAAAATTAATTCTGTCTTCGCTCAGACCTTGCTTCATTGCGATTTCAAGCTGATTAACAATATAAACGCTGTCATTAAATTTATCGGGTGTGATGAATGTAGAGGCTGTTTGAATAAATTCTGAGAATCTGGTAAGTTTCTTATTCCATACTATTCCGACAGTAGGAATTCCGAGGGATGTAGCTATTATGTTTGCGTGTAATCTCGAGGCTGCAACGGCTTTGTAAGTTTTTATTCTGTTAACAAGCTGGTCTGCACTTGTTGGTTTTGGTGCAATTAAATTAGCAGGTTTATTCAAAGTCTTTAGGAGTTTTAATCCGAATTCATAATCCACATCGCTTCCGTTGCAGAACAATTCCCACTTGTATCCCCGTCTGTCAATCTCTTTGATTATATTTAACTGCATATTTTCAGCTTCTTTGCAGCTAAACATCAGTTCGCTGTCCGAAAAAATCTTGGGACGGATAATACCTATTCCTATTAGGTCTGAATTATCCTTTTTTACGTTATAGCATTCTTGAGTCCATAATGCGGGATCAAGAATTTGCTTACACATCTTTTTATTGTACACCAACTCCTTTAGATAGTTTATATCATCTCTTGTAGTAACAGCTTTAACACATTTTTGGTCCAATAAATACTTGTATAAAAGATGCTCAATAAATACAGACGGCTTTTCGATACCTATAGCATTAAAATAAACCGGAATTTTATGTTTTTTGCAATATTCAATAACAGGATAAATTCCTCGCCATAGCTGCATATATGAATGTTGAAAAATTCCGCCGCCTGCAAAAATTACAACATCTGCATCTTTGAGCATACTATTGTAGTACTCCTGAATTTCAGGATTTGTTTTTGTATATTTTGCCCAGAAATAAATTGATGCCAGAAAAAATAAGTTTTCGGTTAGTTTTTGGGATAGTATTGATTTATAGTACAATATGTCCAAAACTTTTCTTAGTGTTCGCTGAAATTGTTTAAGCTCTTTGTAATGTACTGACGGCGGAATCATATTCCCTATCTTAATTGCAGAAGGTTCTTGAATTTCTTCGGTAATTCTGTGCAATAAAAAATCAAACGTATCACTGATGGCTTTGTCCCCCAGTAATGACGGTTCTTCAACATAAAGTGATACAATATTTTTCATAATTTAATTAAAAACCTCAGCTTTAGTTATATTAGGGAAATTCCGTTTTTTGAAAAAGCAATATGATTCTCCATCGTGGTAATCTGTATGTACAATGGGAACTTCTAAAACGAAGCCGTTATCCTCAAATATTTTAACAAGTTCATTCACGGTCATATTGTTAACCCATATTACCGAACGCTTTGTTGTTATTTCTTTAAAGTGATAAGAACATACGACATAGTTCATACAGGATGCAATATTTTTTATAAAGGATTCGACATCATAAATATATTCAATAATTCCGCTGCATAAAGCAAGGTCAGCCTGTTCTTTGTAGAATTCCCCTTTATTAAAATCTACTGTTATAGTAGTCGGGCAATGTTTGTATACATCAACCGGAATATATTTTATGTTCTCCGGAATTAATTTGCTTGCCCATTGGTTACCGCATCCTAAATCCGTTATTGAATTTATTTTACTTAAATCAAGACACGAAAAGAGGTATTCTAATCGTGTAAAAAAAGAGTGTTTATACTGTAAATGCTCTGTCCATGTATTTTTATTAAGAGTTGCTGTCATCTATTAAATCAAATCCTTTATGTATATTTTCTTTGTATCCCAATCTTCAGGGAAGCATTTGTTCCAATTTACATTTCTTTTGACGACTTTAGCAGGAATTCCTGCCAGTATGCAATTAGTGTCATTAAATTCTTTTGTAACAATGGATCCTGCTGCGACTGTACAGTTATCCGGAATTTTACTGCCTTTTAGCAGCAGAGCTCGATGTGCTATCCAGACATGATTTCCAATTTCAATACTTTTTGAAGGATTTAATAGTTCATATGAGTCCAGATCATATATAGTATGTGAGTCTGTTGTTCTTAGCATAACTCCGTAACTCATCATACAACCGGAGCCGATTTTTATTTCAGTGTTGTTTGTATAGTGCATTATAAAAAAGGCTTCTTGTACAGTAAAATTTTCTCCGCATATAAATTTAGTATTATCTCCGAGAAATATTCCTGCTGAACGGATCCCGGATGATCTGCCTATTTTTACAACATTATTGCTGCCTCTGCATATAACATCCATTTTTGCTATTCTATAAGGCTCTTTTATCTCTATATAATTGTTTTTCCCTAAAAATTTAACCTTAAGGCCCTTTATTTTTGGATTTTTAATTACGGTACCATCTAATTTAATCACAACAATTCTGTTGTTGCTGTTCACTCTTTTTAATTTTTGAGCAATCTGATATAAGATAGTACGAATAAATTTGTTTTTCCAAATCAATAATGGTATAGAATACTTAAGTTTCATTTATTTTACCAGCTCCTTAGGAATAGCATAAAGAACCGTTTCACAAATAGTTTCTCTATAGTGTCCGAGCCTGAATTCATAATCAGGCAGGAGTTCTTTTAAATATACAGGGATTTCATAAAACTGTGCTGCCGAGTGGTAGATAGAAATGGCAAGCTGAGGTCTGTGCTTAAGAAGAGTGTTTTTAGCTCCCTCTAAAGCTTCCTGTTCTGCATTTTCCAGATCCATTTTTATAAAATCAATTTTCTCAATATGATTTTGTTCAACAAAACTGTCTATAGAAACAGCATCAACTGTTATTATTTGAGCAGGACGCTTAATATCAGGTTTCTTTTCAACGACTGCAGAAGCTGCTTTAAAGCTGAACTCTTCTCTGAATGAAAGCTGGGTATCTTCTTTCCATAAAGCTTTTTGTATAATTTCGATTTCAGGATGCCTTTGTATTAATTTATCAAATAAATTATTTTTGAATGAATTGTAGCAAGGCTCAAAAGCATACACCTTTTTACATTTCGGGAGCATTTGTAATGTTATTAATGAATGTATCCCGTTGCAAGCTCCGCCGTCAATAGCAGTTTTAATGGCATCTTTGTTTATAAATTCAAAATAATGTTCAAACGGGTAAAGATCAATTCTGTTCGGATATTTTTTATTGTAATATTTTTCAATTTCCGGTTCATATTTTTTCTTATTATCTCGTGCTTTTGCAAGGAATCTGTATAAATTTCTTTCGGAAAGAGTTTTAAATATTTTAGCAGATTTTTCCACATTCCATTTATTCTTTTTGGTATCTTCTTTCGGGAGAAAATCTTTCGTTATAAGAACAATATTTTTTATACCAAATGCCTTAAGGATGAATTCCATATAAAACCTGTGTGCGTATGATGCTACCAATACGGTATCAAATTCATTTAGATGCGCATCTAAATCCTGAGCGAGATAAACAGGCAATCCTTTCAACTCTCCGGAATTCTTAGAGTCTATAAAAAATTTCACGTCTATGTCAGATCTTAGTTCCTTAAGTTTATCAAATAACTGTTCTGCAGTTTTGTTTGAGCCGTATATGCAAATTTTTGAATTCTTTGCAAGATTGTTAAATAGTTTTGTGTACTTATCCTCTTTAAGCATTATTTCCCTCTCCAATTAAATCTTCTATTTCTTTCCAGTTTTTCCCGATATTGTACATTGCAAGAACAGTATCTCTTTTGTCTAAACCGAAACTATCACAATTATAGCATAATTTTACATCTTTTCTCCCGTTTAGGAGCGATTGCCTGAGAGCTTTATATTTTTCACCTCTCCAGATATCAATAAGTTTTTCTTTTGTTAAATCACCCATTGTCATTTGTCCAAGAGCATCATTACAACACAATGAAAGCTGCCCTGTAGGACGTATTACAATCTGTGAAAAAGGCCAGAGGCAGGAACTTTTTATTCTGTAGATGTGTCTTCTGTTCTTAGCATTACCGGCTCTGTTATTTCTTAACATATGCTTATCTATGAGTTGTATTTTTACTTTCTTCTTAAGCTCTTCGTCTTTAAGGCAGTATTCCGCAATTTCTTTTATTCTCGGATATAGGTGTTTTTCTCCCTCATAATAATTGTCAATAACCATATAATCCAAATGTTCAATAAGTTCTTTAAACTTTTCCAGATTTAAAAGAATACCGTTTGTAAACAAAAAATTCTTTGCATCAGGCAGTTCTTCTTTTATATGTTTCACAAAACCATAGATTCTTTTATCAAGAAGCGGTTCATTGTTGGAGTATGCCGATATATATCCGCTGTAGCCAAGTTCTTTAAGTTGTCCGATGATGGAATAGAAAAGTTCGTCATCCATAACCTTGTATTCTCTTTTGTCAAGATGCTTATTTACCGGACAAAAATCGCAATCTCCGTTACAGCGGTTTAGGGTCTCGATTTCTATTGCTGTAGGGAGCGGAAAGGGTTCCTGCTGCATAAGAGACTGTAATACCTTTCGCAATTCTGTGTTTCTTTTTTTATCTCGTTTTTTGCGTCTAACATTGAGTACAAAAATTTCATAAAGCGTATTATTTTTACTAAGTATTTCAAAATAACGTTTCTTTAATGTTACTAAAAATGATAGTATCGTAAATTTCATATAATTTATCACTCTCTGCTTTTGTCTGTTATCAATTTTTCTATTAATTCGACTGCTCTTGCCGAAGAATTTCCGTCATCTACGCAGCCTTTTCCCCGTAAAAAATCTTCTACTTTTGATTTATATATATTATCTTCAAAATTTTCAATGTTCAATGCCAGTTCTGTATTATTTTGTGCCACAGGAAACGGCGTTTCATATAATGAGTAATAAAATCCTCTTTCGTGATTATATCTTTCAATATCCGGCGCATAAATAAACCCCGGCTTTCTTGTCAGTACAAAATCAAAAATACAGCTTGAATAATCTGTAACAGCAGCATCTGCACAGGCAAGGAGTTCCTGAACATCATCATAGGAAGATGCATCATAAACATAATCTTTCCCTTGCAGATCTGGTTTTGATTTTATATTCCTATGCATTCTTACAAAAATTACCCAATCTCCGCCGAATTTTTTCTCCAGAGCATTTTTTAAGTTTTCGTAGTCTAAATCGTAAATTTTTGTAGAGCAGCCCTGTCGAAAAGTCGGGACATATATAAGAATATTTTTATTTTCATCAATATTATACAGCTTGCAAATATTCTGCTTTAGCCTGTTGTTTTCCTTGAAAAAGATGTCATTTCTTGCATGTCCTATTCTTAAAATTTTCCCTTCTCCCCAAAAAGCGGATTTATACACTCCGTCTTCAAATTCGCTGTTAGACAATAAATAGTCCTGCATTTTTGCATTTTCTATAGCGTATTCCTTCCAGCTTTTAGTAGTAATAAAAGCATTTACATCTGCTTCAATCTTTTTTATCCCAAGGGAGCCGTGCCAGGTTTGGATATAGTATTGTTCAGGTCTTTTGGTTAAATGTTTTTTGATTAATTCTACTTTATGATAGTTATCAACCCAGATTTTTGCAGTACATAAGTCATAAAAAGCTCTGACTGATTTTATGTTGACTTTTTTTATTCCTTTGGGGAATTTAAAATCCCCGTTCTTAGGGTTAATAAGCCAGATTAATTTTAGTTCCGGATGAGTTTTTAACAATAACTGCGCTATATATTTAGGATTACAGCCATAGCCCATGCCTGCATAGTTAGAAAAAACTATTTTCCTTGTGTTTACCGGAAAATATTTGAAAGGCATGTATTTAAAGAAATTCTTTTTACTGTGTATTATAAAAAGTAAGACTGCAAATTTAAACATTTTATAATTGCTCCGCCATTTTCATTGACAATATCAGACGTTCAAACATTTCATCTAAGTCAATCCATGCTTCCCAGCCTAACTTTTCCAGCTCGGCAGTATCAAGGATAATCTTTACAATCGGATTGTAACCTCTTTCCTTGTTGTCGATTTCATATTTTACTTCAACTCCCCCTTTTTCTGCTGCAATTCCAGCCATGTCTTTTATAGAAATTGCCGTATTCGGGTTAGCAACATTATATGCAACCTGATCTTTTCCTTTAAGTAAAATTGTAAGAAGAGCGCTGACTGCATCTGTAATATAGCAGTAATTTCGTATGGTTTCCCCTTTTGTATGTAAAACAATATTAGTTTTATTAATGACAGATTTTGCAAACTGGGCAAATACTCTGTTGTCATCTTTTGTAACTCCGGCTCCGAATGTTTGTGCAAGTCTTGCAAT
>CALUTG010000013.1 GCA_944323615.1 Candidatus Gastranaerophilales bacterium
TATACTCCTTAAAAAACGACGATACACATATCCCTAATCAACAGCTATGCACGATATTCGTTCATAGCTTTTTCTTTTTAAGAAACCGGAATTTGTTTGTAATGTATGATTGAGTAACTAAGTGACTAAGTGATTAAGAAGCCCCCTCTCCTTAGAGGAGAGGGCAGGGGTGAGGTGTTGTCAATTTGTGAATCGGTGACTGAGTGACTGAGCACTCCATCTCCTGACCATATAAGAAGGTTTTATCCATGCGGAGTATTCTTTTGTAAAGCTTTTGTAACAATTGTTATATAAAAGTCAATTTTGACTTGCCACCTGTTTTATACTAGTTGGGTAGAAGTGTTATGAAAATACAGCCGGAATCAAACAACATAGCTATGACTGGATGGAATTGGCAGTCTTTCAAAAACAGCATCAAGCAGAAAGTTATTGATGTTGTTCCGGAAGCTACGGTTAAAGGCGGCGCAGAACATATAGATAAATGGAAGAAGATTGATGACTGGGTTTCCAAACCTGCAGAAAACCGTCTGATTATGGGAGCTACAGCACTTGTTACCCAGCCTGTAATTGATTATAACAATCATAAAGTTGATGAAGAGACCAGAAGAGTTTCAAGAAACAGGACTATTGCTAAGATTTTGGCAGGCACTACCGTGGGGATGATTGTAAGGGGATCTTGCTATAAACTTGTTGGGAAAATGACTGATGTCAATGGAAAGAGTAAATATAGTAAATTTCTTTTACCCGAATCTTATATAAATAAATTTGCGCGCGATACTAAAATCTTAAAAAATTATCGAAGTGCTTTATCTACGGCTGTTGCAATCCTTGCCATGTGTTTCACAAATTTTGCAATCGATGCACCGCTGACAGTGTTTTTGACAAATAAATTTAACGCAAAAACTGATCCGGCAAAAGCAAAGAGAGAGGAGGCTGTTAATGGCTAATCTTCTTCAAAAAGTGCTAAAAGTTGTTGCGGATAAATTCAGTACTGATGCTTCCGGTATGCTCATTTGGACAGGTGTCGCAGGATGGGGGCTGTCTTCTCTTGCGCAAATCTGCGGGATCGCGTTTAATAAAAAGATCCCAAAAGAGCAAAAGAGCTTTCTTATTCCGCAGGAAATAGCTGATGCTGCAGTTAATGTCGGCTCATTCTTTCTGATTACCCAGAGTGTAAAAATGTCTGTTTCAAAACTCTTTCAGACAGGGAAATTTGCTCCTGAAGCTGTAAGAAAGTATCTTCAAAAAAATAAAGATCTTTATAAAGATAGAATAGGGAAGCTTGATTTCAGCCTGGATAAAGTTCTTAAAAAGAATAAAGATTTCCCAAAAGACGAATACTATGCGTGCAAGAATTTTTATACAACAGTTGCGACGGTTGGCGCAGGAGTTCTTTCATCTAATATTATTACTCCTCTTATTCGTAATTACAGTGCATCTAAGATGCAGAAAACTTATTTGAATAAAACCAATTCTCCTCAGGCGGTTAAACCTTATAAACCTTCTTCCGGCATGAAAATATAGTTTGATAAAACCTGAATATTAAGCTAAAATTGTTAAGAGGGAGAATTTTATATGGGTTATGATTACGGAATTATAGGCGGAGGCCCGGCGGGATATACAGCCGGCATGTTATTGGCTCAAAGGGGTAAATCAGTAATTATTTTTGAGAAAGATAAACTCGGCGGGACATGTCTTAACCGCGGTTGTATTCCTACAAAATCTCTTCTTCACTCTTCCGAACTCTATAAAGAAGTTCTTAGTTCCGCAAATATCGGGCTTGATATTACCGTGAATTCTTTTGACTTCTTAAAAGTAATGGAGAAAAAAACCAGTACAGTGGAAAAAGTCCGTAAATCTTTGGAGCTTGCCGTAAAGAATTCCGGAGCTGAGGTTGTTTATGCCAATGCTCAAATAAAGGATAAGAATACCATTTTTGCGGACGGGATTGAGTATAATGTTTCTGAAATCATTTATGCTGCAGGCTCAAAACCTAAGGACATCAAAGGCTTAGAGTTTGACCATAAATTTATTTTGAGTTCGGATGATGTTCTTAATATCACGAGATTGCCGGAGTCTGTTTTAATAGTCGGCTCCGGAGCTATCGGAATAGAATGGGCGAGAATATTTTCGAATTTCGGGGTTGAAGTTTTTGTTTCGGAAATTGCGGAACACCTTCTTCCTCTAGCCGATATTGAAGTCTCTAAAAGGGTTGAAAGAATATTTAAGCAGAGAAAAATTAAGTTTTTCCTGAATGACAGTATTGATAGTATTGAAGACAGAACCGTAAAATTAAAATCCGGTAATATAATAACTCCGGATTTTATACTGCTTGCAGCAGGCAGGGCACCTATAAATCCCGAAGTCTCTGATTGTATAGTTTTGGGGGATTCCTGCGGAGAAATTCAGCTTGCGCATTATGCAATACATCAGGCAAAGAGGCTTGCGCTTGGCATTGATTATGATAAAACTCTTGTTCCATCCGTGATTTACGGTGAACCTGAAATAGCATGGGCAGGCTTAAGGGAACAGGATTGCGGGGAAGATTGTAAAAAAATAATTCTTCCTGTTACGGCTTTAGGAAAATCATGGTGTGATGATTCTACGGACGGGTTTATCAAACTTATTTTAAAGGATAATATTATAGTTGGTGCTCATATTGTGTCTAAAGAAGCTTCTGCTCTTATTCATGAACTTATTATTGCTATGCAGAACAAATTGACGGCTGATGATTTGAAAAAAGTTTGTTTTGCACATCCTACATACTCTGAAGGTATATTTGAAGCTCTTTTGCGAGTCTAAACAAAAGAAAAAACCTTTCTTTATTAAGAAAGGTTTGGAATCTTTTTAATAATTCCTCATGTGTGTAGAAGGTTAGTGTGTAGGTTGTATGAAAGGTTGTTATGTGTTTATTTAATGTTTGTCGTTTCGACTTACATATATATAAAGTATAATTCTTATATAAAATTGCGTTACTCTGTATATATTGTTACAAAAATTTACACTAGTATTTTTCCCCTCCTTTTGCCAAGGTTTATTTCCGGTTCCAAAAGATAAAAGAATAAATCCAAGAATAGTTTTTGCTAATAAATGTAAAGTTTTGTAAAAAAATACCAAAAAAGTGTTATTAAAACACGAAAATGTGGAATTAAGAAAATTGAGGATATTTTAAGAAGGAACTTATTCTATGGAATTATGTATGAAAGATGGAATAGATATTAAAGGTGTATACGTATGTAATCCTGCAATAGTGTACGATATAAATGATATGGAGGGTTGTTTCTGATGAAAACAACTGTGTGTGCACTTCTAACAGCCCTTGTAATATCTTCAATAATTCCTTCTTATGCGGCTGAGCCGGTTATGACACTGGATAACCTGAAAACTCAGCATACGCAATACTTGGAGTCTGGACATAGCACATATACTTTGACAGAAGTCTCAGATACTGTTCCTGACGGTGCTATAACGGTTAAAATAGAAGATAAAACCTATTACTACACCCCAAAAGAGGGAGATAATGTTACTCTGTTAAAGACCTTAGCTTCAACAGGTCATTCTGCCTTGAAAGAAACGAATGTGTCAGAAGCATTGTATGTTGTCGGAGATAAGTATTACAGCTATGATACGGAAAAACTTCCAAATTCAGGATATAAACTAACCTCTGTAACAATTGAGAATCCGGAGTCGTTACCTTCTAATGTGATAACCTTGTATGAAAAAAACGAGGTAGTGAAATATTATGATCCGGCAACGGGAAAAGAAGTTTCATCTGACCAGCTTCAGCCGGATGTTAATTACAAGGAAGTCACGACGATAGAAACAACTCCTAAGTATTATGAGGCAGCGCTGAACAAGATTGAATACGGAAATCCAAACGGAGATAAGAGTGTAAGTGTAACTATAGACAAGCTCGGTCAAACAGTTACGTATAAGTATATAGAACCGGAATATGATAAAACTGAAACAAATCACACAAAAGATATAAGTACAACTGATCCCGGTGGTAGTTCAATCAGTCATAGCCAGCTAACAGGCGGCTCTGTAGTAAACAATCCTCGGGGTGCAACAATCTCAATAGACGGAGTATTGTATAAGGATAACTCTGCGACAGGTACGATAACTTCTACCACATCAGGTCCTAAATATGCAGATATATTGGGCGGTGCTATATACAATGCGGGCGAGATAACAAGTATAGTCGGCGGGTTTATTAACAACAGCATAGAAGTCGAAAGTGTTGTGAGTCCCGATGCCGGTAATTTAGTTATTTATGCTCAAGGCGGCGCAATTTATAATGAAGGCACTATTGGTGATATTTTAGGTGGTTTTATAGCTAACTATGCTTTAAGCTCTGGTTCATATGCCTATGGAGGCGCGATTGCTAATACAGGTGCAATCGGCGATATCACAGGAAATTTTATAGGGAACTATGCTACCGGTTCCGACTCATATGCCCGTGGCGGTGCGATTTATAATGAGGATGGAATAATCGGTGATATCACGGGTGATTTTATAAGTAACTATACATCAGGTTCCAGTTCTAACGCTCACGGTGGCGCGATTTATAATGAGGATGGTACAATCGGCGATATCACTGGGGATTTTATAGGGAACTATACTTCCGGTGATAATTCTGCCACTGGCGGCGCGATTGATAATGGTGGTACAATCGGGGATATAACCGGGGATTTTATAGGGAACTACGCTTCCAGTTCTGCACATGCCAATGGCGGAGCGATTTATAATACTGTTGGCGGTACAATCGGGGATATCACTGGGGATTTTATAGGGAACTACGCTTCCAGTTCTGCACATGCCAAAGGCGGAGCGATTTATAATGCTTATAGAGTTACAATCGGGGATATCACCGGGGATTTTATAGGAAATTATGTTGATTCATCCAATTATTGGACTAAAGGCGGCGCGATTTATAATGAGGGTACAATAGGGGATATCACCGGGGATTTTATAGGGAACTACGCTTCCGGTGATAATTCTGCCAGTGGCGGCGCGATTGATAATGGTGGTACAATCGGGGATATCACAGGAGATTTTATCGGGAATTATGTTATTTCTTCCGGTTCTATTGCTTCTGGTGGCGCGATTGATAATTATGGTACAATCGGTGATATCACAGGGGACTTTATAGGAAACTATGCAATTTCTTCCGATTCTATTGCTTCTGGTGGTGCGATTGATAGTGGTGACATTAGCTCTATCACGGGAGATTTTATAGGTAACTACGCTTCTTCAACTAAATATGAAGCCAAAGGCGGTGCGATTTATAATGGATTGGGAGATACAATCAGCTCTACCACGGGAGATTTTATCGGGAACTATGCTATTTCTTCCGGTTCTGTTGCTTCTGGCGGCGCGATTTATAATGATGGTACAATCAGCTCTATCACGGGAGATTTTATAGGGAACTATGCGTCCGGTTCTACTGCTCGTGGCGGTGCGATTTATAATTATGGTACAATCAGCTCTATCACGGAAGATTTTATAGGGAACTATGCGTCCGGTTCTACTGCTCGTGGCGGTGCGATTTATAATTATGGTACAATTAGCTCTATCACGGGAGATTTTATCGGGAACTATGCTATTTCTTCCGATTCTGTTGCTTCTGGCGGCGCGATTTATAACAGTAGTACAATCGGCGATATCATCGGGGACTTTATAGGGAATTATGCTTCTTCGGTTGAAGGAGAAGCCTCTGGCGGTGCGATTTATAATTGTTTCTATGATGGCATAATCAGCTCTATCACGGGAGATTTTATAGGAAACTATGCTTCCGGTTCTATTGCTTCTGGTGGTGCGATTTATAATGCTTATAGAGTTACAATCGGTGATATCTTTGGCGATTTTATAGGGAATTATGCTTCTTCTATTGAAGGTTCTGCTTCTGGCGGCGCGATTTATAATGATAATAATAATTCTAATTATGGTACAATCGGGGATATCACCGGTGATTTTATAGGGAACTATGCATCCGGTTCTACTGCCGCTGGCGGTGCAATTTATAACAGAGGTGAAATTGGTGATATAACAGGAGATTTTATAGGTAACTATGCTTCTTCAACTGATGATACTGCTCGTGGCGGTGCGATTTTTAATGAGGGTGATATCAGCTCTATCACGGGAGATTTTATAAGAAACTATGCTTCTTCAACTGGTGATACTGCTAGTGGCGGTGCGATTTTTAATGAGGGGGATATCAGCTCTATCACCATGGATTTTACAGGGAACTATGCGTCCGGTTCTACTGCTCGTGGCGGTGCGATTTATAATGAATCGGTAGGTACAATCAGCTCTATCACGGGCAATTTTATAAATAACTACTCAGAAGGAACTCAAATGGCTTACGGTGGTGCAATTCTCAATGCAGGTACAATAGGCGGCTATGATGTATCGGCTGATAAAATTATCCAAGTTCAAGGTGCCACATATACTAACTTAGAGACTGGGGAGAGTCTGACCATTTATATGCCGTTAGAAGAGTCGCAGAAAGAAGCCCTGCAAAACGGATATAAAGCCGTAGTGGTTTCGATGGGCAATATACCTGTTCCTCCTGAACAATGGGCAGTGATAGAAGCTCAACTGGGTCCTGCAATTGAGTCTGGTACGATAACAACAGAACTTCCTGTAGATGAAGATCAAATAGCTCAGCTAACGGGCGGACTTGTAAACTCAACCTTTTTGGGGAACTACGCGAAGTCTACCGAAGGTGAGGCCAAGGGCGGAGCGATATATACAAGGAACTCTTTAACTATTGCGGCTGACAAAGGAAATTCGGTATTTAGCGGTAACTATGTCGAGGATGTAAATGGCAAACGCTCGGAAGCGATATACGTTGACAATGCTGCAGCTACTCTAACCCTTCAATCCAAGAATGACGGAACCATCTTGTTTGATGACCAGATAAACGGTGTAGCAGGTTATGGACTCAGTATTAAAGGCGACAGTACAGGCAGAGTAATCCTGAACAACGATGTAATAAATGCGAAGGTAGACCTGAGCGAAGTCACTCTTCAACTGGGAAGAGAGGATGTGCTTAATCAATCCCAATCTTTAACTCTCAACTCGGGAACTCTTTCGCTCATTAACAACGGAGTCGGCACGATGCACCTGCCGAACTTCAGTATCAACGGCGCAGTGAATATGGCAGTAGACGCTGACCTGGCAAATAAAACAATGGATAGAGTAACGTCAGATAACTATCAAATAAGTGATGATGCTCAATTAAACGTATCTCATATTAATCTGATATCAGACGCAAAAGAGGATAAAACAGATATCCAATTTGCAGACAGTGCATTTTCAAATAATGTTGCCTACACAGGGGAGAACCCAATTGCATATAGCAAGATATATAAATACGATGTAAGCTATAACCCTGACGACGGATTCTTTACTTTTATGCGAGGAGGCTCATCAAATCCGTCAGACAATTACAACCCTGTAGTATTAGCGCCCGCGGTAGCGAACCAGGCAGGTGCATATTCAACCCAGATGCAGGTGTTTACCTATGCATTCCAACATTCGGACAATTTTATGAACCTGCCTTACTTTGACAGATTAGCAATAACAAAAGAAAACCAGTATGCATTAATCAACGATTCTACCGTCGGACCTTATTCCCCGATATTTACAAAAATCAATCAGGGCGGATATTGGGTAAAACCATATGTAAGTTTTGAAAACATACCATTAAAAAATGGCCCGAAGGTAAGTAATATAGCTTACGGCTCCCTCATCGGTTATGACTCAGCTCTGACTCCAATCAGTCATGGGTTTGAAAGAGTTCTTACCGGATATGTGGGATATAACGGAGCCAGCCAACGTTACAGCGGTGTAGATACTTATCAGAACGGAGGTTTGCTGGGCGGAACGATAACCTTATATAAGGGCAACTTCTTTAATGCCACAACCCTTTCTGCGGGCGCAAGCGTAGGCGAGAGCAGTAACATGTATGGACATGAGAACTATACGATGTTTATGGCAGGCTTGGGTAATAAGTTTGGGTATAACTTTGAGTTCCAGAGAGGACGATATATCTTACAGCCGTCAATGCTGTTGAGCTATACGTTTGTGAATACGTTTGATTATACGAACGCGTCAGGAACGAGGATGAGCAGTGACCCGTTGCATGCAATCCAACTTTCACCGGGTGTTAAATTTATTATGAATACAAAGAACGGGTGGCAGCCTTATGCGGCAGTAAATATGGTATGGAATATATTTACAGGTCAGAAGGTAATGGCAGATGATGTAAGGCTGCCGAGTATGAGTATTAAGCCTTATGTCCAGTATGGTTTGGGTGTACAAAAACTGATTAAAGATAAATTCCTTGCATTTGGACAGACAATGATATCAAATGGCGGACGAAACGGTGTATCATTATCATTTGGCTTAAGATGGCTGCTGGGGAAGGAGAGTGAGTAGTTCAGGACTTACCCTATTCCTTGTCCCTTTGCTCCTTTACCCCTTTACCCCTTTACCCCTTTACCCCTTGTGCCAGTTAAAATACTTATCAAAATCTACGTCTTCAAAATTACACAAAAGGTGAAATATGTCATCGTCATCATCAAGTCTTTGAAAATTGTATTCATCAAAAAGCCAGTATTTAGGATTTATTCCCTTTACCCTGACAATATTTTTATCTTTTAATATCTGTAATTTCTTTTTAACTTCGTCAAGCGGCAAATCTACCAGTTTGGCAAGCTCAACTGCAGTAATGCCTTCTTCATTACTGTACTTATCAGGGGTAAGGAACATGAGTTCCAGACCGACCATCTTTAGGTTTTTGTCTTCAGTTTCTGAACCCATATTCATATTATAACCTACTTTTGAAAAATTTTATCATTTCTTTATAGGAAAATTACTTAATTTGCTTAGATTAATATCTTAAAATATAATATGGATAACGGGGATTCGTCATCTGGCAATTAAGGGAAAAATAAATGAAGCATTTGGTACAAAACGGTAAAAGTTCTATAATTTGGCTGAGCACCGCTCATTTATTGTGTGATGTTTACGGCGGATTTTTGAATCCTATTATGCCTTTTATAGCGGCTAAACTTGGTTTTACAATGGCTATTGCTACTGTTATTATAAGCATTGCACAGATTTGCTCAAATATGCTTCAGCCTATTTTCGGGTTCTTTGCTGATAATATTCTGAAAAGATTTTTTGTATTCTGGGGATTAATACTTGCTTCCGTGTTTATTCCTCTGGCTCCGGCTGCGCCGAATATAGGGATTCTTATAATATTTATGATTCTCGGAAGTCTCGGAGGAAGTTTTTTTCATCCTCAGTCGATGGGGTTTATTAACTTCTTTTCAGGCAAAAACTGTTCAAATAACATGGGCTTTTTTGTAAGTATGGGGTCTGTAGGTTTTGCCCTCGGGCCTCTGCTTGCAGCTTATATAACCCAGTTTGTAGGACTGGATAATCTTTCTTATGCTTCAATACTCGGTGTTGTCTGGGCATTATTAATGTTTATATTTGTACCGAAGCTTTCTAAAACAGAGAAAAAACCGGAGCATAAAGAATTCATAAAATCATTCAGGGAGATTTTTGCTAACAGACAGATGAATTATCTTATGCTTATAGCAATGATGAAATCTCTTGTAACAAACAGTTCCTGTATACTTTTGCCGTTTCTGTGGAAGTCTATGGGATATTCACCTTTTTATATAGGTTCGGCACTATTTCTTTTTGTATTTGCGGGAGCGGTAGGGTCGTTTTTCAGCCCTAGGCTTGAAAAAATTATCGGCTCAAAACCGATAATATATTTTTCTATGTGGGCGACTTTCCCGTTAATGCTTGTATTTGCGCTTACGTATAAAACAATGCCTATTTTCTCTATGATAATTTTCGGGTTAATGGGGTTTACAACAATGCTTGCCCAGCCGGTTGTTTTAGTATGGGCTCAGAGAACACTTCCGCAGTATAAAAGCGTGGTTGCAGGTTTTGTTAACGGGTTCTGCTGGGGTGTTGTAGCATTGGCGCTTTCTGTTCTCGGGGCTATTGCCCAAAAATACGGCATTATGATTTCACTTCTTATTTTAACTCTTATTCCTGCCGTAGCTTCATATTTCGTTAAATTTTTACACTCATACAACGATTAATTTTATGGTATAATTTTCTCAAATGATTACGGGAGAGGATTATGACAACTCAAATTATTGAAGCTAAAAACAAAAGATTAACACCGGAAATGGAAGCAGTTGCTTTAAAAGAAGGCGTAACTAAAGAAGAAATTCTTGATAAAGTAGCATCCGGAAGGGTTGTTATTCTTAAAAATAACAGGAGAGCCGATGTTATTCCGACTGCTGTCGGCGAAGGAATGACCGTTAAAATAAACGCAAATATCGGAACTTCTATGGAACGTTCAGGCTTAGAGGAAGAGCTGGATAAAGTTAAGGTAATAGAATCCGCAGGTGCTGATGTTTTAATGGATTTATCAACCGGAGATAATATTGATGAAACAAGAAAAGCTATTATAGCTTCAACCAAACTTCCTATCGGAACGGTTCCTATGTATCAGGCAGGAAAAGAAGCTATTGATGTTTATAGCGATATTTCCAAACTTTCTAAAGATAAGTTATTTTCAGATATCGAAAAACAATGCAGAGACGGAATTGATTTTATTACGGTTCATTGCGGAGTTACAAAGTTTGTTGTTGACCAGCTAGAGAAACAGGGCAGAGTAACTGATATAGTCTCAAGAGGCGGTTCAATGCTTGCATGCTGGATTAAGGCAACAGGAAGAGAAAATCCGCTTTACGAATACTACGATGAATTATTAGAGCTTGTAAGAGAATATGACTGTACATTGTCTCTGGGTGACGGTTTGAGACCTGGATGTACTGCAGATGCCGGCGACAGAGCGCAAGTGGCGGAAACCATGGTTTTAGGAGAACTGGTTAAACGAGCCAGAGAAGCCGGAGTTCAAACAATGGTAGAAGGACCGGGGCATGTTCCTTTAAATAAAATTCCTGCAATGATTGAAACAATAAAGGTTCTTACAGATTATGCGCCTTTATATGTTTTAGGGCCTCTGGTTACAGATATTGCCCCCGGGTATGACCATATTACTGCAGCAATCGGAGGAACTCTCGCGGCTTACCATGGTGCTGATTTCTTGTGCTATGTAACACCTGCCGAACACATCGGACTTCCGGATGTAAAACAGGTTAGAGAAGGTATTATTTCAAGTAAAATTGCAGCTCATGCAGCAGATCTTGCAAGAGGAAATAAAAAAGCTTACGAGATGGATTACAATATGTCCGTTGCAAGAAAAAATCTTGACTGGGAAGGTCAGAAAAAATATGCTATAGATAAATGTGTATTCCATAACGTAGCAGACGGAAAACCTTGTACAATGTGCGGAAAATATTGCAGTATGAAAATATTTAATGAATACTTTAATAAAGATAAAGCCGGCATGATTTAATCCGGCGGAGGAATTTTGAATAATCCGATAAAAAATATATACAACGAAATAAAAGAAATGAAGCTTCTTGATAAATATATTCTCAAGTCTGTAATTGAGATGTTTATTATGGGGGTTCTTGTTTTTACATCTATTATTTTTGCATCAGACACCTTTATCACTTTGATTAAACAAATTTCAATGTACGGTATTCCGTTTAAAATCGCGTTTATAATTATTATTCTTCATCTTCCGGCTGTCTTTGTTATGACAATACCGATGGGAGTATTGCTTGCAACAGTTATGACCCTGAACGGGCTTAGTTTGAGTTCTGAAATAACAGTAATGAGAGCCTGCGGTATAGGTTTAAACCGTATTGCAAAACCTATATTTGTATTTGCGGTAGTTATGGCGCTTGTGAGTTTTGTAGTTAACGAAACGGTTGTTCCTGTTATGACAAAACAGTCTACAAACTTAGCTTTGTATGCTTTCGGACAGAAAAATATACCTGAAGGGAAACAGAATTTTACATTCAAAGAACTAAAAGAAGGAGGAACGTTAAAAAGGCTTTTCTACGTAGGAGACTGTACGGATAAGACTTTACATGACATAACGGTTCTGGATGCATCAAAAGATGATACTATTCAAATTTTGCAGGCAAAAGAAGGAAAAACTTCTCCTCTTGGATGGAATTTCCAAAAAGGTGCTATTTACACGATTACTGACAGCGGAAAAACTCTTGATACAACTCTTTTTAACGACACAACAATAATGTTCGGTATGGATTTATCAAAAGAGATGGATAAAAACTTAGCTAATGAGCACAACTTTGTCCAGCTCCTTAAGTTTCTGGCAAAATCTGACAGAGCGGATAAGCATGAGCTTGAAATTAACCTCTTTGATAAAATTGCGCTGCCGCTCACTACTATAGTTCTGGTATTAATCGGGGTTCCGCTTGCAATTACACCTCCGAGAGTCAGATACAATAGGGGGTTTTTGTTTAGTATATTAATTATTTTTGCATATTATTTAATAAGAGCATTGTCTATATCTTTTGGTGAAGCCGGCTCATTAATACCAATATTGGCAGCGTTTATGCCGAATATTATACTGACAATTATTGGTGTCGGACTTTATTACAGAAAAGTTTATACAATTTGTTAAGAAAATATGCTATATTATAAATATGCAGAAGCGAACCTATCTTAATGGAAGTGTAAAAAACGGAAATATAATGAGGTGGTCTATCAACCCGCTTATTGTTTATATCGCCCCTATGAAGTTTTACTCTAAACCGGGCGAAGATGCCAAGTTTAGAAAAATGGTTCTTGATGCTTTTTCAATGTGGTCTGCGGCAAGTGGAGGGAAATTGAATTTTAGAGTCACGAATGTGCTTCTGGAATCCAATATAAATGTAGATTGGAAAAGGGTTGACAGGCAGGCGCTCGGTCACTGTTATTTTAATTGGGACAGTGCCGGAAGATTGTATGGGGCAGAAGTTTCAATAGGCCTAACGGACGGAAGAATCCACCAGCAGTATGACAGTGATATAGAGGTTTATCATACAATCCTACATGAAGTCGGTCATGCGCTTGGATTAGGACACAGCCCGTATAAAGAAGATATTATGTATACTCCTCACCAGTATGGTGTTGCGACTTTATCACCTAATGATAAATATTCTATTCAATGGCTTTACAGACTTCCGGCAGGACTGCCGGTAAAAAACATTGCGTCCAAGTATTCAATATCAACTTCAACAGATATTGATGCTGTAATAAGACATATTGATTCTAAGAATAATTCTAAACAGGAAGAAGGAGAACGTATGCAAATAAAAACCAACAGAGATTTACTGGAAGAATCCTCGAATATTGGGGATTTAAAGCGGTATAATATGATGCTTCAAAATATTTCGCTTTCGCCAAATGTTAAGAATTATCTTAACAAAAATAGAAATTAAGGCAATTTTTTCAAGGAAAAAGTTTTAATATTTATATAAGGTTAGTTTTTAAAAGATAAGGTTTTTATTATGTCAGATTTTTCACAGTTCAAGGCAAAATTAAAGATTAATCAAAAAAATATTTCTGAATATCTGGAGCAAGCATCCAATCCGCTTTCAGAACGTGCAGAAATCAGTACTCTTGCGTTAAGTGATTACAATCAGGTTGTCCCAAAACCCAGATTTGATAAGGATGCCTTGGAAATTGTTGAATTTGCAAGAGTTTTAAATAATTTGGCTCCAATAAGAATTCCCGTACCGAGTTTCAGACTTGACGAAATTAACGGCGACAGGATTTATAATGAAGACGGCACACTTTCTCTTGTAAGAGAATATGATAATGATGTTATAAGAGAATTTTATCCTCTTCCAGAACCTGCAGAAAACGGAGTGGATATAGAAAAAATCTATGAAATAAATAAAAATTCCGGGAAAATATTACTAATTATAGAACCGATTAAAAGACAGGGCAGCCGGCTGAAAACGAATATAACTTTTTTAAACAGCGAAGTTAATGACAAATACATTCTGGTTCAACTGGGAGAAGACAGCATAGTGAACAATATTACAGAGTTTTCAGGAAACGGAAAATATTTTAAAACTCTCTTTAGAAATCCATATGACTACAGACCTGTAAGATATCTTGAAGGAAGAGATGATCCGAACGGCAATTTTGAAATGATCGACTGCTTATTTGATAAAATCGGCAATATCGCAAGAATCAAAAGGTTTACAAATAAGAAGGAAGTCCGTATCCAATATACGGATGATACTAAAAATATTACGGTAAAAAGCAGACAACAATAAAATTATTCAACATACTTTCCGTCAAATAATTCAAGAACCATTTTTTCCTGGTCAGATTCAATACGCTCTTTTTCTTTTTTATTCTCTTCAACCGGTTTTAATGTTTCATTGTTTTGCTGTGAATCCGGTATATCCGATTTTATAGGAGCTTTTCCCTCAGTCTCTTGTTTTTGCGACTGTTGTATTTGTGGAGTAGAGCTGGCTTCAGGCTCCTCCGGTTCTGAATCTTCTTCAGGAGCTTCAGTGTGAGATACAGCTGGTTTACTGTCACCGAATTGAGCTGTTTTTATTGTAACGGAAGTATCTTTTTGATTAAACATAATATTGGCAGCATCTATTATAAGCTGCTTCTTATTGCTGTCATTTATTTGAGAGACAAGCCTTTCATTTCTGAATGTAATAACAACACCATCAGGTTCTATTTTGGCAGGTTTTGCCAGCTTTAAAAGAGCCTGGGTTGAAGGACTTTTAATATTTGCAAGCAGCATCTGCCACATAGAAGCTATATCTTTTCCGTCAGATTTTTTTGCGACAGGAGGAGGTGTAAATTCTTCTGCTTCGTTTGTTGTTTTAGCTTCTTCTCTTTGAGGTTCAACAGTCGGCTTAACGTCAGGTTCAATTTTCTCTTCCGGTTTTGGGGAAGAGGATATTGGCTGCGGTTCAATCGGCGCCGGACGGGTAACAACTTCCATTACCGGTTCTTGGACAGGCGCTTTTATCTGCGGACTTTGAACTGCATAATTTAGATTTCCGCCCTCAAGAGCCTTTATGCGGTTTTGCAGGTCTAAAAGAGCAGAGTTTTCACTCATATTAGCAAGATCTATCATTCCGACTTCGAGCCATAAATGCTGGTTTGAAGCCAGTTTAATTTCTTTTATATAATAAGAGATTCTTTCAATTAAAAATACAATCTGATGAGCCTCAAGAGAATCTTTTTGTGAAGAAAGCTCTTTTATCTGCGGCTCATTTAAACCCGTTAAATCTTGGAGCAATTTATCTGAACAGGTTTTTACAATAAGCAGGTTTTTAAAATACTCGCATAAGTTTGTAAGAATCTGTAAAGGCTCATTGCCCGAATTATAAATATCATTCAATATTTCTATAGCCTCTGACGGCTTGGAATCTATTATCTTTTCGCTTAAATGTTTCAATACGTCAAAAGAAATTCTTCCCAGTATTGAATTAACATCGTCAACCGTAATTTCTTTAGAAATCCCCAGAATACTTAACTGATCTAATAAAGAAATACTGTCTCTCATTCCGCCAGCAGAGTTTTTAGCTATTGCAAAAAGAGCATCATCGGTTATTTTTATACCTTCCTGGTCAGAAATATACCTCAAGTGTTTTACAATATCATCTGTTGTAATTCGCCTGAAATCAAATCTCTGACAGCGGCTTTTAATTGTATCCAGAACCTTATGAACCTCTGTTGTTGCAAGAATAAATATTACATTTTCAGGCGGTTCCTCAAGAGTTTTAAGAAGCGCATTAAATGCGTGGTTAGTCAGCATATGAACTTCGTCAATAATATAGATTTTGTACTTTCCGTTAACGGGAACATACTGAATTTTTTCCAGTAGATTCTGTGCATCTTCAACTTTTCTGTTACTTGCAGCATCAATCTCAATAACATCTATAGGAATTGAATTTGTAATATCTCTGCAGCTTTCACATTCCCCGCAAGGATGTACAGTCGGGCCATTTTTGCAGTTTAAAGATTTTGCTAAAATTCTTGCAGTAGAAGTTTTGCCGGTTCCTCTCGGACCGGTAAAAAGGTAAGCATGAGAAATCTTACCAAGCTCTATTGCACTTGTAAGAGTCTTTTTTATATGCTCTTGACCGACAAGTGTATCAAGTGATTGTGGACGATATTTTCTGTATAAAGGTATATAATTCCCGCTCATAGATTCAGTTTAACATAAAAATTGCAAGGAGTTAAGTTTTATAATAATATGAAGAACATGCAGAGAGTAATAATTTTTTTATTAGTAATTTTTTTAGGGGTAAATTTAGGGATTAATACCTCTTATGCTTACACACTGGTTTTGCCGAAAGAAAAAAAATCTGTTGTAAATAAAGAACACGCTTTTTTTGTGGGAAAAGCTCAAAATACTGAAATTATAACGATTAATGACAAAAAAATTTATATTGCTCCAAACGGAGCCTTTGCTCATACCGTTAAGTTAAAAGAAGGGAAAAACAGAATTGTTGTACGCTCCAATTTTAGTACACAAATTTATAATTTTTATAAATCAGCGGTTTCTGTGGAGTCAAAACCTGCCTTAAAGGAATTTGAGCCCAAAAGGATGGTCGTAATTAAAGACAGAACTCCGATGAGAGACAATCCGCAAAATTCGGGAATGAACAGACTTTCACATCTTTTTGAAGGTACAAATATTTTAGTTAACGGAGAGCAGGGAGATTTTTACAGAATTTATCTTTCAAAAAATAAAACAGCCTGGATTTCTAAGGAAGATTTAAAAGAACCTGATAAAAATGAGGCGTATACTGTTCCTACTTTTATTACAATGAACAGTGAAACTTTTAAAAATGCTTCGGTTCATACAATTGAATTTACGGGAAAGCTGCCTTACACAATTGATGAAACCGATAAGGAGATAATTTTTAAAATATATAATCCGGAATATTCTGACAATTCTGTTTATACTGTAAATATTAAAAAACCTGCAAAGTACACTTATAAAACAATTTTGTCTAACGGAACTTATGTATTTAAAGTAAATGAACTGCCTGTGCCTGAAGAAAAAACACTGGACGGGATGACAATAGTTATTGACCCGGGACATGGAGGCTCTGAACCCGGCGCAATAGGCTGCCTTGGAGACAAAGAAAAAGATATTAATTTAAGAATCGGGCTGGAACTGCAGGACAGACTGCGTTTAATGGGCGCAAATGTGATTATGACAAGGGAATGTGACGGTTATGTCTCCCTTGATGACAGAATCAAAATAGCAGAGCAAAATAACCCTCAGATATTTGTAAGTATCCACCTTAATTCTATTCCCGATATTGATATGAATATAAGAAAAAACAGAGGTACAAGCGTTTATTACTATAATGACAACTCTAAAGAATTAGCAAAGATTGTTCAAAAATCATTATTAAAAGAATTGTCTACCCGAAATGACGGAGTAAAACAAGGAAGTTTCAAAGTTTTAAGGAGAAGCGAATACCTGAGCATACTGGTCGAGGCGGCATACATGACAAATCCGATGGATAGCGTTTTATATAGGGAAGACGGTTTTGCTTATAATGCAGCCCGCGGTATTGCAGACGGAATATTGAATTACCTTGTATGTGATTAAAAACCAAATAGACATTGTATAGGGTTTGTTATAAAATTTATTTATTCAGGGGAGTAATATTTTTATGAGATTACATAATTCATATACAAATCAGATTGAACAGTTTGAAACAATTGAACCGAATAAAGTTAAGATGTATGTCTGCGGACCTACTGTTTATGATAATGCACATTTAGGTCATGCCAGATGCTATATAACCTGGGATATTTTATACAGATACCTCAAGTTTAGAGGATATGAGGTTACTTATTGCAGAAACGTTACTGACGTTGATGATAAAATTCTTAAAAAAGCGGAGGCTGAAAATAAAACTCCGGAAGAGGTTTCAAAATACTGGTATGAAAGATTTTCAGAAAGTATGAAAGCTTTAAATAATCTTAAGCCTGATGTAGAGCCGTTTGCGACAAAAACACTCGGCGAGATGATTTCCATTGTAAAAGATTTGATAAATAAAGGTTATGCCTATGAATCAAACGGAGATGTGTATTTTAGAGTAAAAAAATTCCCTAAATACGGCTACCTTTCAAAACAGCCGATTGACCAGTTGGAAAGCGGGGCAAGAATTGAA
Organism: Candidatus Gastranaerophilales bacterium; assembly: GCA_944323615.1. Classification (GTDB taxonomy): domain Bacteria; phylum Cyanobacteriota; class Vampirovibrionia; order Gastranaerophilales; family Gastranaerophilaceae; genus CAG-196. The sequence continues at coordinate 18,144 of CALUTG010000013.1, forward strand.
GTAGGTGAGCATAAAGAAGATCCGCTGGACTTTGCGCTCTGGAAAAAAGATGAAAAATTCGGGTACAATTCGCCTTGGGGTGTGGGACGTCCCGGCTGGCATATTGAATGTTCAGCTATGAGCAGAAAATATTTAGGTAAAACTATTGATATTCACGCCGGCGGCGCGGATTTAATCTTCCCGCACCACGAAAATGAAATTGCACAGTCAGAGTGCGCTAACGGATGTAAATTTGTTAACTATTGGCTCCATAATGGATTTGTAACTATTAACAAAGAAAAAATGTCCAAGTCTTTAGGCAATTTCTTAACTATTGATGATTTATTAAAGAATTATGATGCTAACACTATAAGATTCTTTATTCTGACTAACCACTACAGAATGCCTGTTGAGTTTTCCGATGAAGCTCTGCAGGCAGCAGCTAACGGGGTCAAAAGAATGCTTAATGCTAAGAAAACAAAAGTTAATGAAGAGCTTGATATAACGCAGTTTGATGAGTACAAAGAATTCATCAATGCTATGGATGATGATTTAAATACATCTAAAGCTCTTGCAGTGTTGTTTGATTTGGCGAACAAAGCCAATAAAGATATTGATTATGCTTATACTCTTCTTTACAAACTTGCATCAGTTCTTGGTTTTACGTTTGAAAAAGCAACCTTAACGGAAGATGAGTTAAAATCAGTTCTAAAACAAGTAGGTGAAGAACTCGGAGAAGAGTTTAATTCAATGGAAGAACTGATTGAAAAAAGGAAACAAGCCAGAGCTGAAAAGAATTGGGATCTGGCGGATAAAATAAGAATAAGCCTTGATAAAGCAGGAATTGTACTTAAAGATTCCAAGGAAGGTACAACTTGGGAATTAAAATAGTAAAACTGTTTTTTCTATTATGTTTAACCCTTCTCGCCTCTCTAACGATTTCTTATGCACAGGATAATGATTACGGGTTGGTAAGAGTCGGGCTGACAGATAATAAATTCCAAAATGTGTTAAAACAGGAGGTTACAATATACGGAACCGCTGATTGTGATATTTGCGACAGGATTACCAAAAAGGTTTTAACCCATGTTCCTGCTGATTCCGATATTGTGATAAAAAACGGGCTTGCCGGCATGAGCGTTGTTGTTAATAATACCGGCGCAACATTGAGAGATTTTGTTATAATCTGCCCGACAGGTCTGCTCGGAGTCAGAGACTTAAAGAGAAAAGGGCAGCCGGCAGTTTACCACGGAGCTTTTGAGTTAATTCAAAAACCTGATCATAAAGGATTCTATCTTGTAAATCTGGTAGAAATTCAGGAATACTTAAAAGGAGTTGTTCCTAACGAAATGCCGGTCAGGTTTGGCTTAGAAGCATTAAAGGCTCAGACTGTTGCAGCAAGAAACTATGTATTAGCTCCAAGAACAAAGGCTTATGATGAATTTGACGTAGTTGACAGCGTAGCAAGTCAGGTATATTACGGTGCAAATACGGAAACGGATATTTCAACCCGTGCGGTTATGGAAACTGACGGTGTTGTTGCACTTTATGATAACGAAATGATTCTTACGCTATACAGCTCAACAGCCGGAGGGTATACGGAAAGCTACGCAAATGCATTCTCTGACCCTAATACTAAAACTTTTCCATCCGAACATAAACCATACCTCGTAGCAGTTCCTGACAGGGAAGAGTTTCCAAAACTTAACGAAGAAGAAAAAGCAAAGAACTTCTATTCGCAAAAAGTTCCTTCCTATGATATAGAATCCCCTTATTACAGGTGGCAGAAAGAATGGGCAGTCGGAGAATTGGAAAATATTCTTAAAAAGACACTTCCTGCGCAGTCAAAAACAGGATTTATTTCTCCTGAATTCAAGCCGACAGATGAACTTGGAACTATTAAAGACATAAAAGTTATGAAGAGGGGAGACTCCGGAAAAGCTATTGAAGTAGAGATAATGACTACAAAGGGCTGCTACAGAATATATAAAGAACTTGTCATAAGAAGAGTTTTTCAAAAAGACGGAATATCTCTTCCAAGTGCTAACGTAGTATTTGAAAAGAATCTTGATAACTACGGAAATGTAACGGATATCACTGCTTACGGCGGAGGGTTCGGACACGGAGTCGGAATGAGCCAGTACGGGGCAGGATACTTGGCAACAAAACTTAATCAGCCTTATTATAATATTTTACGGCATTATTACACAGGAATATGTCTAGGCACCGTGCCGACTCAGGTGTGGAATGAGTCTGTTAAGCAGACATTTTGGGCTCCTACAGGCAGGGCTTCCATTGTTATAATAAATCCGAATATATCTAAAATTAAAGTCTTAATTAACGGTAAGGAAAAAGAATTTAATGTTACCAAATCTTTATTCCAAAAGGAAACTAAGATTGATATATCAAGGTTTATTGAGGACGGAGAAAATAACATTATATTTTGTCCGAACGAACGCATGATGAAAGTGTATGTGGAATTAGTTGAAAAGTATGGAAATATTTCCGCAGGGCGGGAGGAATAGATGTCTAAAGATGAGACACCGAGTGTATTAAAAGCGGCCTGGTTAATAGCTCTTGTAACTATAGCAAGCAAGTTTATGGGATTTGCAAGAGATATGGTTGTGGCAAACTTTTATGGTGCAACTATGGTTTCAGATGCCTATTTTTACGCTCTTCAGATACCTTCACTTGCAATTATAATCCTTGGCGGAGTAGGAGGCCCGTTTCATAGTGCTACGGTAGCAGTTTTTTCAAAAATAATTCCGGATTTTAAAAGCAAACCGGACGAAGTTGTAAATAGGTTATATAATACATTTTTAACCATAACCTTCTTATTTTTTGCAATATTAGCGGTTTTAGGGTTCTTCTTTGCGGATAAAATTATGGGAATAATAATTTCTGCAGGCTCGCCGGAGCTGGTAAGTCTCGCTTCCGCCCATTTTAGAATAATGTCACCGATTATACTAATTGGTGGAATTATCGGTATTTATTACGGACTGCTGGTTTGTTATCAGGAATACATCCTGCCGAATCTTTCTCCTATGATATTGAGTTTGGTTGTAATTGTCGTGCTCTTTTGTGTTCATAACGATAAAACAGGAATAGTTCTGGCTGCAGCAACTACTTTGGGCGCAATCTGCCAGCTTATAGTACAATTCCCCAAACTGAGAAAAATCGGCTACAGAATAAAACCAAACTTTGATATTATCAATAATCCTAATTTAAACAGTTTGTTTGAACTTCTTTTCCCTGCTATATTGAGCTCAACAATCGGGCAAATAAGTATTTATATAGATATGTTTTTTGCCTCAACCCTTAAAGAAGGAGCCTGGACCTCTGTTGTGTTTGCAAACAGAATATTTCAGTTTCCTGTAGGAATCCTTGTAACGGCATTTCTTGTTCCTCTCTTTCCGATTTTTTCAAGACTCGCGGGAGAAGGAAAACTTGATGATATAAAAACATATTTTAATAAAGGAGTCGGAGTTCTCTTCTTTGCAGCGATTCCGATGGTGATTTTAATACTTACTCTTGCAAAAGACGGAATTTCACTTGTATTTGAGCGCGGGGCATTTAATTCGGATGCTGTAATAATGGTAACGGAAGCTTTATGCTTCTTGTCTTTCTCAATTCTGCCTTATGTATTTAGGGATTCAATAACAAGAGTTTATTATGCATTTAATGATTCAAAGACTCCGTTTATTGTTGCAATATCTTCTATTGCGTTGAAAGCTCTGCTTAACTATTTATTAATTATAAAACTAAATATGGGTATTGCAGGAATTACACTTTCCACATCAATAATAACACTTGTTAATGCTACTCTTCTCGGGTTATTTATACATAAAAGAATCAGGCTGGATTATAAAAATTTATTTATAAATTTCGGTAAAATGATTTTTGCCGGATTTATAACATTTGCACTATGCTTGTTTGTGGGGTTGTGCTTTGATAAAGTAGTTCTTCCTAAATATATCTTTGAGGGAGTAAAAATAATTGTAGTGATGTGTGTATGTATGGCTGTTTATACAGGATTAAATTTACTGTTCAAAATGGAATACGCACGAGAGCTTTTGAACCGGATAAAAAAATAAGAAAGAGCCGGCAAATTGCTGCCGGCTCTAATATTATTGTTTCTCTAAAGCATATTTTTCTTGAAATTTTCAAGACCGTCTACTGCAGAAGTTTTCCGGAGTTTGTTTTTTAATTTTCTATCTCATTAAAATTTTTTATGATATCAGCTTTTTTCTGCTTTAAGTCTTTGATAACTTTTTCTAAATTATCTAACTTTTTCTCCAGATTTATTTCTGGTTTATGAGCTCGTACTCCTTGTTCAAGCCAGTCTACTGCGGAGGTTTTTCCGGAGCCCGGTCTTAAATTTTCTATCTCATTAAAATTTTTTATGATATCAGCTTTTTTCTGCTTTAAGTCTTTGATAACTTTTTCTAAATCATTTAACTTTTTCTCCAGATTTATTTCTGGTTTATGAACCTGTTCTCCATATTTTCCTGCAAAAGCGTTTCTTATTTTATCAATAATAGACGCAGATCCTTTATTGATATCTTTGAGGAGTACAGTACCCTCTTCTTTTAAACCTGCGGCCTCGACAGTTTTAGGGATATCTACTCTGTACCTGCTTCCGGAAAATTCCCCGCATTTGTTGGTTCCTTCAAGAATACCGTTTTTATATGTTATTGCAGCCTCAATATCTTGAACTTTAGGGGTATGAGCAAGATCGGTGTACCCTCTGTAACTCAGTATCTCACCTTTTTCTCCAATATTTAATCTTGCTTTTACAAGTGCTTCTTCAGTTCCTGCACCTGTTACAGACATTGAGCCTGTGCCAAGAACTTTCTTCCCGTCTCTAAGAGTCATAGCTCCGACAGTAAATCCCTGTTCTGAAGCTTTATAAGCAACATCAGCTTTCAGCTTCGGATGTTTTTTCACCAGTCCTGAAATAACCTCAGCAACCTCATCCCCTCCTTCTTTTTTTGCCATTTCTGCCAGCTTCGTCCCGTTTAAACTTACACGTGCAGATGTGCCCTTCACTTTTTGAATCATTAATACAGCTTGTTGAATTCTCATAGAATTTCCTCCTTTTCCTTACTTATTAACTTGTCTTACTTACTTTTCCGCCTGCTTTTTACTTCCTCTAATATCCCCGCTGTATAAATTTTTGATTGAAATCGATTCCCCTCGTGTTATGTATATATAAAAACATCTTTGAAATAAAAATTGCCAACTATTCTGATAACAAATATCAGAATTATCTAAATTAATGATATTTAAATGCTTATAATGCTTTACGTTTCTTAATAATTGTTTTTAGGTTTAGGATGTTTAATATCAAAATGGGTTGATTAAATTATACAAAATATCCTGTTTAATAATGGTATTTAAATATAGAATAATAGAACAATTATGACATTAAATATCAAAAAACAGATTGGCGCACGTATAAAAAAATTGCGGCAGGATAAAGGATATTCACAGGAGCAGTTTGCGGAAAAACTTGGAATTGCGCCCAGAACCCTTTGCGGCATTGAAATAGGAAAGAATTTTTTTACTGCGGACACGCTTGAAAAGATAATTGAAGTTCTGGAAATAACACCTGAGCAGCTTTTTATGATAAATTATCTCAAGCCGCGTGAAGAATTAGAAAAAGAAATCATTGACACTATAAAAAATATAAAAAATCGTGAAAAAATAGAAATAATTTATAAAATTATAAAATCTTTTGAATAGCCTGACTCATTTAATATCAACCAATTAACGGATTTATTTTTTGTAAAATAGGCTAGTATAGGAATATTATGGATATAGATTACAAATTATTAATGGATCAAGCTAAAGAGGCTTCAAAATATTCTTATTCACCGTTTTCAAAATTTGCAGTCGGAGCTGCTGTTTTAATGTCAAACGGAAATATTTATACAGGGTGTAATGTTGAAAATTCCAGCTTCGGGATGACTATTTGTGCTGAAAGGTGCGCCATTTTTAAAGCTGTTTCCGAAGGACAAAAAGAAATTCTTGCTGTTGCAATTTATTCTCCGAATGCAGATGACTGCTATCCTTGCGGAGCCTGCAGACAGGTTATGTATGAGTTTCAAGGAGAAAATGAAATTTCAATTATTACGGAATCAAAAGGAAATCCTGTCATCAGGAAAATGAAGGACTTCCTTCCATACGGATTTAGAATCTAAACAACTATTATGTATATATTTGAAGTATTTATAAAATGGCTTAACAAAAGGGAAACAAAAGAAATAATCCCTGAAAAGCCCGATTTTAAAGAAACAGATGAAGCTTTAACATGCGAGCATAATTTTATGCCGGTTGACAGTACGGGAACAGTACTGGCTTGTACAAAATGCGGTTTTGTAGTAAAAAAAAGAGATAAGAGTTAACAAAACTTTTAATAATATTAAACGAGGAATTTGTATGCAAAAAATATTGGATTTTATATCGTCAAAAACTTTCAGAAATGTATTATGCTTTATTGTGTTTACATTTCTCGTAACCGTTACTATTTCTTCTCAAAACTACTTTTTCCAAAAAGTTATTGAAAACGGTATCAGCAAAAGAGATATAATAGCCCAAAAAGATATTAAAGTTATTGATACAAAGAAAACCGAACTTCACAAAAAAGAAGCTGCTCAAGCTGTAGAGCCTATCCTTACACAGGCAGAAGATGACTTTATCACTTCCAGTCTTACAACATTGCAAAAGTCTGTTATCAAAATCAGGACAAAAAATGTTTCGGATGAAATAAAGGAAGACGAACTCAGCGTTCTTTTTGACGAATCAGGAAGAAGAGGGGTTATAGAATTTCTTTTAAAATCAAGCGATAGTGATTTGTATGCACTGTTTGATAAATGTAAGGTTGTTCTTGCCGGGGTTTTAAATACTGGTATTTCAAATGAAGACTTTGAAAATAATAATGTAACAGCAATTATTAAGAAAAATATTCCTAATACAACTCCAAGTTCTCAAGTTACATTAATTACAAGTATATTAAATCAGGTAATTGTACCAAATCTTGTGGTAGACGAATTTGCGACAGAAATCGCAAGAAAAAATGCCGCAAACGCAGTTAAACCTTACGAAGTTGTATTTAAAAAAGGGACAAAAATAGTTTTTGAAGGTGAACCTGTAACAAAATTAAAAAGAGATGCCCTAAGAGCTGCCGGTTATAATGTTCTCGAGGTTAATTTTGGCGGCTTGGCAGGAATATATCTTCTTGTAGCTTTCTTTACTTTTGTATTTTTACAATACGAAAAGAATTTTGAAAAACAGTATTATAACGCAAAATATCTTCCTATGATGGCGACATTTACATTATTATTAGCTTTTATTGGAGCCTTGCTGCCGACAGGTTTTTCACCTTATATAATGCCGATACCTGCTTATACAATACTGCTTTCAATATTTACAACTCCAAGAAACGCATTTTTTGCTTCTACAATAGTTCTTGCCTGGCTGGCAATGGGAATGCACTGGAATATGGAAGTGGTTGTTGCATTTATGCTTTTAAATACGGTTGTAATGACATCGGTATCAAAACTCAAATTCTCTAAACGTTCAGATCTCTTGATTACAAGTTTAAAAATTTCTCTTGCCGGGGTTCTTGTTGTCGGCGGAATTTATTTCCTCGAAAAATATATGATGGACATAAATAACATTATGATTCTGAGAGATCTCGGGCTTATTGCAGCTAACTGTTTTATTATAGGCGGAGTATTCATTTTAGGAGTTCTTCCGATAATAGAAAATGCGTTCAGAATAATGACTCCGTACGGATTGGCAGAGCTTGCCGACCATAATCAGCCGCTATTAAAGAAACTTCTTTCAGATGCACCGGGGACTTTTAACCACAGCTTAATAGTCTCTCATCTTGCCGAAGCGGCAGCGGAAGCTGTTGGTGCAAATCCGGTTCTGGCAAGAGTCGGTACTATGTATCACGATATAGGAAAGCTCTTAAGACCAATGTTTTTTGTAGAAAATCAGTCTTTCTACGGAATAGAGAACCCTCATAAAACCTGCACTCCGCGGTTTAGTAAAATGCTTATAACTGCCCATCCTAAAGATGGTTTGGAGCTTGCTAAAGAATACCATCTCCCGCAGGTTATTCATAACTTTATTACCCAGCACCACGGAACAAGTCTTGTAAGCTATTTTTACAATGAAGCTCTAAAGGAAGAAGGCGAAGAAAATGTTAAAGAAGAGCAATTCCGTTACCCGGGTCCAAAACCTAATACAAAAGAAACAGCAATTTTAATGATAGCAGATGCCGTTGAATCAGCTGTAAGAGCGGCAAAGAATCCGTCTAATGAACAGATTGATGCTATTATACAAAAAATCATAAAAGAACGTTTAAATGACGGGCAGCTGGACGATTCCCCGCTAACGTTAAAAGATTTAAAAACTATAGCGGAAACCTTCTCCAGAATGCTGAGAGGTATGCATCACAAAAGGATTAAATACCACAATGATCTTGTTCAGGAACTTGATAAAAACAGGCATCATGCAGATTCAGAAAAGGAGGCAGAACAAGACTCCGTTTCGGAAGAAGTTCCTGCACCTCCGCTGGATAATGCTCTGGAAGCAAAAATTAAGGAACTGGAAGAAAAGAAGAATGGCGGAAATTAATGTTTTTACCGAAAATATCTTTGAAGGCTGGAATGTTAATGAAAAAGATGTTATAGATAAAACCAGAAGAATGCTTAAGCATTATATAGCTGTGCTAAAAGATAAGAGTTGTCTTGCGCACAGAGAGTATAATTCTATAACGCTGGATATTGTGTTCTGCGACTCTGAAAAAACACACGAACTTAACAGAGAATATAGAGATAAAGATTACCCTGCTGATATTATTACTTTTGCAATATTTGCCGATGATGAAAACAGTTTTGTCTTTGACGGAGATATTAATCTCGGAGAAATCATTATTGCTCTTGATAAGGTAATTGAAGGGGTAAATCGTGATGTAAGCCATTCGGTAAATAAGGAGCAGGAGTTATATTTTCTGATAAGCCACGGTCTTATGCATCTTTTGGGATTTGACCACAGGGATGAAGAGGAATACAATTTTGTTATAGAGGAACAAAGAAAAGCGCTGGAGTGTATAAATTATGACAAAATTTAAATCGCAGGGATTCGGAAACACTTTCAAAAACGCAAGAAAAGGTTTCAGACTCGTTCTAAAAAGTGAAATGAATATCCGGATTCATGTTACAATAGCTTTTTTTGTTGTATTTTTTGCATATTTGCTTCACTTCTCTGCAACAGAGTACTGCTTGCTTCTCTTTGCGATAGGTTTTGTTATAGTGTCGGAAATGCTTAATTCTGCAATAGAATTTGCACTTGATTCAATCTATCACAACAGGTACTCTAAAATGGTCGGAATGGCAAAGGATATTTCTGCCGGTGCCGTTATGTTTGCTTCATTCATAAGTCTTGTAGTGGGGTTGATTCTTTTTGGAAAACATTTATTATAGATTTATTGATGGGGGCAGTATTATTCTCTTTCAATTAAGTTTCCGTCTGAATCTTGTAACTCGGTTTTGCAGCTTCCGTCTGAATTAGAGGTATAAACACTGTATATACCCGGTTCAATTAGATTTTTCATAACCGTGCTTCCGTCTTCAAGTGTATGGAATTCTGAAATAATAGTTCCGTCTTTATCCCGATATATTTCATCTAATGTAACGGATTTTTTTATTTCCGGCTGAAATTGTGTTATATATTCTGAAGAGCTTCCATCTTTCATTTTTTTTCTGCTGTTCAATATGTACAGACCTTCTTCTATTTTTTTGTAGTTAGTGATTTCGTTTATTTGGTTATTTTCTCCTCTTACAATACTTCTTTGTATATTTCCTTTTTTATCAAAAAATAGTTCAATTTCAGAATCCTCCTTGGGTTTTGGCGGATTTTCCATGTCGCTGTACAAGAAATCATTGTAATCATATTTTACAGTTCTTTCTTTATTCCTTTTGGGATCCTTGTCTTCTGTTTTTGGAACTTCAGACGGATTATTTTCTTGCAAAAATCCTTCTACATAGTCTATATCAGCTTGTTCATGGCAATTTGCAAGTATCTGACCTATGGCATATTTTTCAGCTTTGGTATCAATTTTTCGTGTGTTTCCGCCAAAAGAGGCGATATCAGCCACTGCTTTACATACCCAATTTGAGAGAGTTCCGTAGTCAAACATAACAATAAACCTTTACTCTTGTATGCTGAATATAACGGCTCTTTTTTGCAGAACTTTAATATAAAACCATATAATGTTACATTTCTTTACTATTAAGGTTTTATTAAAAACTTAATAGCGTTTCCGGCAATATGCTGCTGCATTGCATATTCAACTTTATCAAGCGGAAGAGTATCCGTAATAAGCTTTTCTACCTCAATTTCACCGGAAGATATTAAATCTAGCGCCTGACGGAAATATTTTGGAGTATGATGGAATACGCTTATAAGCTTGATATCGCCGTAATGCATTTTTGTGGTATCAAAACAAACTTTTGAACCGGATTTACACCCGCCAAAGAAATGCACCGTTCCACCCGGTCTCACGCAGGAAAATACAAGCTCCCAAATTTCTGGCATTCCAACACATTCTATTGCTACATCAAGCCCTTTTTTCTCGTCAGAAAATTCTTTAAATATCTTTTCCGGATTAGAGTATTTTTTTAAATCAACAATTTCATCTGCATGAGCAAACTCATCGGCAAGTTTAAGCTTGATAGGATTTCTGCCTGCAACAATTACTCTCGCGCCTTTTAATTTGGCAAGCCTTGCAAACATTAACCCTATTGGACCGATACCGATAACTCCGACACTTTGTCCTGGCTTAATCTCTGTTCTTTCCACTCCGTGAACTACATTGGCTAGAGGCTCTGAAAAAGCTGCTTTTTCAAAAGGTAAATCATCCGGAAGAATCAGCGTATTCTTTTTTACTATTCTTTCAGGAACTACTATATACTCAGCATAAGCACCGTTAAGGAGATCCAGATTTTCGCATAAATTATATTCTTCTTTACGGCAGAAAAAACACTCGCCGCAGGGTGCTGAATTTGCAGCAACAACTCTGTCACCGGGTTTAAAGTTGGTAACATCGTCCGCAACTTTTTCCACAATTCCGGCAAACTCATGCCCGAACCCCGACGGAACATTTTTAATAAGAACAGGATGTCCTCTTCTGTACGTTTTAACATCTGTTCCGCAAGTTAAAGCAGCCTCAATCTTTACAAGAATTTCACCTGCAGAAAGAGGTTTAATCATTGTATTTTCGTATCTTATATCCTGTGGTCCGTAAAATAGTACTGCTTTCATAATTATTTAATTATCTGGAGTATAGTAGCAGTGATATCGTCTCCGCCGCTAATTACACAAGATTTAGGTATAACCATCGTGTATCCCATCTCAGTGGCTTTTTTGCTTATAAGACTTGTTATATTATCATCCGCTGCTTTGAGTTTTGTTGAGTATTCTTTAGCATTAGCTTCTCTTTTTGCCTGAATCTGTTTTTCATAGCTTGCTGCAAGAGATTTTTTCTTAGCAGGGTCTGTTTGCTTATTTACATTGGCTTGAGCTGTTTTGATAAAATTTAAAAGTTCTTTATTTTTTCTTTCTCTAAGAGCTTTTAGTGATTGTACTTGGGATGATTTTGCAACTACCTTTTGCAAATCAACAACAGCGATTTTTTGAGGCTGCGGAGCTGCAAAAGCCAAATTCCCCGCCATAAATAAAACCATTAATCCTGAAATAATAATTTTGCTTAATTTCATTTTAACCATCCTGTTCTTTTGTTCTATTGGGCAAATTCCTGTATATTAAAACAGACAATGCTACAACTATTATACCAACCGACATAATTATTGCAACAGAAATTCCAAAAATATAGCGGACACTATCTATTCTGATACTTTCGACAAGTATTCTTACAAACGAGTACATAATAAGATAGATAAGAGCTAAATTTCCGTTTTTATTACGTAATTTAGTTTTCGTCAAAAGTAACAATACAAAGAAAATTATTAAATCAAGAACACTTTCATATAAAAAAGCCGGATGAAAATATTCATAATCAGTATACGGAATAGGGCGATACTGCGGTGCAATATAAAGTTTCCAGGGAAGATTGGTAGGGGTACCGAAAGCTTCCGAATTAAAGAAGTTCCCCCATCTGCCTATAGCTTGGGCTATTGACAGCCCGATTGCTGAAACATCACAAAGTTTCAGCACTGACAAATTTTTTCGCTTTGCAAAGAAAATTAAACCTATAAATCCGCCTATAAGAGCTCCGTGAATAGAAATCCCCCCATGTCTTATTGCAAGAATTTCTGTCGGGAATCTAAGATAGAAATCATAATTAAGCAGACAATAGTATAGTCTTGCTCCAATAATACCCGTAATTACAACGTATGGTGCCATATCAATAATGGTTTCTTTTGCAAGATTAAAAATTTTAGATCCTATATAATCTGAAACTAAAGTTCCGGTTGTGATAGCTATAGCAAGAATCACACCATAAAAATATATATGTACACCAAATATAGTGCAGATTATTTGTGAATGAGAGGCGAACATTATTCTTTAACGGATTTCTCTTCTATAAAAGTATTACAATCTTTTATCATTTCTTCCACAGTGGATTTATCTTCAGCATTAGGATTTATTTCTAAATACTTGGCAAAACTTGCAGCTGCGGATTGTTTTAGTCCAATTGCTTTAAGCTCGTTTTCTTCAGTTACTTCTTTTTCTACAGTCTCACCCTTTTCTTCATCATAATATTCTTTTTGGGTAAGTTCATCTGCATAGCTTGACTGTGCTGCCCCAAGTGAATAGTAGAAATTTGCATAATCCGGTTTAAGCTTTATGCCTTTTTCAAAAGCATCTATCGCTTTATCGTATTTTTTTGCATTAGTTGCAGCAATACCTAGATTATAGTGGGTTTCATACATTGTCGCATCTAAATCAATACTGGCTTGAAGTCTGTTCATTGCAGATTCGTAATCACCTTTTTGCATATATTCTGCGGCTTTATTATTAAGTTCCTGAACTGCTATATTATTAATACAAGCTGTGGAAACGACTGCTATAAACAGTACTGATGCAATCATTAGAGCTTTTTTCATATATTCCGATATCCTCAAATATTTCAATAAAAATTAAATTTAAAGATATTTTAATACACATATTTTAAATAATCAAGTTTGTAAAGATGTAAAACGTGATATGTTTCTGCTATACTTCTTTTAGAGGTAATTAATTATGAAAGATATGTTAGATCAAATAATTCAGATAGAGAAAAAATATAAAGAACTTGGAGAAACTCTGTCAGATCCTGCAGTTATTCAGGATTATAAAAAATTTCGCGACCTTTCAAAACAAAGAAAGTCTATGGAAGAAACAGTTAATCTTTATTACGAGTGGAAAAAAGCTGTTGATGCAATAGAAGAAGCTAAACAGATGATTCACGAAGAAAAAGATGAAGAAATGAAGGCTTTTTTAAAGGCTGAAATGGAAGAAAATGAATCAAAACTTCCTGCCTATGAAGAGCGTATGAAAGTTCTTCTTCTTCCGAGAGACCCTATGGATGATAAAGATATTATGCTTGAAATCCGTGGCGGCGCCGGAGGAGACGAAGCTAATATCTTTGCAGGCGACTTAATGAGGATGTACATTAGATATGCCGATAAAATGGGATGGCAAACACAGGTGCTGAGTAAAACCGATTGTGAAGCCGGCGGGGTTTCAGAAGTTATTATTTCAATGAAAGGGGACAGTATCTATTCCCGTCTTAAATATGAATCCGGTGTTCACAGAGTTCAAAGAGTTCCAGCCACAGAATCTCAAGGAAGGGTTCATACTTCAACCGCAACTGTAGCAGTTATGCCGGAAGTTGATGATGTCGAAGTTGAGCTCAATATGAATGATATTGAAATAACTACAGCTCGCTCAGGCGGAGCCGGCGGTCAAAATGTTAACAAGGTAGAAACCGCGGCAAGAGTTTTCCATAAACCGACAGGAATAATGATTTTCTGTACGGAAGAACGTTCACAATTGCAAAACAAAGAACGCGCACTCCAAATCTTAAAAGCAAAACTTTATGATATGGAAGTACAAAAACAAATGAAGGAAATAACAGACTTAAGACGTTCACAAGTAGGAACCGGAGACAGAAGCGAACGTATCAGAACCTATAATTTCCCTCAGGGAAGGCTGACAGATCACAGAATTAACCAGAACCTCAATGTTTGGACGGTTATAGATGGTGATTTGGATGAACTTATTGATTTATTGACTGAATATGACCAGAAGCTTAAACTGGAAAAACTGGCAGAGATAAATTCATAAAAGGTATATAAATGCTTAGAAAATGTGTAGGATGCGGGGAATTAAAACCCAGAGATAATATGCTTAAACTCACAAAGGATTTTAAAAACGGAAAAGTCGTTTTAAACCCCGATTCCTTAACATTTGGCAGATCTGCATATCTTTGTTATAATCAAAGTTGTATAGAATTGGCATTAAAAAAAAATAAACTCAATCGGGCTTTAAAAACGGGCGAGGACTTGAAAGGAATACTGAATGGACAATATAAGAGTTAGTGAATTAGCTAAAGAGCTGAATATGACAAGTAAGGAAGTTATTGAAAAGTTTGCTGAGATTTCTATAATAGTAAAATCTCATTCCAATGTTGTCACACCGACTCAGATAAATAAGCTTAAAGAACATTTAGGACTTCTTCCTAAAAAATCAGCCTCAAAACCAAAAGCCTTTATTGTCAAACGTGCCAAAACTAATACAGAACCTGCAGAAGCTGCCAAGTCCGAAGAAAAACCTGAAAAAGAAGTTAAGGTTGAAAAAGTTGTAAAAATTGAAAAGGTTGAGAAAAAAGTTGAAAAACCTGTTGAAGAAGTAAAAAAAGAAGAAGAACCGGAAAAGAAGCCGGAAAAATCAATTGTAAGAACTAAAATAGAATACCCTAAACATCAATCAAGAATTGAAATTGTAAGAAAGGCCCCTCCTAAACCGGCTCAGAGTGAAGAAACACAAAAAAAAGAAAAGAAAACTCTTGTTAAGCCCGGTGAAAAGAAGCTTGTAGAAAGAAGAATTATTCCTCAAGAAATTTATGAAGGGAAAAGCCAGTCTAAGAAAAAAAGTGATAACAAAAGAAAAGACAGAGATTTCAACTCTAAAAAAGAAGATCAAGAAATGATTTCTCTTGAAAAAGCTGCAGCACAAAAGCATAAAAAGCGTTCCCACAAAGAGGAAGAGCAAGAAGTCGTAACCCAGATTGTTGTTAATCACGCCATGACAATAAGTGAGCTTGCCGATAAAATTCACAAAACACCGGCTGAAATTGTGAAATTCCTTATGTTTCAAGGTATTATGGCTACTGTCAACCAGCTTATCGATGTAGACGTAATTAAAAAAGTCTGTGAAGAATATAATCTTGAAGTTCTTGAAGAAGATATAGATGCCTATATTGAAGAAGAACTTGAAAAAGAGCAAAAACAAAAAGCTTTGACAGAAGTTGATAAAAAGCTTCTTAAGAAACGCGCTCCTGTAGTAAGTATTATGGGTCACGTTGACCACGGTAAAACAACGCTTTTAGACAGTATTAGAGCTTCAAAGCATAAAATTGTAGCAACAGAAGTCGGGGGAATTACCCAGTCAATCGGTGCTTATACGGTTTATCTCGATAATAACAAAGAAAAGAAAATTGTCTTTGTTGATACGCCGGGTCACGAAGCTTTTACGGAAATGCGTGCAAGAGGGGCTAAAGCTACAGATATCGCAATTCTGGTTGTTGCAGCTGATGACGGTATAATGCCGCAGACAATTGAAGCTATAAACCATGCCAAAGCTGCGGAAGTTCCTATAATTGTTGCAGTAAACAAAATTGATAAGCCGGGAGCGGATCCTGACAGAATATTACAGCAATTGACAGAACACGGGCTGGTACCGGAGGCTTGGGGCGGCGATACAATTACCGTAAAAGTCTCTGCCCTTATGGGAGAAGGTATAGATGAATTATTAGAATATATTCTTCTCGTTGCGGAAATACAAGATTTAAAAGCCAATCCAAAAGCAGAAGCATCAGGTGTTGTAATTGAAGCAAACCTTGATAAAGGTAAAGGTCCTGTTGCAACCTTACTGGTTCAAAACGGTACGTTGAGAACCGGAAACTGCATTGTTGTAGGTACAGCTTGCGGAAGGGTAAGAGCATTGCTTTCCGACTCAGGTGAAAGAATTCAAAAAGCCGAACCTTCAACCCCTGTAGAGGTTCTCGGGCTTACAGAGGTTCCTAATGCGGGTGACTACTTTGAAGT
Source organism: Candidatus Gastranaerophilales bacterium (assembly GCA_944323615.1). Classification (GTDB taxonomy): domain Bacteria; phylum Cyanobacteriota; class Vampirovibrionia; order Gastranaerophilales; family Gastranaerophilaceae; genus CAG-196. Next base: position 34,469 of record CALUTG010000013.1, read on the forward strand.
AGTTAAAAATGAAAAAGAAATGAAATCTATTATTGATAAACGTAAGGAAAAAGAACGCAGCAAGAGACTTGATGCAATGATCCCTGCTCATATGAGAAGAGAATCCGGCGCTGCAGAAGATGATATTCCGCACCTCAACCTTATCATCAAAGCTAACACACATGGTTCAGCTGAAGCTGTTTCTCAAGCTATTGCTCAGCTTGAATCTAAAGAAATTGTTACTAAAATTATCCACGTAGGAGTTGGTGATATTTCGGAAGCTGATGTTATGCTAGCATCTGCCTCTAACGCTTTAATATTAGGATTTACGGTAAAAGAAGATGCTAATGCTCTTGCAGCTGCTGAAAAAGAAGGTGTAACAATCAAGAAATATGATATTATTTATCAGGTTCTTGAAGATATTGAAAAGACTATGATATCTTTACTTTCACCGGATATTAAAGAAATTGAAACAGGTAAGGCTGAAATCAGGCAGATATTTACAATTGGTAAGACGACTAAAATTGCCGGTTGTTATGTAATTGAAGGCAAAATTAACAGAAATGATACAGCCGCAGTTGTAAGAAATGGTGTAGAAATCTTCAAAGGTTCTGTTGACCAGCTTAAACGCTTTAAAGATGACGTGAAAGAAGTTGCTCAAGGCTTTGAATGCGGTATTTCTTTAGTTAAATATAATGATATTGAAATTGGTGATATTATTAAATTTACTACAACAAAAGAAATTGAACGCTCAGCTTTAGAGTAGATAAGATAAAACATCATTTTACATAAAATGGTAAATAATTTATTGGGGCTAATGCCGCCCCGTACCCCGCACCAACATTCTTTCTTTTTTGAGAATGAAAAAAGAAAGAATGTTGGATAAGAAAGAAAAACACCTGCTGCTGCATTTTTCTACCGAAAAATGCCTGTAACACCCTCTCCTAAGAGGAGAGGGGTAGGGTGAGGTGTCAACCGCGAGCGTGTGTCCTGAGG
>CALUTG010000014.1 GCA_944323615.1 Candidatus Gastranaerophilales bacterium
TTCTTTTTTCTTTTCGTACTTTTCTTTTTTTCTTTTCTTCGCAAAAAAGAAAAAAGAAAAGTACAATTAAAATTAAACAAAAATATATCGAATATTTACTCTACCACACCCAAAGCGGGATTTCCTCCCCCCTCTGCCCTCCTCGCATGAAAGGACAGATAAATGCACCATTTTATGTAAAATGGTGCATTTATAAAGTTTATGCTAAAATAAACAAAAAGAGGTATTATTTTGACTATAAAAATAGCTGTTACAGGAAAAAGCGGAAGCGGGAAAACAACAATTACCAAAGCTCTTCTATCCGTAATTAAAGAACATTTCCCTGAAAAATCAATACTTTTATTTGATAACGATTTGACAGGCGAATTAGGTCACACCTTTGGGCTTGATATCAGGAATACTATTTATGGTATAAGAAGCGGAAAACACGAGTACAGAACCGGTATTCCTCAGCATATGACAAAACAGGAGTATATTGAGTGGGCGATGGAAGATATTATTGTCTCTTTAGATGATAATGTCGATATTATAGTTTCCTGGCTTGTTGGTTCTAAGGATTGCAGATGTCCGGTTACAGGTCAGATTAATGTCGCTCTGCAAAGACTTTTTGAGAGATACGATTTTGTTATTTTTGACTGCGAGTTCGATTTAAAATATTTAAATCAGCTTGTCGATGTTGATATTGATTTAACACTGGTGATAGCAAATCCTATGATTGAATCAATTAACCTGGCTAAACGTATTGATGAATATTCAGCTAAATATGCCGCAGGCGGACAGCTGGGTATTGTAATTAATAAAGCAGAAAATAAAGATATGACCGAAGTTTATAATCTGATTAAAGAATCTGATATGGAAATTTTAGGCTCTATTCCATTTGATTCTGAACTTGCGAAGGGATCATTAAGCAGAGAATCTGCTGTAGTAAATGAGGCTTTAAACCACCTGTATTTTAGACTTAATCTGCCGCAGGAGAATAAAAAATGATTTTAGACGGAAAATCTTTATCAGCAAAAGTTTTAGAAGGGGTAAAACTTAGAGTTGAAAAACTTGAAAGGAAGCCGCATCTTGTTGTTATTTTAGTGGGAGAGGATCCCGCAAGTAAAATTTATGTCAGAAATAAGCAAATTGCGGCAGAAAAAGTCGGCATTAAATCTACTGTTTTAGAATTGCCAAATTCTGTGACGGAAGAGGAATTATTAAATAAGGTTGAGTATTATAATAACGATCCTGATGTTACAGGTATTTTAGTTCAATTGCCTTTACCGAAGCATATTGATAAAAATAAGGTAACAATGGCAATATCTCCTAAAAAAGATGTTGACGGCTTTACTCCTGAAAATGTGGGCAAACTTGCTATAGGATTGGAACCTTATTTTTATCCGGCAACTCCGCAAGGTATAATTATGCTTCTTGATGAATATAAAATCCCTATAGAGGGAGCAGATGCAGTTGTAATAGGACGGTCAAATATAGTTGGAAAGCCTGTGGCTCAAATGCTTTTAAAAAGAAATGCAACGGTGACAGTCTGCCATTCCTACACAAAAGATATAGAAAGCAAAATAAAAACCGCTGATATTGTTATATCTGCGGTTGGAAAAAAAATTGTAAGATGTAAGATGGATAAGAAAAATTCTGTTGTGGTCGATGTAGGAATCTTTAGAGATTCAAATAATCGACTTACCGGGGATGTGGATTTTGATTTGGTTTCAAGTTCTGCGGGTTATATATCTCCTGTTCCCGGCGGGGTTGGTCCAATGACCATAGCTTCTTTAATGTACAATGCTTCTAAGGTTTATTAGGGTGGAATACCTCCTCTATTTACCCCTATGACTGAAGTAATCCGGTGTCTCGAGCAGCTGTAGAAGTTGCAGTTTTTTCGGATTCTTGCTGTGCTCTCAATTCTTCAAGCATCACATCATACATGGATTTCATTGTATCGTATTCAATATCAAGGTCTGCAAGTTCAAGTGAAAGTTCTTCGTCATATTTTGCAACCTTAGCGTGAGCATAAGCATCAGCAATTTGTTCGTTTCTGTTGCCTTCAGCTACTGTTATGCCGCCTGCTGATAATGATTTGGTATTGTCGATGGCATCTTCAAATGCATCCTGCCATTTTTCTTCATATTTAACTTGTTCTTCCAACTTAGCGCTGTTAGCTTCATACTTAGCGTTCCAATAAATTGACTGCTGAGTATAGTAATTGATGTCTGCGTTAGTTGCTAATAAATTTCCTAATAAAGCTGCTGTGTTTGCCATTTTCTTATACCTTTTTTTATCTTACGTATATATAAAGTATTTAAAAAATATCGAATTTCACGACTTATTTATTTTGTTACAATTCTTAATATTCATTTATTATAAAATTATTAGACCAGTCGAAATTAGGAGATTAAGGTGAAATTAACTGCTGTAACCTGCGAAAATATTTTTCAAGCAGATCGCAAAGCCGTTAATAATGACGGTAGTTATAAGGATCCATTAATGAAATGGCCTCTTAGAGGGGCTGCATATACAAGTGAGGTTGGTGAAGCATTAAGACCTTTGATAGGCAGTGCTGCAACTCTATTTTGGGCGCCTGTATTTTTGTATATCGGAGCAGATGTTTATGACAAATACAAAAATGACAAAACTGAATACAGCCCTGATTCAAAGCGCTGTTTAAAACAGGCTATTTTTCAAGGTATTGCAAGCCTTATTTTACCGGTAGTTGCTATTAAAATCGGTCAAAATTTTGTTTCAGGGCTGGGAAGATTCAATAATGAGAAAATAAGTATTAATGGTCAGGAAAAAATATCTAAATTAGCTATGGATTTTATTGCTAACGGTAAGATGCATGCTTATCACGGCAGAGACAAAGAGTGTTCAGAAGAATTTTTAAGTATTGTAAGAAGTCGTACTGATTATAGGAAACATCGCAATCTTTCCGGAAATTTATTTAAAAGAAATTTTCAGAAATTTAAAGATGAGCTGAAGCTTAATAAAGAAGAATATGTCATACAATATGCGGAAAATACAATCAATGACCTGATATCGAAAAGGAAGAAACTGCTTAATCCTTCTGATAGTACAAAATCTACAAAACAATATATACAATATCTTAAATATATGGAAGCCGGGCAAACGTCCAACGTAGCTGTAAAATCCGTATTAAGTAAATACCAGAGCGGCAAAACTTTAAAAGGTAAATTTATTAAAACTATTGGTGGGTTTATTTCTATAGGTCTTGCAATAAAGCCTATAGATGATTTTGTAGAGCATGTTATTATTGATAAATATGTAGAACCCAGATTATACAAAACAAAAGACCCGAACTAACGGGTCTTTTATTAATTATCTTTATTAAATCTTAGTTATTGCTTAATACAAGTCTGAACGTAGCCAGATTTTTAATAGAAAGCATTTTGTGTTTATTGCCCTGCTGTTCAGAAATGTTGAATATTCTGCAAATACGTTGAATTTCTTCTACGTCTTTTCTTGAATTTATTTTATAAACATTATTAATAGGATCTGCAATTACGGACATTTTAGCATTTAATTCTTCTTCTTTCATTGTATGCTCCTTAAATAATCTGCTGATATATATATAAAGATTATGTGTATTTGAAAATTGCCTTTTTGCTTAGATTATATTAAGAAATGTTAACAATATTGAATTAAACTTCGGTTTGAAGCTCAAGTATAATTGCTAAAAAGAGACTTTTATAGTATCTTTTTTGTGTGAGCAATAAGGTTCTTGATTATAAGTCTATACTTGAAAAATGCGGGGTCGGAAGTGCTTCCCTTTCTTATGTTGTTAAGAATATTGCAAATCTGGAAAAGTTCTATGATTCATCAGAGCTGGTAGAAATATATAATTATTGCTTACAAAACATCACAGATCCTGTTATATTGCTCAATGTGGTTCGTTTTTCAAATGATTATAAATCTGTATCAACGATGAATATACTGCTGGATATGCTGATAAGTAAAGCATATGATGGGGAAGCTGATAGTGACGATATTATTAATTTACGTGTAATGTGTGCCAAGGCAGTTTCAAGTTATAAGGATACTGCTGCATTAGGTGCTTTATTATATTGCTTAAATAATAAAAAAGAGGATTACAAGGTTCGATTAGCTTGTGCGGATGCCCTGGGAAGAATCGGGGACAGATACGCTGTAGAACCACTTATTGATGTTGTAAAGGATGAAGAAGAAAAGTCTGTTTATCTTAAAGAGTCTGCAACTTCCGCATTAGGGATGATAGGGGATACTTCCGCAATTGATCCGTTAATTTCCATATTAGAATCCAAACAGGCATTTTTAGATAAATTTACTTTTTTAAAGGAAAAGATTGTTGAAGCATTAGGAAAGCTTAATATTAATAATAAAAAAGTAATTAAAGCTTTAAAAACCTCGCTTATGGATCCATCTCCTATTGTAAGAATAAATGCCATTGAAGCCATTATGAACAGCGATGATGAGGATGCTTACAATTTAATCAAGCCTTGTTTAGCTGATGAAGATGAAGATGTCAGAAAAAATGCCTTAATAGCATTATACAATATTAATGGCAGAGAAATACTTGATGAAGTGAAAACAGGGAGTTATCCGGTATCACTTAAAGAAGAAGCCGCAGAACTGCTGGAAGAATACGAGGATGAGGATGAGTAAGTCTGTTATATTATTATCCGGAGGTTTAGATTCTCTTGTTACACTCGGATATTCGAAGAGACATACAGATTATAATGTAGAACTGGCATTGACTTTTGATTACGGACAGAAGTCTGCGGAAGCAGAGATTGAATATTCCGGAAAAGCCGCTGAATATTACGATATAAAGCATAAGACAATTAATTTGGATTGGCTGAAAGAAATTACTCAAACAGCACTGGTTTCAGAAAAAAATATTCCGGAGACAGGATTAAATACAAACGAAAGTGCTGCTCTTGTATGGGTGCCAAACAGAAATGCTCTTTTTCTGAATATTGCTGCCGCCTTTTGTGATTCATACGGATACGAGTACATTTTATACGGCGCTAATAAAGAGGAGGGAGAAACATTCCCGGACAATACAGAGTTATTTAGAGCTTCTGTTACTGAGGTTTTTAAGACTTCTACCCTTGTGCATCCCCAGGTTATAGCCCCCTTGATTAATTATAACAAGGATGATATAGTTAAAATTGCAGTCAGGGATAATATACCTCTGGAGTATGTCAGAAGCTGTTATAATTCGGGGGATAAGCACTGCGGTAAATGTGAATCCTGCAGGCATTTAAAGCAGGCTCTTATAAATAACAACTGTTATAATTATATTAATATATTATTTGGGGAAAATGAAAACTAAGTTTATAGAAGAAGAGATTAAATATATTGGTTCGCAGCTTGCACCTCATTGGATATATAAAAATTTCCATATTCAAGGAGATGCAATTGTTTCGTTTATAGGCGAATGCGAAGTTCAACTAACAGAGATGGTTGATATTGAGGATGTTATTAATAATGAACCTATATACAGTAAATTAATGTTAAGCTTTATTTCCGAGCAATTTGGAATAGGTCTGACAGAAGGGGTACTTAGACAAAGGCTTTTAATGAGTATAATAAAAGAGCTGTTGGAAGAAAAAGGTGTTTTTGTTGTTAGAAACGGAGATGATTTGTTAATCAACGGAGGAAAACTTTCCGTATCAATTGCTACAAAATCAGTAACTTCAGTATTGATTCATACAGGATTAAATATTCTTTCCGAAGGCGCTCCGGTAAAAGCTTGCGGTTTAAAAAGCGAGCTGGGTATTGAAAATATTAAAGAATTTGCGCTTGAAGTTATGAAAAGATATTCGGAAGAATTAGATGATATAATTTTAGCAGGGACAAAAGTTCGCGGAGTATAAAAATGGCTAAGTGTGGTTATAAAAAGTATATGAAACAGACTAATGAAAAGGACTACGGGTTACTTAAACTCTTTGCAGTTTCATTTTTCGGAATGCTTTTGGTTTTTACTTTTATAATAAAATCGTTTACTCCATCAGTAGATGTTTCTATTGGTGATTATCAGCAGGAACCTAATATTGAAATGGAGGAAGAGACCAAAAATAATGTAGATAACAGGCTTGCTATGATTCAGGATGAGGATCAGGGCAGGAGCTTTTCAGAATTAATGAAAAAAGCTGAGGAACCTGTAAAAAAACAAGAAACACAGCCGGAGACGGTAAGTCAAACACCGGAACCTGTTGATTCCGTCGCCGAAGCCCTTGCACCCCCTCCGGCTGAGCCGATTTATAAAGTTTTTATAGGGACTTATACTTCTGCAGAACAGGCTAAGGTAGCGAAAGATATTATTCAGGAGACAGGTTCCGGCTTGAATCCTATTGTTAAATGTATAGGTTCCAATAATTATACCCTGCAGGTTGGAATCTTTAAGAATAAAAACAGTGCCGAATCCTTATTATACACAATTCAGCAAAACCATCTGCCGGGAAGAATTGTTCAAGATTATTAAGCTTTGAAAAGAAATCTTTACATCGTGAAATATTTTGATAAATTTTGAGTATTTTATGATAAATTATATTATAATAAAGAAATCCATTAGGGGAATTAAGTTAGACTATCATAGGTGAATATAGGAGATATTTGATGCCTAATTATTTGACAAAGGAAGAGATAAGACAGTGGAGAAGTTCTTTGGAAAAAATTACGCTGGAAGAGTTTGCAGCAAGATTAGGAAAAACTGTTGAAGAGAGCAAGCCTACAAATGATGTTGTTGATATAGTAATGTCAAAAGGCACTTCTTCTAATACTAATACTGAAATTAGCGACAGTTTTTCAGCTATTGCGGAAAGAGCTTTTAAAAGAGAGCGTCAAATTTCACATACACCGTTTTCTATTACTAAAAAAGATTTACAGGAAAGTGCTGCAAAGCCTGCTCAAAAATCAAATAAGAAAGAGGAAGATTCTCTTAGAGCTCTTGTAGGTAAAACTTTAAGCGAAAATGCACCATCTTCCTTTGGTAAAGAGTCTTTACTTGATAAAGTGGAAGAGTTTTCTGCGCATTCAGATATAAATATTGTGCTGAAGAAATCCTTAACAGACAGAGAGCAGTTAGTTTTTGAATATTTTCTCAATAACATAGGTAAAACTGTTTTCGCTAAAGATTTAGCTGAATTATTAGAATTACCTAGAGACTATGTTTATAAGTATATTAAGAATTTAAGAGCAAAAATTGAAGGAGACAAGCTGAAAAATGTTCCTTCCGGCGGATTTGTTCTTACAGAGTAATTGATGGAAATAGTAAATTTACTTGAATTTTTACATAATACAAAGGATTTTTGTGAAGTTGAGTATGCCGGATTTAATAATAATCTGGTAAATATTCTTGACCTGCTTGATGTTGATGAACAATTTACACAGAAGATTCCATTAGGAATTATTTATTATTCTCCATTAACACTTGATCAATATGCAATAATTGATGGCTTAAACAGGCTGGTTTCTTTGTCTCTGCTTTTGCATGCCGTATGCGAATGCTACAAGAAAACATCCGTAAGGAATGATAAAGCTATTAAAACCATTCGCTCCAAATACCTTTTAAACGGGAATAAGAGTAAGCTGAAGCTTTCTGCCAATAATCAGATTCTATATGATAAAATTATCAATGGAGAACGCCTTTCAGGTAAAGAAAAAGAATCAAAAATGTTCCAGCTGCTTCACAGATATTGGACTCAAATAAAAGAAAATAAGCTGCAGGCGGCACATATTTTTAAAATGCTTCAGAAATTTTATGTTATAACGGCTTCTGTTGAACCGGAAATTCAAAGAAATGTTTATTATTCTTTAAAGAAAGATTCTGCTGATTTAGATCAATTCGCTTTAATTTCGGATTACTTAAAAAATATTGGAATTTTAGATGAGTGGAATAATTTATGCAAAATATTTGGCAGCAGAGCTGATTTGCAGATGTTTTTTAAGGATTTTTTTGTTACAAAATTCAGTCTGGCGCATTTTAATGAAAATAAATTATATGAGAATTTTGTTAATTATTTTGAAACAATGCTGCAATATGCGCCGGAAGATATTTTGATTGCTAAAATGATTCATTCTGCTTGCAATTATAGAGATTTATTAAACGTAAATATTGACAGTGAAAATATAAGAAAAGCTTTAATTCAGGTAAAAATGCATAACGGAGAGGATACTTTTGCCTATTTACTGAATATTTATGAGGACTATCTTGATAATAATTTATCAGAATCAACTTTTGTTGAAATACTTTCTACAATTGACGAATATCTTAAAAAAAGGCTTAAAACCCCTAATAATGTTGGCTTTAATGAACTGATTCAGTATTTAAATGCTTTTATAACATGTAAATAATTTTTTAATTGGAAAATATATTAAATTTATTTTTTATGGTCTTGGTATACTATTATTATAAGGAATTAAGAATAGATAGTAAAACCATAACACAGGAGGCTATTATGGAGAAAGACCATAGGAAAGTTTTGTCATGTTTTCAAACAACGTTTGATGAATTATTTTTGCTGGAAAGTATCATTAAATTAACAAAAGAAGCATGCTTGGATCGGGAAGTCAGCTCACAATACTATAACCTTCCGGAAGAAAAGAAAAAGCATCTAAGCGAAGAAAGAAATAATTATATTAATATGCTTTCAATTGCGCTTGACAGAGTAAAGAATCTCAAAGATATAAATACTATTATAGAGGAAGAGATTGCATATTTATAATAAAACACCGACAATTGCAGCAGAGAGATAGCAGCTCAAAGTTCCGCAAATCAGAGCTCTGAGTCCTAACCGTGCAAGATTTTTTCTTTGGTTAGGTGCAAGTTCACCTATACCGCCAATTTGAATTGCAATTGAACCGAAGTTACCAAAGCTGCATAATGCAAAACTTGCTATCATAAAACTCTTAGGATCAAGGGTACTTGATATATGTGACAACTGAACATATGCAACCATTTCATTAAGAACAAGTTTTGTTCCCATAAGTGCGCCAACCGTGGATGCATCATGTAAAGGTACGCCTAAAACTACAGCAAATATAGCAAAAATCTTTCCAAGAATAAATTTTAGTGATAAATGCGGTAAAAATCCGAAGTGTGAAAATCCCGGAATGTAGTTATAGAAAAATATTCCAGACAGTTTTAAAATCCAGTCGATGAAGGCAACAAGAGCTACAAGTGCTAAAATCATGGCTGTAACATTAATTGCAACTTTCATCCCTTCGGAAGCGCCGTTTGAGATTGCTTCAAATACATTGGTAAATGTTTTTCTTTTCGATATTCTTATATTATCTCTTGTCTCCGGTTCGCCGGTTTCAGGATAAACAATTTTAGTTAAAATAAGCGCACCCGGAGCTGCCATAACGGAAGATGCAAGCAAATAGGTTGCAGGAATACCCATTCCGATATAAATAGGCATTATTGCACCGGAAATACATGCCATACTTCCCGCCATTGATGCCAGCAGTTCAGAGCGGGTAAGTTTTTCTAAATAAGGTTTAATCATGATTTGAGCTACAATTTGACCTACAAATGCGCTTGCAACATTAGAAAGAGCCTCTGCCCCCGATACGTGCATAAATTTATTCATTGCTTTACCAAGAACTGCAACTATGCGCTGCATAATACCGTAATAGTAAAGTATATTAACAAGCACCATCATAAATATACTTGAGCATATAAGCTGAATTGTAAAAATACTGCTGTTTTTTCCAAAAAGCTCCGCCAGTCTTCCGTTATTAATCAGAGGTCCAAATACAAAACTTCCTCCTTCATAGGCAAATTCAAGAATCTTTCTTATGAATTCACCTATAAACATAAACATTTTCTGTCCCACAGGTACTTTAAAAATAAAGAAAGCTAATAATATCTGTAGTAAAAATCCCATCCCTATAGTTTTATAGTTGATGGCTTTTTTGTTATTTGACATTGCATACGCTATACCAAAAATTACTGCTATACCTATTAAACCAATAAATCTTTCCATTTAAGCTCCTTTATTTTGTGTTTAATAATTATATCAGAAACTAAAGCGTATTTATATAATCATTAATCTCTTCTTCTGTATTCATTTCTGTTGCGCATACTAAAACTCTGTTTTTATCGAGTTTTATACCGCCTAGTATGTTATTTTCTTTTAATTTTGCTAAAAATTCATCAGCGTCATTAACCTTAATTACAAACTCATTAAAGAAGGTCTTATTTAGAGTCGGAATTCCTTTTTTAGCAAGTTCTTGAGATAATTTATGGGCATTTTGTGCACAAAGCATACCTGTCTGTTTGAAGCCCTTTTCTCCTACAAGACTTAAGTATAATGTAGCAGAAAGCGCAATAAGAGACTGATTAGAGCATATATTGCTTGTAGCTTTTTCTCTTTTAATATGCTGTTCTCTGGTTTGGATTGTAAGTGTATATGCGGTATTTCCATCAGCATCTACAGTTCTTCCTACCAGTCTGCCAGGCATTTGTCTCATATAAGCTTCTTTGCAAGCCATATATCCCGCATGTGGTCCTCCAAATTCCATGGATATTCCAAGCGGCTGAATATCGCCTACTACAATATCAGCCTCAGAAGGAGGTTTTAAGATCGATAAAGCGGATAAATCCGCACATACAATAAGAATTGTATCCAGCTTTGTAATTTCTCTAATTTCACCGTAATAATCAGGGTTTTGGATTAAAACACAACAATAATCTTCACATTTTTCAGGAAGTTCATCAAACCATTCTATTTCAATGTTTTGTGCCCAGCAGTATGTTTTTACAACTTCTTTGTATTCTGGATTAAGCTTGTTAGATATAAGCGCAGTGTTTTTCTTCCCTCTTGCAATTCGGTGCGCCATAAGAACGGCTTCAGCACAAGCAGAACCGGCATCATACATTGAAGCATTGGCAATATCCATTCCTGTTAATCTGGAAATCATTGTCTGATATTCATAAATTACCTGCAATGTTCCCTGTGAGACTTCCGGTTGATAAGGCGTATAAGCAGTCAAGAACTCAAACCTTTGTGCTACATAGTTAACACAGGCCGGTATAAATTTGTTATAAACACCTCCGCCGATAAAACAGGCATACTCCGTTTTATTCTTTCTTGCGAGTGATTTAACCTGCCTTTGAGTTTCCATTTCACTTAAAGGATTACCTATATTAAAATCTTTAAATTTAACAGGTATCTGCTTAAATAAACCGTCAATGTCAGTGCAGGAAATTTGATTTAACATTTCCTTTCTTACATCATCAGTATGTGCTATAAAATTTTTCATTATTCCATTTCTTCTTTATAATCTGAGTAGTCCAATAAATCCGCAAATTCAACTTGATCCGCAGATGATTCAATCTTAACAAGCCATTTTTCTTCAAAAGACTCATCATTCAAGAGTTCAGGACTGTTAACAAGCTGCTCATTAATTTCAACAACTTTACCTGAAATCGGCATATAAATTTCAGAAGCTGCTTTTACAGATTCTATAGTCGCAAAAACTTCATCCTTAGCGAATTCTGAATCAACTTCCGGCAGTTCTATAAATACAATATCACCCAATTGTTCAATGGCATAATCAGTTATGCCGACTTCGTACTGCTTTCCTTGTTCAAGTACGTATTCATGCGTTTTTGTGCATAATGCGTTTTCATTCATCTGGCATTCTCCTGTTATTTATTTTCTTTATTACGTTTTTCTACAAAAGGTTTTTTCACAATTTCGGCATTGTGTAATTTATCTCTTATCAATATTTGAATTGTAGAGCCTACAGCCAAATTGTCAAGAGGTTTTATATAAGCAAGGGCAATATTATCTCCTCTTATGGGAGAAATTCCTCCGCTTGTTACAATTCCGATCTTTTCATTATTGTAATATACGTCATAACCATGACGAGCAATGTTACGGTCGAGCATTTTTAAACCGATAAGTTTTTTTCTGCCGCCATTTTTTAGTTGTTCTTCAATTACTTGTTTTCCGTTATAATCATCAATTTTATTTTTAGGAACTGACCAGGAGAGCCCGGCCTCTATAGGTGTCGTATCTTCATCCAGATCATTACCATATAGATGAAGGGCTGCTTCAAGACGTAAAGTATCTCTTGCTCCGAGTCCTATAGGCTTAATACCATATTCCTGACCGGATTCCATTAGTTTATCCCACAAATACTCGGAAAATTCATTTCTGACAAGAATTTCAACTCCGTCCTCCCCTGTGTAGCCTGTTCTTGAAATCCAAACATTGATATTAAATAATTCCCCTCTTTTTATGTGGAAAAACTCAGGCAGCTCCTGAACTCCGAGAGACTGCATTAAAGCTTTTGTTTTTGGACCCTGTACCGCGAGAAGTGAATAGTTATGGGATTCATTAACTATTGATACTTCAAATCCCGCTTTATTTCTGACCATCCAGTTTAAGTCCTCGTCAATCCTTGAAGCGTTTGCAATAATTAAATATTTCTTTTCCTCTAATTTATAAATAATAAGGTCATCTATAATGCCTCCATTTTTATTTGTTAATTGGCAGTAAACAGCCTTTTTATCAATTAATTTAGAAATATCCTGGGGAACAATCTTATTTAAAAAAGGCAGAGAGTCTTCTCCGGAGACAATTATTTCGCCCATATGGGAAACATCAAAAATTCCTACGGCATTTCTTACAGTCTTATGTTCTTCAATAATTGATGAATATTGCACAGGCATATGCCAGCCAGCAAAATCAACCATCTTAGCGCCCAGTTTAACATGTGTATCATGCAAAAAAGTTTGTTTTGTCATCTCATCTCCTCAAGTACTCTCTTACAATTTTCGTAATAATTAGCAGTGTTGTCAAGTGTATTAATATAAGTAAATATACCTGTTTTTGTAAATATTTGTAACAAAATACAACATTATATTAAAGTTTAAAAAATAAATGCCGATAAATAAAGTAACTAATATTAATTTTAAGGAGACGAAATTTATGGATTTTTCAGGGATTAATCAATTTGGGAGTTTAACTACACAAAACGGTTATAAACTTTCATTTAAGGATTTGGATGTTAATGGTGATGGAAAAATTACAGAATCAGAATACAAGTCTGTATTAGAAAAAACTGAAATAGACAGTGTTGAATTGTCAACGACGAAAAATCCAGAAGAATTAAAGCTCACAGATGAGCAACTTTTAGATTACGAACTAGATGCACAAATTTATCAGGAGTTAAATGGTTTAAACGCTCAGATATCAAAAGATTTTATAGGGACAAATGCTATTTATTCAAGCGAAATAAAAGATGAATTAAAAAACTTTGCGGAGACTTTTAAAGCAGAATACACCGGTAATACTACAGAGTTAGTCACAGATTTTAAAGTAGCACTGTTAGAAAAGTATGAAGCATTAAAATCTGAAAAGTTAATTAATATTTCTGCAGAAATAAAATCGGAAGTACTTGATGATATTCTTTCACATAGCCAATTTATGCTGGATATCACAGATTCATCTCTTACAGATGATATGCTTAAATCAATTACAAATAACCTTGGAAAAAAATTAGAGGCACTTGCCGATAAATTTATAAGTTCATATCAAGGGAATAATTTAAAAAATGATTTAACAAATTATCTTAATAATGCTCTTACCCAGAGTGATTCGCAGAAAATGTCCGATGCGGTTAGCAATTATAAAAACAGTTATAACGAACTAGGTGTTTATATTGATTCAGGAGAACTCAATACACTTAAAGACGCTGTTAAAGAGTTTTTTAATGAAGCTCTTAATAAAGGCATGATATTGAGAATGAATGGTGTTAATGTTGCCAGTGAAGCAGCAATTGAAACATTACTAAATAAATATACTGATGCAGAAAAGCTAAGTGCTGATATGGATACTTTAATCTCTTCATTATCAACTGATAATCTTTTGCAATCAGTTGTAAAAGAAGAAAAGTTAGAATATGAAACAAAAGTGGAATCAGCATTACAAAATTTAACAGGGGATGATGTTAAGATTGATACTTCAGAAGCAGGTATAAATTACAATATGGTTCCTGGCTATTATTCAAATTCTACAATGCATTCTGGTATTTGGGGGCGCAATAGTTTGGCAGATGCCAAGAGAATGGCGACAAGACTTCTTGATAGCTCTTTAAAAGAACAATTTAAGGCTCAACTTACAAATAATCTTGAGGCAAAAGGTATTCCTTTTGATAAAATAGAAACTATTTTTGAATCAGCATTCGCACAGGCATCATCAAATGCAGTATCAGCATGTGTTACAAATACTACTTATTTGCTGCTGTTTTTACAAAGAGCATCATTTAATGTTCAGGATTTGGTTAATACTTTTTGTGCTCAATTTAACCAAATAATTTCAATGATGGTTAATGTGATGAATATCTCAAATACAGACATGGACCTACAGGACATTGACTATTCTCAGACTATTAAAGATGAATATGGCAATACAAATTCATATCTGCAAGAAGCTCTTGATTCTGGTTCAACTATTACCTCTCCGGCATTAAACAGAAATGCTGATAAATATGAAAATCTTGCAAAAGAAATGATTAATAAACTAAAATCAACCATGCTGGCTAAATCAATGGCTATGTGTGATGCCAATGGTATTGAATTTGACAATGAGACTTTTAATACAGTATTTGATAATGCTCAAGCAGTTGCCATTGACTCTTCGACTTCTCAATCAGATATTTTCTTGGGTTTAATAAAAGAAATTTCATTTAATCCACAAAACTGTTTAAACACCTTTACAACTGAATTTAAAGTATCTTATTCAAGCTGGGTTGAGTCACAAAAATATAATTTATAATGATCAAAAAAGGCTTCATAATTATGAAGTCTTTTTTTGAATTTCTTTGTATAAGTCAATAATTTCTTTTGAATAATTCTTAGGAATTACTATTTTAATTTTTGCATTTAAATCTCCGTATCCGCCTGAAGAAGGAAGACCTAAGTTTTTAAGTCTTAAGGATTGTCCGCTTGATACACCGGCCGGTATTTTTATATTAATTTTTCCGTGAAGGGTTTCTATTTCTTTATGACATCCAAGAACAGCTTCCGGAGGGGTAATATCTACTTCTTTGGTCAAGTTAGTTCCGTCTATTTCATATTCGGAATCTTTAAAGTGGACTACAAGATATAAATCCCCCTTGTTGCCGTAAGCATCAGTTTTACCTTCGCCTTTCAGGCGGACTTTCTTGCCTTCCTGTATATCTTTGGGAAGTTTAACTTTAACTGTTCTTGGAGTTGATAATATGCCTGTTCCTCCGCAATGAGAACAGTACCCTCCCCCGTTACAGTACCCGCATTTATCCATTTGGGTATATGTTACAGATATCGGTTTGCTGTCAAAAAGTTCTTTAGCTGTAACATTAAGAGTCTTAGTTACATCTAAATCCTCTGAAGATTTTTTAGCAGAAGTTGAGGAGCTTCTTGAGGAAGATCTAGGGCTTTGAGTAAAGTCAAAACCGCTGAACCCTCTTGTTGACCCAGCACCCATCATATCGCCAAACAATGACGCAAAGAAGTCAGAGAAACCTCCGGCATTACCTCCAAAGTCAAAGCTTTGAGCGCCGCCACCCTGATTGAAATTAAAGCTAAAGTTTTCAAATCCTGGAGGCGGTGTATAATCTGCTCCACCCTGCCAGTTAGAGCCTAAGCTGTCATAACGGTTTCTTTTCTGCTTATCAGAAAGTACTTCATAGGCTTCATTTATATCTTTAAACTTCTCTTCAGCTTCTTTTGTTTTATTTACATCCGGATGATATTTACGCGCGAGTTTTCTGTAAGCTGATTTAATTTCAGCTTCAGTAGCATCACGTTTTACACCTAATGTTTCATAATAGTCTTTGTATTTCATAATATTCATTCCTTTTATATAAATTTTAATATAAAAAATTACAAATCTTAATAAAGTTAATTTTTTTTTAATTATGATTTGTCTGTGATAAAATACAAGCAAATGTTGGTAAGGAATAAAAAATGGATATAAAGAAAATATTATTTAGAACAAGTACTATAGATGTTGAAAAAGCTCTTCCTGATGCTGTTGTATTTTGTAATAGAGACGGTAAAATTTTATGGGTTAATGATAAAGCTGCCGAGATATTTGAAACCTCTAAAATGCATCTTTTAACTTCAAATATTTCAGATTTTATAGAAAATGCGCTTAATCTAATCTCAACCTCTGTTATTTTAAATAAAGCTGTAATAACAAAGCTTACAGATAAAGAAATATATTTTGATATGACTTCAAAAGAAATAGAAGAAGGCTATGTCATGGATTTTAGGGATTCAGTGCCGGCAGAAGAGATTTCCGGAGAAGTACGAGAGATTGAAGATTGTACTGAAATTAACCGAAATAAGAATAACTTTTTACTAAAATTAGCCAATGATTTTAAATCTCCTCTGCAGTCTATTATAGGCTTTTCTCAAGCTATGGCCGACGGTCTTGGAGGTAAAGTATCCGAACAACAGGAAAAGTATATTAGGATAATAAAGAAAAATTCATCAGAATTAATGTATTTTGTATCAAAACTTCTTGAACTTTCACAAACAGAATCCTATTTGCCTCTGCCAGAGTATAAAACCTTTGATATATTAAATCTTATTAATTCTCTTATAAGATTTAATGAGCAGTTATATAAAGATAAAGAAATTCGATGGAATGTTAATGTTGATGACGGTGTAAAAACAGCGATTGTTTCTGATGAAAATATGGTAAAAACAATTTTTCAAGATATTTTAGAAGTTATTTTAAAAGCTGTAGAGATGGGAGAGGTTGGAATTCATATTTTAATACCAGATTCAGAGTATATTCACTCAATTAATTTTCCAGAAAGGGAGTATATACAACTTTCTGTTTCAAGCAGTGCATTGCTTCTTTCAGAAAATGACCTTGATGCTATGTTTGATCCGTATAAAATTCTTGAAACTTCAAACAGAAAGAATATTTTAAGAGCTATTGTTTTATCCAGTGTTAAGAATATAATTCAGGCATTAGACGGATATATTTGGGTAGAATCTAAAATCCTTAAAAATACCAGCTTTAATATCATTCTTCCTGTGGACAAAAAATAAGAGGATTTATGAGCAAAGTCATTTTAAAAAATCTTATAAAGAGCTATGACGGCAAAAAAAACGTTATTGACGGAATTAATCTGGAAATAAAAGATAAAGAATTTATTGTCCTTGTCGGATCTTCGGGCTGTGGAAAATCTACCATTTTAAGACTAATTTCCGGGCTTGAAGATATAACATCCGGCGAAATTTATATAGATGACAAACTTGTAAATAATACTCATCCGAAAGACAGAGATATAGCATTTGTCTTTCAAAGTTACGCACTTTATCCGCATATGAATGTATACGAAAATATGTCATTTGGGCTTAAAATGCGTAAATTTGATAAGAAAACTATTGATGAAAAGGTCAAAACTGCCGCAAAGTCTCTTAATCTGGAAGAATTACTTGATAGAAAACCAAAACAGCTTTCAGGCGGGCAAAGACAGCGTGTTGCTTTAGGGCGTGCAATTGTAAGAAACCCTAAGGTGTTTTTGATGGATGAGCCGTTATCGAATCTTGATGCGAACTTGAGAGTTCATATGAGAGCTGAGATTAAGCGCTTGCACAGGAATTTGGAAACCACGTTTGTATATGTTACCCATGACCAGACAGAAGCTCTTACTATGGGAGACAGGATTGTAGTTCTTGACAATGGTGTTATTCAGCAGGTAGCAAGCCCGGAAGAAATATATAATAACCCTAAAAACAAGTTTGTGGCAGGTTTTATAGGACAGATGAATTTTATTGATGCAGCTGTTAATGAGGGGAAATTCTTCATAGAAGATAAAGAATTCTATGATTCAAGACTTGAGGACGTAAAAGAAGTTGTAATCGGCATAAGAGCTGAAAAAATGACATCCGGAAATATCCCGGTTATGGCAAAAACGGATATTGTAGAAATGAGCGGAGGGGAGAGAAACGTTTATTTCTCCTTAAATAATTGTAAATGTTCTGCAAAATTTCCTCTTGAGTACAAATTTAAGGATTATGTTGAATTGAAATTATCAACTGATAATATGTATTTCTTTAATAAAGACAATGGTGAAAGAATATTATGAAAAAATATGGAAAGATTATAATTGTTATATTAGCTATTTTAGCTGCTCTTGTTGCAGTTTGTTTTATTCCTATAAACGCTTCCCGATTAATTCCTACAGTAGAAGCACAAGTTGCTAAAGATTTAGGAATAGATATTCATATAGAAAGGCTTATCTTAAGGGTTGGACCTTTTATAAAGGTTAAAGCTCCGGTTATGCATATGATGTATAAAGACGGGCAGAAATTTGCACAGTTTGATAATGTAAAATTCTATATTTCATGGCTGTCTTTACTAAAGAAAGATAAACTGACTATTGATAAATTATATGCAAACAAATTAATCGTAAGGGTAAATTCCGATGATAAGTATTTGCCGGTCTTCTTGAATAAGCTAGAAAAAAAAGATATAAAAGACCTGCCAAATGTGCAGATAAAGACATATAACATTTCATATTTAAATAAAAATATTAATGACAGATATATTTTGGAAGGTTCTGTATTAAGTCTTGAAAAAATCCCTAATTTTAAGAACTTTAAGCTTAATACAGTAGGCTCATTCAGCATAAATGATAGAAAGTATACAAGTTACGATATAGCCTATCTTCCTAAAATGGATATGCCGGCACTTAATAAAAAGATTGATATTGAAGAATTCTTCTCGCAAATGAAGGAGCTGGATTTTTATGCGGATATTATAGCCGATTTAAAAGTATACAAAAATCAGAATGATATATTGCAAGGCTCCGGATTTATTAATATTGATAATATTTCAGTGCTTGATAAAACTAAAAAAAGCCCTAAGAGCTTTGTATATTTGACACTATGGGGGGATAAAGCAAGTATTTTGTCTAATATTTACACCTCGCCGAATAAAAAAGTTTACATTGAAGGTATGGTCAATAATTCAAAAAAACCGATTCTGGATATTAAAGTCAAGACGGATGAAATTAATCTAAATGACCTTTACAGAAAGTTAAAGCTACTGGCTGATTTTTCTAAAATAAAAGGTATAAAGAAGATAGATGGAACTTTAAATGCCAATTTTACTTTAAAAGGAGATCTTAACAAAATAAAATCTAACGGTTTTATGAAGGTTTCTAATGCCGGTATAAAAGCCAGCGGGCTGAATGTTGAAAGGATAAACGCTGATATTGATTTTTCAAATAATATTATAAATATAGTAAACGCCGTGGGATATGTTAATAATGCTCCCATTATGGCAAAAGGAAGTATTGATAAAACTATCAATGTTGAGCTTTTAATGAATAAAGTTGAGCTAAAATACCTTTGCCCGGCTTCATTTGGAATAAAAAGCGGTATTGCTTCTTTAGTTGCTAATATAAACGGAACTATTGACAATATCTCACATCAGGAAAACTTACAAATAGAGAATTTACAGCTGACTAATAACGGGGTAGAGCTTGGTTTTGAAAATTTAAAAATTGATACAAATAAAAATAAATCAGCATATATTACCAATATTATTTGTAAAACCCCCGAAACAGAACCTATAAAGATTCCGTCTCTTCGGTTAAATATAGAAAGAGAGACTATTACAATTCCTGAAACTAATATTTTTATGCCAAATTCAAAACTTACTGCAAAAAGTGAAATAACAAACTACAATACAGGAAATATTACATTTACAACAAAAATTAATGGTTTTGTAAACTCTAAAGATTTAAAACGGTTAAATAACTATTCTTCAAGATATCCTTTTAAGCTTGTATTTAACGGAAATAAGGAGATTCAAAATCTAAATGCACAGGTTCAGCTCGAAAGGGCTACTATACTTGATGAACCTGCGATTATTAATTTAGCATCCAAAATTGAAAAGAATAATATAAAATTAGAAGACTTAAGTGTATTGTCATTTAGTGGAAAGCTGTCTGACGATTTTAAATCAAATTTAAAAGGACAGAAAAAAGTTATAGTAACTGGTAATTTTGATAATTTAACTAATCCGGTAATGAAAAATATGAGAGTATTCTTTCCTCAACAGTTAAATATTAATATTTATGATACAATTGCGCAAATTAGAGGGGACTTGTTCTTAAACGGAACTCCTCAAAAACCGGATATTGTAGGGCAACTATCTATTCAAAATTTATTTAATCAGACTTTACAGCTTAGTGTGTCAAACTGTACTCTTGACTTCAATAAAAATAATGTTATCATTAATGCTCCGCAGGTAAAACTAGCTGATTCCTCTATGCGTGTTGATGCAACTGCCTCTACTGATATATCAGAAGCTGTTATTATTAAAAACATTAACGTAAAATCAAAATATTTAAATACAGATACTCTTCTAATGTATAAAGATAATCCGCTGGTTAAACTTTATCCGTTCGTGGTTGAAGGAGGAAAATTCTATTCTGAAAAAGTTCTTGCAAATGTTTATGATTCTCCGTTATATCTATCTGCTTTTGCTACAGACTTAAATCTTAAGGATGATAATCTTATCCTTTCTAATATTTCTTCTGAGATATTTAATGGAAAACTTGCAGGTTCACTTGAATATAACCTGAAAGATGAACACTTTATTTCAAATATTATGGCTCGAGGAGTAAGCGCGGCTCCTATATTTGATGTAATATCAACAAGGGAAGACACAATAAGCGGGATTATGGATTTTGATATGGCTCTAAAAGGAGAGCTTACCTCTAAGCAATCCTTAAACGGAGATATTAAATTTGTGGTTCGTAATGGCAGAATGTCTACCTTAGGAAGATTGGAACACCTGCTGTATGCCCAGAATGTTGTAGCTGACAGCATGTTAAGAACCTCTTTGAGTGTTGTAACAAAGGCTATAACATTAAAAGATACCGGACTGTTTAAGTATCTCAGAGGGGATGTTCAATTAGTTAACGGTATTGCTAATATAAGAATGCTTCAATCACAAGGTCCTTTGATGGCATTATTTATCAAAGGCGAGTATAACCCTGTTAATGATAATGCACGATTAATTGTCTTAGGAAGACTTTCTAATGAAATTGTAGAAGGTTTAGGAGCTTTCGGAGACTTTTCCTTTAATAAACTTATGGTGATGCTGACAGGTGAAGACAATAAGTATAATATACTTCCTGAAGATTTTGAAAAACTGCCTCAGCTTACAGCGAAGTATACAAAAGAGTTTCGTTCAATAATTAACGGGAATATCGATAAACCAAGTTCAGTTTTATCTTTTAATTGGATATCATATACTCAAAAATCCTTAAAACAAAAAGATGTACCAATGACAAATATAAAAGTTCCGTCTTTTGTTGACGAACTCCCATACTAGTTGTCTTTTTGAATTCCTTTATTTATAATTTAAATATGGATTTAATTAAAGAAGGGCAGAAGCTTACATTATATTTTCAAAAAGGTTCTTATATGGTTGAAATGTCCTGTGCAATTGAAGAAGTTTTTGAAGATCGCTTAGTGTTAAATTTGCCACAGTATTTTATGAGATATATAGAATATCTTCAGGTTGGGAAGTCTTTGACAGCAAAAGTATTTACCAAATTAGGCACTATTGATTTTAATACAGTTGTAATTACTTCTCCTCTGGAAGATGCTTTTTCAATCGAAATTGATCCTAGTGCGATGATGCTTACTCCTGGTAATGAAATACCGGTAATTGAGGCTATAGAGCCTATTGATATTATAAGAGAATCAGGAGTCGTTAAACTTAAAACTTTTAAAATTTCAACTGAATATCTTAAATTTTATTCGGATATTTCATTTAATGTCGATGAACTTATTGACTGCAGCTTAAATCTTCCAAAAGATTATGGTATAATAAAGTTTAGAGCAATAATTTCAGAGATTGACCCTGTATTTGATAATGAATATACTATAAAATATTTAAATCTAACAGAGGACGATATCCAAACTTTATTGTATTATATGTATATGTATAGCAGTACCACTGATCAGGATTAAAAATGAAGAAACTTATTGATGAAGACAATACTAAATCTATAACAAGAAAAAAGAATAAAGTGTATGACCAAATCGAAAGGTGCCGTCTTGATTTGCAAAAGGATCCTACAAATCCTGCTTTGCATGTAAGACTTGGTGATTTATATATGAAATGGCATTTGGATATTTTTAATGCCGGTCAGTACATTGATGAAGCTATTACTGAATATCAGCTAGCTTTGGAATCTCTAATAGATTCATATGAAATTTATTATAAGATAGGTGTGGCATTTTATCACAAGGGGGATCTTGATAAAGCTATAAATTATCTTACAATGGCTCTTGAGAAGAAAAATGACTATTATGATGCATATTATATGCTTGCAGAAACATTTGTAAAAAAAGCACACTTTACGGATGCTATAGATGCAGCTACGGCTGCTATCCAATGTTCAAGATTAGGTTCTTCAAGTGCACACTATCTTCTTTACAAGCTATATGATGCATCTTCTTTCAAAAATACTAAGACTAAATTGAAAGCTTTACTTGAAAGAATAGCTTCCTTTATACTTATACCTTTTGATAAGCAGGCTATAAAAAATATTCTTAAGTCTGTGTCATACTTAAGATTTTTACCTTTATTTATTAAAGGGTTTTATATAATACAAATTAAAGATTATGCAAAAGCAATAGAATTGTACAAAAAGGCTACGGACAAAGCTCCCGGCTTTGCACCTTTATATTGTGTCTTGGGAGATATTTATCTTTCTACCGGATATTTTGAAGATGCTATAACAGAGTATAAAATGGCAATTTGGCTGGATTCTTTTAATATTGCAGCTTACAGACATTTATGCCGAGCCTATGAAGAACAAGGAGATTATAATCAAGCTATTGAAATTTATAATAAATTAATTTCTATGGCTCCGAATATACCGGATTTATACTCCAATTTGGCTAATATTTACTATATTAAAGGTGAATTTGACTTAGCTATTTCAAACTACCAAACAGCTATAACTCTTAATCCGAACAGAACTTGGACAAGCGTTATAGCTCAGACAATGGGATTTGTTTATCAGGAAAATAAAGCTGATCCGGATGCCGCAATTTCTGCTTATCAGACAGCATATGTCTTAACTCCGGAAGATATTGATATTTATGTAAACTTGGGCAGTGCCTTCTATGATAAAGAAGATTATAATAACGCGCTGGCTGTATACAGACAAGCCCTTGAATTGCAGCCGCATAATCCTAAAATTCATTGTAACCTCGGATTCTTATACTGGGGTAAAAATGATACCGAAGAAGCAATGAAATCATACGAATTAGCTATTAAATATAATGCAAACTATGATATTGCTTATAATAACCTAGGAGTAATCTACCTTGATGATTTAGGCAGGGTAAATAAGGCTATAGAGTTGTTTAGAAAAGCTGTTGAATCTAATCCAAGTTATGCTCTGGCATACTTCAACCTTGCAAGAGCAACTTCCATAGTCGGTGATAAAGTTGAAGCAGCTAAACTCTATCAAACAGCTCAAGACATTAATAAAGTTACTCAGGAAATAGATCCTAGAGATATTGCAGATAAAATCAGCGAACTCTTTGAATCATAAATAATTACTTTACCTTTAATATTTTACGGGTATAATAAGAAAATATCGGAAGTAAAATATGTTTGAAGATGATAAGAATGGTATTTACCATTTAATAGAAAAAGAACTCAATTCGACAGATAAAATATTAAAGCCTGACTTTACACAAAAAACAGGTCGTGAGTTACTTGCGTTTTATCTTCAATCTAAGTTTAAACAGGTTCTTTCTTATGATAGCAAAGTCAAAGAGCCTATATTTATTGATGTTAAATATGATTTTATTCAAAAATTCTCAAGAAGGCTCATTTCAAACCCTTCAAAAAGGATTATGATAGGGATTACAGGGGAATCCGCCTCCGGTAAATCAACAATTTGCAAGGAAATTTCAAATGTAATAAAGCGTTTCAATATGCCTGTAACAATCCTGACAACGGATAATTATTTTAACGATATTTCAGAATTAATAAAAATATACGGAAGTTTTGATGCTCTCAGAGATAACGGTTATGATGTGGATTCTCCTGAGAGCTTTCAATTAGATATACTTAGAGAGGATTTGAATAAAATTTCTCAAGGCGAAGATGTTTATTCTCCGGAATACCTTCCAAACGGAACCGGAGTCTCAATTCCGCACTCAAAGTTCGTTCCTTCAAATAAAATTGTTATTGTGGAAGGGATGGCTTCTATGTATAAAGATTTAAAAGATATCTTTGATATAAAAGTTTATGTTGAAACAGATCTTGATATCAGAAGAGACCGCTTTATGACAAGGGCATACACAGAACGTAATCAGGATCTGGAAAATGCTAAAAAACACTGGGATTACATTCTTGTTGCGGGTGAAAAATATGTAAAACCTGCCAGAGAAGAAGCTGATATTATATTAAACGGTGACTCTAACCTTCTTTATTTCAGTCAAATTCTTGAATACATTCATACAATTACCAATAACTTTGAAGGCTAGGAGTAGGGGTAGGGGTAAATTAGGGGGGAATTTGGGATAATGTAAATGCGCTAATGTAAATGCGCGTTTATCATGCAAGATTTGCAAGATATTTAGCTAAGCCTTCACCCATTGAAAAGCAGGAAGGGATTATTCTTAAAGCAGCCTGCGACTTAAAATCAGCAGAAATACATCTTCCTGCTACATATAAATTATCATAATCCGCCGACATTAAAGACTCTATAGGGAGCTGATATTCTTTGTAAACTTTCTGTAGTGTAGAAGAATCCTTCTTTTCGGAATGAATATCTACAGGATAATTAGAAATTACGACAGGATTTTCAAATGTTTTTGAAGACAGTAAATCTTCAATAGTATAAACATATTTTCCCTTAACTCTATTTGAAACCCTTATGCCTATTGAATTTGCGATAGATGAAATATATGAGTTTTCAAATCCTTTTAGATACCTTTTACAGAAATTTGAAATCCTTAAAACACGCTCTCTGGCTTGCATGTAGCCTTCGTTATTTAACAACCTCGGGGCGTTAAAGGCTATAGAATCTGACGTTCCGGCTACTGAAAACAGCTGAAAATAGTTCATATCTTCAGATGTAACCGCATTATCTTTTATAGCTCTGTCTACAATAGGCTTTAATGCCCAATTTGAGCCTTCATCCCAGGTATATGCTGTAGAGCAGTATGTGTAACCATCTGCGCAGCATGAGGTAGTAACGTCTCTGTCTTTATCCAATTCCATAATCCAGGAAGAAAATTCTTTAACATTAATACCTGACATAATAAAACGCAAACTTGCCGGCTGAGTTTTAGAATTATCATTTAAAAATTCACAATTTAATTTTTGAAAAATTTTTGCGTCACCTGTTGCATCTACAAGATATCTCGTTTCGATTGGTGACAATAACTCATTTCGAATATCCGCAACATTATTGCTACCAATCGTATCGATAGATACTGATAAGATTTTACTGTTGTTTGTCTTTATATCAGCTATACATGATTCAAAAAGAACATCAACATTAACTTCTGTCATCATTTTATCTAAAACAATTTTTGTAAGTTCCGGATTGAACCAGCCTTTATTACCGTCACAATAAGTAATTGCACCGCCTAATTCAGATAAATTATCATATAATTCATTGAAAAAATCTGTATTAATAGCATTATCAGAAGTCTTCATTGCAGGAATAACAAGTGAAGAGGTTATTGACCCGCCTAAAAAGGTGTTTTTTTCTATAATTAGAACCGAAAGTCCCGCCTTCGCTGCAGTATATGCGCAGCTCACGCCCGCAGTGCCCCCGCCTGCTATAATTAAGTCATAATTATTCTTCATCATCTATCCCTTCTGCAAGCCTATCTTTCCTATATTTTAAGTATTTTGAAGAAGACATCAAATCGCTCGATTTAAATTCTATTTCACGTCTTTTTAAAATGTTCTCTTTAGTAGCACTTAGCGTTTCATCATGATAAGGGATTCCGGCTTTTGTTGAACACAATCCCATTTCATAGTTGCTAAGCGGATGTTCTATCATTGATTTTTCTTTTGCCGCAATTGTCCCTATAAATTTTCCGGTCTTATTATCCAATATTTTCCCGACATAAAAATTGTTTTCTAAAAATGTATTTCTGACCAGTGCAGAGTTTGAATATGTCATTACCAATCCGGTCGGAGATAAATGCCGGTATAGTTCAGCAATAAATTCTACCGTCCAAAGCTGGGGAGATTTAGAGAATGTAAAGGCATCCAAGTATATATAGTCATATTCGCCATTTAACTCTAAAATAGACTTTCTTGCATCATTTACATAGAAATTAAGCTTAAACAGTCTCTCAATATCCTTAGATTTAATCTTTTTATACCGTTTCGATAAATGGTCATAATATATATTATGTAAGAAGGTCGATAAATTGAATCTTGATATAAAATTATACCTAAAATCCTGCTTAAATTTAGCATATTTTATCAAAGAACGATCAAAATACTTGCGAAACTTTTTATCTTTAACAAATTTTTGGAGGTCATCATTAAAATAATTATTCTTGTAATGATTAATAAGAGAATCTACAATAATAAAATTGGTCAGAGTATTAATTCGATATTCATTTTCTATTTCATCATAATCATTATTAAATCTTAAATCTAATAGTTCTCTAATTTCTTTCCTGTTTTTCGGGGCAAAAATTTTTGAATGCTTCCCTATGAATTTTTTAATTTTCCAATATGTATCAAAGCAGTCAAAAATTTTTGGAATAATTTTTGTATAAACTTCTTGAGGGGTAATAATTGTTTTTAAAAGCGGGGAAATTTTTACAAGCTTACTATCTATCTCCAGGCAGTCTATAGAAATTTTACTATATATCGTTTCGTTAGGGTTTAATAATTCTTCTCTATAGCTGCAAATGTTATCATCACCTCTCGATACGATATTATTAATTAGAGATTTTATTTTTTTAAAATTTTTTTTTAAAAATTTTTCTTTTTTAAAAAAATTTTCATCACAATTTATAACATAACTCATTAAAGCTTTTGTGTTATACCCGATCCCGTAGCAGACATCAAGAACCCTTATTCTCTCTACTGTATTAAGCTTCTTATCAATACCTGAAGGAAGTACAAATTTCTCCCATGCTTCAGTCAATGCTCCAAACTTAGAGTGGTACACATCGTGGTCTTCATATGAATAAAGCCCTATAGAGCCGTCTTGTGTATAATAGAACTCATAATCCCTCATAAGCCCATTATATCAAGGCTTTAGGCATATATCAACATGTTATTTTATGTAACAGTTCTAATTTTTGACTTTAATAATAAATGCCGTATATAATATATAATATAGAGATTTGAGGGATATGGTATGAAAAAGATTATACTGTCAGTATTAGCTTTATCACTTACATTGCCGCCCGTATTGGCAGCAAAGTTGGAGCCTGTTCCAATAGGAGTGAAATTACCGGCAAAATATACTCAGGAATACGTTGACAGCCTGGCTGACGAATACAAAAAAGTCTCAAATGAGCAAATTTTTCATGTCGCTCTAGACATGCTCAAAGGCACAACCGGTGATTTCTCAAGAAAAGCTATCCTTGGATATAATCTTACTCAAGAGCCTGTAAAAATTGAGTTTAAAGACCTTTCTGAACTAAATCAGGCTTATGCAAGCTATGATGCAGTAGGCTGGAAGAAAAAAGGAAAGCTTTATATTTATATTAACCCGAAACACAAAGATGCACCTCCGGGAGCATTAGCTGCCCTACTTTCACATGAGGCACTGCATCAGGATGAATATAATTCTTTAAGTGAAGAAACTTATGCTTGGACAATGGAAGCCACGGTATGGTGCGACATTCTTAAAATGTATCCGGAATCTAATAATGCAGACTCGGCCCTTGTGACAAGAGAAAATGTGTTAAAACAACTGCTTGAAAAGGGGAATTACACAAATAAATATATAAAGAAAACCGTATATGCTAATGAGGGCTATAAAAATCTTCCCCTCACATCGCCGGGATATGATTATCAATAATATTATAATTAGCATGTTGAGGTCTTAGTTGTATATTGATTAGTAACTTTAGTTGATGTTAAATAGTCATATGAAGACGAAGCATATACTAATACCGTTACTATTAATATTAATTTTGGTAATTTTTAACAGAGTTTTTCTGACCGCATTTACCAAAGCAAATAATTATTTTTCAGATCAATCTATATATAATAATGAACAGGTTCAACCTCAAAAACTTTTTGATAAAACTTGGAAAGTCTTGTATAGAGAATACTATGAACCGACATTAAACCATCAGGACTGGTATAGGTGGAAATCCCGCTATCATGGCAAACTTAAGACTGAAGATGATGCTAAAGTTGCTATTGATACAATGATAGCAAGCCTTGATGAACCTTACACAAGATTTATGAACAAAAAGGATTTTGAAGACCTTACAACCTCTATTACATCAAAAATCTATGGTATTGGAGTTAATATTTACTCTAATTCTGGGAAAATTGAAGTATTTAACGTTATACCGTCAACTCCGGCAGACTTTGCTCAAGTTAAACAAGGAGACATAATTACGGCTGTTGACGGAAAAGATACAAACGGAATGAATATTTCGGATGTAGCGGCCCTTGTAAGAGGACCTGAAAACAGTGTTGTTGAACTTACATTACTAAGGAACGGCAAAAAGCTTACAAAAAAGATTAAGCGTAAAGAAATTAAGATTAAAAACGTTAAAAGTTCTGTAATAGACAACCATATAGGATATATTCAAATTATTAGTTTTATGGGCGGGACGACTCCGAGCGAGTTTGTAGAAGCTCTTGAAAATACAAAGAATACCGATTCTATGATTATTGATCTTAGAGGAAATACCGGAGGATTATTAGATAATGCTGTTTTTATAGCAAATATGTTTATTCCTCAGGGTGAAATTGTTGAAATAATATACCGTAACGGCTACAAAAAATCTATACAGGCAAATACAGCACAGCCTATTCTTACTAAACCTGTTGTAGTTCTGGTTAACGGTGCAAGCGCAAGCGCAAGCGAGATTCTATCAGGTGCCCTGAAAGACTATCATAAAGCCACTCTTGTCGGCAGAAAAACTTTTGGAAAAGGGCTTGTACAAAAAGTTGTGCCGCTTCCGAACAGAACCGGCTTAAATGTGACTATTGCAAGATATTTAACCCCAAACGGAACGGATATTAATAAATTAGGGATAAAACCTGATGTTGAAGTCGGAAATGAATTTGATTTCAATTTGAATACAAGCAAAAAAGATGTTCAGCTTGAAAAAGCAAAAGCTATATTAAATGAAATGGAGTAATGTTGGGCAGTATTGAAGAAGATTTAATTACATTAAAAAATAACGGTCAATTCCGGCAAATTCCGGATATAGAATATAAAACTGATGGAAAAGTCATTATTGACGGAATTGAATACGTTAATTTTGCTTCAAACGATTATCTGGGAATAAGCACCAAAACATGTCTAATGGATGAATTCTTGGTAAAATTGGATTGTAAGCATGAGCTATTTTCTTCTGCTTCTGCCAGACTCCTGAGCGGCAGTTCAAAAGAATTTAAAGAACTGGAGGCTACTTTAGCTGCTATGTTTAACAAGGAGGCTGCTTTAATCTTTAATACCGGTTATCAGTGCAATTTAGGAGTAATATCTGCTCTTATTAAAAAAGGAGATGTTGTATTCTCAGACAAACTTAATCATGCAAGCATTATTGACGGAATGAGGCTAGCAGAAGGGGAATTTATAAGATACAGACACTTTGACTATGAACAGCTTGAAAAAATACTTCAGGAAAAGCGCAATAACTATAATAAAGCCCTCATCGTTACAGAATCTGTTTTTAGCATGGATGGAGATATCGTTGATTTAGACAGACTAATAGAGCTAAAAAACAAATACAACTGTCTGTTAATGGTAGATGAAGCGCATGCTTTCTGCGCTTGCGGAGATACCCTCGCTGGAATAGGGTACGGAAAAGATATTGATATAGTTACGGCTACTTTTGGTAAAGCCGTCGGCGCATTTGGAGCTTTTTGTGTATCATCAAGAGAAATTATTGATTATTTAATAAATAAAGCTCGTTCCTTTATATTCTCAACATCAATCCCGCCAATTAATATTGCATGGACAAATTGGCTTCTTACAGAAAAAAGAGGATACTTAGAAGAACGGAAAAAACTTCTTGAGGATATTGTATATAATGCACACCGTATTATGCAATTAAAAGGGCTTGAAACAGTTTCTAAGTCTCAGATTATCCCTGTAATAACCGGCACAAATAAAAAGACTCTCGAGGTTTCTGAAAAGCTAAAGGCTCAAGGGTATTATATACCGGCAATACGTCCGCCTACAGTACCGGAAGGCACTTCACGGCTTAGGATTTCTTTAACAGCAGACTCTAAGGTTGAAGATTTTGAAAAGGTACTTAATATAGTAAAATCCTAACTGCAAACATCAATCCATTCAAGACTGTTTGAGTACTTAAATAACTCTTCGCAGGTTAATTCTATGGCTGAATTACTGCTTCCGCAGGCAGGATAGATTGTTTGGAATCTTTTTAAAGAATTGTCCAGATAGATTTTTACATTATTATTTTCTATTCCGAAAGGACAAACCCCGCCGATAGAGTGTCCTGTAAAGGCTAGAGCTTCTTCCGAAGAAAGCATTCGCGCTTTGGTATGAAAATACGATTTGTACTTTTTATTATCAACCCGCACATCACCTGCACAAACAATTAAAATACAATGATCATCCTGTTTAAAAGATAGGGTTTTCGCAATTCTTGCAGGTTCTACATTCAAAGCTTTTGCTGCCAGCTCAACAGTTGCACTGGAAACATCAAATTCAAGAATCCTATTTTCAATACCTAATTTATTAAAACACTCTCTGACTTTTTCTATACTCATAGCTACCTCAATTGTAAAAAGGATTCTTTCGTTTTTATTCTAATTTCATTATCTATTTCAAAAATTTCTTCCAGTGACGGATTGAATACAGGATTATGTTTGTATATCATCTTTTCAACGGTATCTATAATATCGAATAATTTAATTTTACCTTGCAGGAAAGCAAATACAGCTTCTTCATTAGCAGCATTCATGCAAACAGGCACCGAACCGCCTAATCTACCGCTATTGTATGCAATTTTTAATGCTTTGAACTTATCCCAGTCCGGTTCCTCAAAATCAAGTCTTGCTATTTCTGAAAAACTAAAACTCTTTGATTTAATACCTTCGTAGCGTTCAGGATAAGTAATAGCATACTGTATAGGTATATGCATGCTTGGAAGTCCCAGCTGCGCAATCACACTTCCGTCAACATACTCAATAGCAGAGTGAACAATACTTTGCGGATGAACAACAACCTGAATCTTATCATAATCCATATTAAACAGATGATGAGCTTCTATAACTTCCAGACCTTTATTCATAAGAGTAGCACTGTCGACCGTAATTTTCTTTCCCATATTCCATCTCGGATGGTGCAAAGTTTCTTCAACAGTAGCATTTTTCATATCTTCTACTGTTTTATGTAAAAACGGACCGCCGGAAGCTGTAATTATTAACTTATCTACCTGAGAAATATCTTTAATACATTGATGAATGGCGCAATGTTCACTGTCTACAGGTATTATATTAACCTTCTTTGCTCTTGCTAAAGGCATAACAATATCACCTGCCATAACAAGAGTTTCTTTATTTGCAAGAGCTATATCAATACCGTTGTTTATAGCGGTAATCGTAGGCTTGAGTCCGACTCTTCCGGAGACGGCAACCAGTATTATATCATTTTCTTTATTTGAACAGATTTCTTCTAAAGAAGTATGCCGAGCGCCCTCTACTTCATTGATATTATTTGCACAAGCATACTTAGGACGGAATTTGCGGATTTGTTCGTTTAAAAGGTCTGTATTACTCCCTGCAGCCAGTGCAATTATTTCAAACTTATCTGTAAGTTTTTCAATAACTTCCAGAGCCTGCCTTCCTATAGAGCCTGTTGAACCTAATATGCTTATTTTTCTCTTCATAGGAGTATTATATTACAAAAAACAGTAAAATATTATATAATAGAATAAGAGTTGTGTATTATTTTAGGAGCTTAAGTATGAAGTATCTATGGCTTTATATAGTTGCGATAGTAGCGTCTCTGGGAGGACTTCTTTCCGGATATGATACCGGTGTAATTTCCGGAGCATTATTATTTATTAATGAAACCTGGAATTTGACCGACTATACTCAGGGAATTTTAGTCAGTTCGGTATTAATTGGTGCCGTTATTGGAGCCGGAACAAACGGCATATTGGCAGATATTTTTGGCAGAAAAAAGATTATTATAGCAACGGCGCTAATCTTTATTATAGGTTCTGTTGCATGCGCATTTGCTCCTAATATTATTGTCCTGATATTATCCAGACTTTTCGTGGGCTTTGCGGTAGGTATAGTTAATTTCGTTATTCCACTCTATCTATCCGAGATATCGCCTAAACATATTAGAGGTACACTTGTTTCTCTTTACCAGTGGGCAATAACTTCAGGCATATTGTTCTCATACTTTATAAACGCAGTATTTGCACATGCTGTATATAATTGGCGCTGGATGCTTTTTGCAGGAGTAGTTCCTGGACTTATATTATTAATAGGAATGCTATTTATGCAGGATACTCCAAGATGGCTTGTATCAAAAGGGCGAGAAGATGAGGCAAAAGCTGTATTTAAGAGAATTGAACCGGACACAGATCCGGATAAAGAAGTAAGGCAAATTAAAGCTCTCATCAAATGCCAAGGTAAAGCTTCGGATAAATTTAAATTCCAAAAATGGATGATTATGCCTTTTGTTGTAGGTATTGGCGTAATGTTTGCCCAAATCTGCACAGGAATAAACACTATTATATATTACGCACCAACAATATTTAAAATTGCAGGGTTCGACAGTAATATTAATGCTATTTATGCCACAACCGGAATAGGCTTAATTAACTTTATAATGACAATTGTTGCAGTATTTTTCACGGACAGGGTCGGCAGAAAACCTCTTTTATACGTTGGTTTAACGGGTGTTATGCTAAGCTTGTTTGCTCTTTCATCCGCATTTGTATTTGAAACACAGCTTGGGGATAATCTTAAGTGGGTAGCACTGGGAAGCCTCATATCTTATATTATCTGTTTTGCTATGAGTCTGGGGCCTGTAGGCTGGATACTGGTTTCAGAAGTTTTTCCGCTAAAAATACGCGGTATTGCAATGAGCGTCTGCACAGTTTCAAACTTTGCATTTAATTTCTTTGTAGTGGCAAGCTTTCCTATTCTTATGAACAGACTTGGCGGAGGGTTCACATTTGCCATGTTCGGGATAGTGTCGCTTATATGTATAATCTTTGTTTACTTTGCTATTCCTGAAACTAAAGGTATTTCTCTTGAGACAATAGAATCAAATTGGCTCAAGGGGGTAAAACCAAGAGATTTTTAAGAATCATAACTCAGTATGCGCAAATTTTAGTTTTACAAGTTTTATAATCAAAGTAAAATGCTAAAATAAAGGAGCAACTATGAGAATAAATACAGAAACAACTGTTTCTAATAATACAGCTTTTCAATCATTAATAGTAAAACCTTCCGCAAAAAAAATATTATTAAAGCTTGATGTCAAAGAACTGGAAAATCTTAAAAAAGAAGCTAAAGAATTAAATAAAACAAAATTTTATGATTTAAAGTTATTTGGTTATGAATCGGCGGGAGTGGAAAAATTGGGTTATATTGCTTCAAAAAAAGACCCTAATTCTATTCTTCCGAACCTTCACGGTCCATTCTCATATTCTCATAACGGCAAATTTATAACTGTCATGGAAGGAGGGTGCAGCCCCGACCGAATCAGTGTATTTTACAAAAATGAAGCAGAGGCTTTAAAAAAATATAAATCGCTTGATAATACAAAATCTCCAATTGAGAAAGCAATTAAACTGACAAAAATGATAGATCGCCAAATATCTGATGAACAGTATTTTATGATGACACCTGCCGATCAAATTACGAAAAAAAGTTCTAAAGAATTGCAAAAAGAGCTTGATATATTTTATGAATCACCTATGGAAGAAATGAAAATAAAATCAAATATTATTGATGAGTTAATTTCCAAATCTAAGAATTAATATGCGCTTGGCGCGATTGTCTTGCTCACTCGCGTTGAACAGCAATTCCGTATTTTGCTTCTGTATTTACATACATCGCAAAATACTCCAGCCTCCGCTCGTTCGCGCTCGAACGCAAAAACGTTCAAATCCCTGACAATAAGCAAAATAAAAGAGGACAAGATATGT
>CALUTG010000015.1 GCA_944323615.1 Candidatus Gastranaerophilales bacterium
CACAATTGCCACTATAAGCAGTACTATCATCATTTCCATTAATGAAAATCCAGATTTTTTCATTTTTCCTCTCTTTCAAAATAAAAGCACAAACCGTAGAGCAATATAATGCTCATACTAAGCTTTTTATCAATTATTGCAATTAAATTACTATTATGTTGTCTTTTTCATATAATATCATATAGAAATTGATTTGTACAGTTATAAATAAATTCCAAAACATAATAATTATCGTCCCGAGGGCATACGGTAATTAGCTTAACAAATTTAAGACCACATTAGTTTACCAAACGTTACAAAATAGCAATTATTGACGGATTAATGTTTTTATATAACTAGTAGAATTCTATTTTAAGGCAAGTGTAGCAGTGACGATTTCCAATAACATGTACAATTATAACGGAAATATTTATGCACCCAGAAGCGAAGGAGATGCATGGGCAGGATTTCTTCTGGCATCAGCAGCTTCTTCCGCTATTATGGGCACAATGCCTTTATTCTCTAAGCCGTTTACAAAACAGATGAAGCAAGAGCACATGAACAATAGCCTGTATAAAGACGCCTTATTCAAATCCCTTGATATTTCAGGGCTTAAAGAAAAAGGGGTAAGAATTCATAACACACGATTTAGTGCTGCAGACCTCTTAGCAAAAGATCCTAAACAAATAGTAAACAAAGATATCAAAGCAGGTTTGAATGCCTGCTACGTCCCGTCTCAAAAAATTGTTAAGCTTAACACTGATAAAGCTTGCATTTCAGGATTTCATGAACTCGGGCATGCTATGAATAATCTTAAGGGCAAATTTACCAACATTCTTCAAAAATGCCGTTATCCGGGATACACAATAGCCGGTCTTATGGGAACTGTTGCCCTATTTTCCACTCCAAAACCAAAAGATGCACCTAAAAGCTTTGAAGACCATATAAGAGATAACTGCGGTAAAATTGCCTTTATAGCGATGCTTCCGACTGTTGCGGAAGAAGCTCTTGCAAGCTATAGAGGAGTAAAACTTGCCAAAAAGAGCGGGCTTGATAAATCTTTAATAAAAAACCTGAAAAAATTCTACTCAAAAGCACTGCTTACTTATACAGGGAATGCCGCTATAACCGGACTTGCCGTTTTTGCTGCCGCAAAGATAACCGAACACTTTACTCGGCCGAAAAAGATTAACGTTCAATCTTCTTCAATACCGTATCAGTTTTATCGTGAAGCGTAATTGAAGTTCTTTCGCCGTTTTCATATTCTGCGGTCAAAATGTTTACCAGCTGGTAGTCTTTATTATAAACACTTTCTTTTGTCTTAAGCCCGTCTGTATATTCACTCATAATACTTATACTGTCATCCGGCGTATAGTACGTAAACCTTGTGATATCTGCTCCGTCAAAGTTTACGGTAATACTCATTTTAACATTACCTTCTCTGTCATAGAAAATATGCTCTTTTCGGTAATTTGTATCTCCTTCAAGAGTCTCTTTAAGAATTGAAAGGACATTATTATCACCGTCTTTCATCTCATATTTAATATTATCATCCGAAGAATAATTCCAGACCTCAGTAAATTTTACGTTTCCTTCTTCATCATATTTTATGTGTTTTACCGGTCTATAAGGCTCTGTTGATTTATCAAACTTCCATTCATCGGTTTTATTCTTACCTTTATTTTGAGCTGATACAGCATTTGCTATTTCGTTTTCTTCTCCCGCATATCCGCCAAAGGTATATAAAGTATTTCCATCAGGAGTGATTTCTACAAATTCCAAGTCATGCCTGCTGTATGTATTACCGCTATTTATCGGATTTTGGAGTATAATCAGGATTGTCCCCTCATTTGTTTTCAAAAGATAAAATCCCTGAGCATCTTCTAGGATTCTGTCAATTAACTTCTTCATATTATCAGACAAGCTTGAAATTTCCATAATTGAATATAACGGCAAATCATAAGGAGTTGCTGAATATAAATCGTATGATTTTTTAACCGGTGGAATAAACTTAACCGGTTCAGGTTCAACCTGTTTTACGGGTGTTTGTTTTGCAGAAACGGCAGTTTTGTCCTTTTGCACAGCTGCAGGCTCTGTTTTTGCTGTATCAGGAGATTTTTTGTCATAGAAAAAATAAGCTCCGGCAAGAGCTGCAAGCACGATAATTAAAACTGTTAAAGCTATCCGTTTCTTACTCATAGTTACATTATAATACCTTTCAAATCTTAAGCAATACTAATGTTTACAAAGGTTAATTATTCATGCTTAAAAGTTCTTTTTCATGGTAAAATTTGAAACATGGATATGGATATTTTAGAAAAAATCAGGGGAGAAATAGTTGTATCATCTCAGGCTGCGCCGGATGAACCGCTTTACAAAGAAGATTGCATGCTTGCAATGATGCAGTCTGTTGTAAACGGAGGTGCAGGCGCCCTTCGGGTTGCCGGAGCAAGAGATGTAAGAAACGCCAAAAAACATTTTTCCATACCTGTTATCGGACTTACAAAACCGGAAAAGCTTCCTGAAAACTGGAAAAGCATAGTTTATATAACCCCGTCTTTAAAAGAAATAAAAGAACTTATAGAAGCAGGAGCGGATATTATAGCTTTTGATGCCACATTAAGAGACAGGAAAAACTCTCTTGATGAGATGATATCAGAAATCCATAAGACAAACAAGCTCGCTATGGCAGATATCTCTACATTAGAAGAAGGTATAAATGCGGCAAAGCTAGGAGCAGATATAATTTCCACAACTCTTGCGGGATACACGGAGGAATCAGGGGATCCGACTGATGGTCCTGACTTTGAACTCCTTAAAAAACTCGTAAGCTCAGTATCCAAACCGGTTATACTTGAAGGGCGTATATGGGAGCCTGAAGAGGTTAAAAAAGCATTTGAACTGGGTGCCCACTGTGTCGTAATAGGTTCAGCCATTACAAGACCGCAGCTTATTACAAAAAGATTCTGTGAAGGGAAATAACAAACATGAAAAAAGCATTGGCATTTGATATTGGCGGAACCAAAATATACAGCACTATAATTAACGAGGACGGAGAAATTATCTCGGAAATAGATAAGTTTTCTACCCCTAAAACCCTTGACGGAATTAAAGATGTCTTAAAAAAACAAATTTTAAAATACGAAGATAAAGTTGATTGTATTGCAATTGCAACAGCAGGAGCAGTTAATAATGAAAATACTGCCGTAATAGGTTCTACAGGGAACTTGGTCAAAGGCTATTTTACAATAGATTTCCAAAAATTAAGCAGCAAAAAAGTTTTTCTTGAAAATGACGCTAACGCAGCAGCCTGGGCTGAATACAAAATCGGCTCATCCAGAGGAAGCAAAGTTTCCGTTTTACTTACTCTCGGAACCGGAGTCGGCGGCGGAATTATTATCAATGACAAACTTCTCAAAGGAAAATCCGGAGCCGCCGGCGAAATGCACTTTAAAATGTATCCGGATAAGCGCAGAAAATGTACCTGCGGAAGCTACGACTGCTTTGAAATCTACGCATCAGGAACTGCTCTTAAACTAGATGCAGAAGAAACACTTAATGACAAAAGTGTAACCACCTACGACGTAATAGAAGGGCTTAAGAGCGGAGACAAAAAAATGACAGAAATCTTTAACCGCTGGCAAAATGATATTACAGTCGGAATAAAGGGACTTGTAAATTTATTTGACCCTGATTGTGTTGTTCTTTCAGGCTCAATGGCCCAATTTGTAAATACAAAAAAAATCGAAGAGGGGGTAAATGAGGATTTAGTCGTACCTCCGACTTCAATAAGACTTGCTACCGCCGGCAATTATTCGGGTATGATTGGCGCGGCTCTGCTTGCTATGCAAAAATAAAAGGGAAAAACTATGGGGAAAGCAAAAAGAAGAAGCTTAAAACATATAGTTAATGATAAATTTCAGTATATGACACGGGAATCGGCACTTGATTCCGTTATTAAAAACATGGATAATAAAAACGATGTCATTGACACAATTACATTATTCGGATTTACCGCAGAAGAGATGCTTGAAGCGGGAGCTGCGTACGAGGATGTTATGGCATTCGGAGGTTTAGTGAGTTAAAAGAGGGGGATTTATAAAAATGAATTTAGATAAAGTAAGAGAAGAAGATATAGAAGTTGCAGAATGCATTGAAGAAGAACTAAAACGCCAGCAAACCACAATAGAACTTATTGCAAGCGAAAACTTTACATCAGAAGCAGTTATGCAGGCTTGCGGAACAGTTTTAACAAACAAATACGCTGAAGGAAAGCCTCACAAACGTTACTACAACGGATGTGAAGTTGTAGACAAAATAGAAGAACTTGCTCAAAAAAGAGCCTGCAAACTCTTTAATATGGCTCATGCAAATGTTCAGCCGCACTCCGGTGCTCAAGCTAATATGGCAGTATTTATGGCACTCCTTAAACCGGGTGACAGAGTCCTCGGGATGGATCTTTCAAACGGCGGACACTTAAGCCACGGTTCACCTGTTAACTTTTCAGGCATGTATTTTGATGTAAAAAGCTACGGAATAGATTCAGAAGGAAGAATTGATTATGATGATGTCCGCAAAATGGCACTTGAACATAAACCAAAGCTGATTATTTGCGGTGCCAGCAACTATTCAAAAATAATTGATTTCAAAAGATTCCGTGAAATAGCAGACGAAGTCGGCGCTTATTTATTAGCCGATATAGCACATATTGCGG
This sequence comes from Candidatus Gastranaerophilales bacterium, assembly GCA_944323615.1. Classification (GTDB taxonomy): domain Bacteria; phylum Cyanobacteriota; class Vampirovibrionia; order Gastranaerophilales; family Gastranaerophilaceae; genus CAG-196. The sequence continues at coordinate 4,694 of CALUTG010000015.1, forward strand.
GACTTGTTGCAGGCGGTGTTCATCCGTCTCCTGCCGGTTACGCACAATTTGTAACTACAACAACCCACAAAACTCTTAGAGGTCCTCGAGGCGGTATTATTATGTGCGATGAAGAATACGCACAAATGATTGATAAAGCTGTTTTCCCTGGAACACAAGGAGGGCCTTTGGAGCACATTATCGCAGGAAAAGCCGTTGCTTTGAAAGAAGCTTTATCTGATGAGTTTAAAGAATATGCTGCACAAATTGTTAAAAACGCAAAAGCAATGAATCAGGGACTTTTAGACAACGGAATGGATGTTGTAGGCGGAATGACAGAAAATCACCTTATGACGCTTGATTTAAGAAAAACCGGCAAAACCGGAAAAGATATGGCAAACATACTTGAAAGAGTCGGTATTACAGCTAACAAAAACACTGTTCCGAACGATCCTCAAAGTCCGTTTGTTACAAGCGGTATAAGACTCGGTGCAGCCGCAGTTACCACAAGAGGATTCAAAGAAGAAGATATGAAAGAAGTTGCAAGAATTATATCCGAAGCGATCAAGAATTCTGATAGCGAAAGTGTATTAGAAACATTGAGAGCTGATTCTTTAAAACTTTGCGAAAAACATCCGCTATATAGGGGGTAAAAGAAAAGGGGTAAAAGAAAAGGGGTAAAAGAAAAGGGGTAAAAGGGAAATAACCTGTCATCCCGAACTTGTTTCAGGATCTTACCAGAAAACAAAAGAAAACGAATAACATAGTCAGGGCAAGGAGTTGACACCTCACCCCAGCCCTTTCCGCAAAGAGAGGGAGAGTAACAAAAAATCAGGAGGATAAAACCATTATTATAAAACTAACACAGGCACATATAATAGGAGCATTCATCTCGTATCTTCTCGGGGTGTTCATTGTTCCGTTTGTTATAGATTTTTCCCAAAAAGAAGGCTTGGTGGATCTTCCAAATGAAAGAAAAATCCATAAAGCCCCGATATCAAGACTGGGAGGAATTGCAATATGGTCAAGTACAATGCTGACCTTCTTATTTCTTGTTATCCTGAGTTATTATCCATACGGGAGCCTGTTATCCGGAATCCTTCTCGGCGGGTCGCTTATGTTCCTTCTGGGACTTGTGGATGATGTGTATAATCTGGATGCTAAGTTTAAACTTTTAATACAACTTTCTATCGCAACAATAGTCTACCTTTTAGGAGTAAAAATAGATACAATTTTCAACCCGTTTGGCGGAGCAATTGATTTAGGGCTGCTTTCTTATCCGATAACCCTCCTTTGGATAGTCGGAATATCAAATGCGGTCAACTTTATAGACGGAGTGGACGGGCTGGCAGGTTCCGTAATTACTGTTAACTCCATAACTTTGGCATTAATTGCAGTTTCAACAACCCCGGCTCAGCCTATTACGGCTCTTATCGGGTTTATTCTTGCAGGTTCTATGCTCGCCTTTCTAACCTTTAATTTTAATCCCGCAAAGATATTTATGGGAGATTCAGGCGCTTTATTCTCCGGATTTTTGCTCGCAACGCTTTCCATAGCCGGAGTAATGAAAGGGGCAACTCTGGCAATATTACTGCCGTTCCTTGTTCTTGCCGTTCCTATTATGGATATTACTTATTCAAGCTTAAGAAGAATTTCCAAAGGAAAATCGCCTTTTGTAGCGGATGCTGAACATATACACCACAAGCTTTTAAAAGCGGGCTTCTCTCAGAAAAAAACCGTTGCAATCCTTACCTCGGTCGCAATAGCAGGAGGGGCAGCCGCAACATATTTTGCGGGAACTTTAAAACATTATTTTATTTACATCGCAGTTTTAATATTGATTATGATTGTACTAAGTATAATAAGTGTATTAACAAAAAAAGAGGGCTAAGCCCTCTTTTTTATATCTTCCTTTCACCCTTTTCCACTTGAATTTTTCTCTTATTTACCCCTATTATTTCCCCCCCCTAGCTTTCTTCATCATCAAGGTATCTGTAATCTAACATACTTCCTTCATAGTCAGCACCTACATCATAGAACATTGACATATTATTGACAATTCTGTTTCTATCTTCAACTTTTTGTTTTTCTAATTCGGAATCTACACCATAAGCCTGTATTTCCTGATTAGTAACTTTTCCGTCATGGTTTTTGTCTATATCATCAAAATGAGCAAGAACAGTTTCCTGCAAAGAACCGCTAAGCCCGGATGCTCCGCCCAGAGTAATGATTTGTTCTCTGGTAAGTCCCTGAGCCGCCATTTGTCCCATAAGATTCTGAATCTCATCAGCAGAAATTGTTCCGTCGGCATTTTTATCTACGGTTCCGAAATTGTTCATTAAATATGATGAAAAAGTTGCACCATATGCATTGTTCACTAAATTTGGACTGGTAAAAGCACTCGCCAAATTTTCCAAAGTTACCCCGTCTTCATACATTCCATTTAACAGGGTAAAAGAATTCATTAATCCTGAATTAATCCCCGTAAACATAGAGGTTCCGTCTAATCGTTTGCTCATAATATATCTCCTTGTGGTTAGCTACATTTTCGCATGATTAGTTTAACGATATTTTTTCAAAAATCAAACCTTTATTTGGAGGAGATTTGAAAAAATTCACTCCACTACTAAACCCTCAAAAAATATGCTATAATTAAGAAGAAAGAAGGATACCTCAATGATATTTAAACGTATATGTAAAATAACTTTTATTACCCATGGAGCAACGGTTCATTCTCTTGAAGGTATAATCTGCGATACGCTGAAATACCCAAAACTCAATGAGTTTGGAGAAGAAGAAATGGAAAAAGTATGCGAATATCTTGAAAAAAGAGGGGTTGCATATGATAGAATCTATTCAAGCCCTGCTGCCTGCTGCACCCAGTCCGCCCAAATTATTGCAAAAATGTTTAAAAGAAAAGTAGATATTATCGATTTTCCGAACAGAAACCACGGTGAATGGAACGGACTATCTTATTCAGATTTATTTGATGAAAACGGTCCGTCGCTTATCATACAAAAACCCAATAACGGAGAGTCTTTTGAAGATTTCAACAAAAGAGTTTCCGATAATATTGATAAACTTGTAAATGCAAACAAAGGTAATCGTATAATTCTGGTAACATCGCCTGAAATAGTTCAATCTGCCATAGCAAAAACTCTGGCTCTTTCACCCAAAAGCCAGTTCAGAAACCTCATAAAAACAGGCTCGCTAACCCAGATAAGCTATTTTGAAGGCTGGTCAAGTATTATCTACTCTGATTATGTACCGCTATAGAGCCATGCTATTGATTTCCGTATAAGCAGAAAGTATTCTGTTTCTAATCTGTATTGCCATTTGCAAACTCAAATCAGCTTTTTCTGCGGCAATCATAGCTTCGTGGATACTGGTTGAACCGCCTGCCGCCAAATCTTCCTGAAGTCTTTCAGCCTCTAATTTAGCTTTGTTAACGGCATTAAGACTTCCGCCAAGGCTTGATTCCATCTGGCTCATAAAATTCCCCATACCGTAAGGATCATTCTTATCGTTGAGGGGAACAGACTTTGCAGCTGTATCAAGCGCCTTTTGAAATTCAGTTGTATCAGTTTCAAACTGAAAAGAGGCTTGCCCCTGAAGATAGCGGTTATAATCCTTAACCGCATTCAAGTTAAATTCTGTATTAAATCCCTCTATATTTGTTGAAAAATCCATCTTTTACACCCTTAAAATTATTAAATATTCATAGCAGTCTGCATCATTGTCCTGACGTTCTGCGCAACAGTTGCGTTAGCTTCATAAGCCCGAGAGGCTGAAATCATACCTACCATTTCTTCCACTATATTAATATTCGGCATATCAACATAGCCGTCTTCGTCCGCATCAGGATGCGAAGGATCATAGATTGTTTTTATGGCATCCTCAGCCTCATAAATCTCATCTACTTCAACCCCGCCGGTTACCATTCCGTTATTAAGCGCTATATTAGCATTAATGAGCATATTACCGGTTTTAGGATCAAACTGTGCATCAGGAGCGTTGCTTGAAAAATTTGAGTATCCTCTGTTTATATTGTCTTCATAAATTGTTCTAAAAGATACGTCTTTTTTTATATAAGCACCTTTTGCCCCGTTTGGCTGCCTTGTAGTATTAACGTTTGCTATATTACTCGCAATAGTATCAAGTTTCACTCTCTGTGCGGTCATTCCTGAACCGGCTATATCAAATATATTAAAACTCATATTTTATACCTCCTATTGACCGGAAATCACTCTTGATACGCTTTCAAAGGCTCTTTGTTCCAAATTTGAAAGTACAAGATATCTCATACCGGTTTTAGATAAATCCATCATTTCGCGCTCTAATTCGACATTATTTCCGGTTGCATCACCCCCGCTATAGATATCAGTAACGTATTGGGGTTTAAAATCTTCATACGTATTACTCTTTAAATAGGCCTTCTCTTGAAGTGTCGGAGTTCTGTATGTATGAACTTCTCCGGTAAATACATCCACCATTGGCGGTTTATATTCAATACTGTTCTGGGATTTAATATAATCTTTCAAATCCTCTTTTTCCATTATTTCAGAAAGCTGGCTTTCAAAAGCAACTTCCTTTCTTTGATACCCCGGAGTCATAACGTTTGCAATATTGGATGAGATTGCATGCTGGCGGTCAAGAAGCCCGTCAAGCCCGAGTTTAGTTATTTCCATTGTTCTTGATGTAATCAGATCCATAGTTTAATCCTCCCTGTCCACCACGCCTAAACGGATTGTAAATTCCGTATAATCTTCACTGTGGCGGGAAAGTTCAAGCTCGCCCAATTGTTCTTCAATAGATTTTTTGCAAATCCAGAGCCCCAAGCCGCTTCCGGTTGATTTTGTAGTGAAACCCTCTTTAAATATGTCATCGGGATTTTCAATTCCGGGTGCATTGTTTGAGATTCGTATCATTGCAAAATCATCTTCTTTTTCAGTCATAATTTTAATATACTTATCATTTTGGACATTTTCCGCAATTTCGTCAATTTCAAACGCTTCTGCCGCATTTTTAACAAGATTAATTATTACCGCTGCAAGTTTTTCTTCGTCAGAGAGAACAAAAATATCCGGAGTGTTTTCAACTTCTATCTTAATATTCTTGCCTTCAGCATAGACTTTTGAAAGCTCAACAGCATTTTCTACAATTTCCGCTAAATTATTTTTCTTAAGTTCCGGTGACTCAGAAGATTTCAACGTGATTAAAGAATTTCCTGCCATTTTTAATGCCTTTGTGATTGCATCGGCTGCATTTTTAATTCCTTCACGATCGACTTCTTCCTTATCAACGTATTTCCTGATAATTTCAGCGTATAAATCGCATATTGAAAGCTGATTTTTTATTTCATGAGCAGTAATTCTGGTTTTCTTGATATTATAATCAACCGGCCGAATTGAGGCAGCACTTTTTTCCGCATACCCAAGAACCGCATCACTAGATGCCTCATCCAAATTATCCAGCAATCTCCGGATTGATGCATTCATAAGACTGTTATCACGTCTGTCCGGATTATATTTTTCCATAAACGGAGAAATATCAATCTTTGAATTTCTCTTTATAATATCAAGTGCCTCTCTTTGGAGTTTAGAATTATACACAGAATAGTATCTGACCGTATTATCATCTCCGGTATGAGAATCCCAAAGAAGAATTGCAACATACCTGTGAGTCATAACACAGAGGAATTCGGTATTAGCCCAGACTTTTTCCACAAGGTTTTTGGAATTATCGGAATAGTCGTACGATTCGACTTCAGAGAATTCCAATCTCTTCAACAAACCCTGCAAACCATCTTTATTAATAATTCTGTATAATACGACTCCGCTTTCAGGAGAATCCAAAAGCGGTTCAAGAGCAGAACGGACAAGGCATCTGAGTGCCTGCTTTGACAAGAACCTGTTTCCTTGTGAATCTATGAGTTCTCTTAAGTAATTCTGCTGTCGTACTATTTTTTTCATGTTTTAGCTTTCAAGTTTGATTTTTCAAAAATTATGCAGTTAATTTGATTTTTTTAGATAAAAAACCATTATTTATTGCGTACAAAACTGCCTGAGTTCTGTCATTAACCTGCAATTTTTGGAAAATGTTGTTAACGTGGGTTTTAACAGTTGTTTCAGAAATAAATAATTTGTTTGCAACCCCTTTGTAAGTTATACCCTGAGTCAAAAGTTCAAGCACTTCTTCTTCTCTCTGGGTGAGGTAAGAAAGAAGGTTTTCTTCTTCTGTTTCCTGTTTTGCGGTTTCTTCTCTGAAAGATTGTTGAAAATATTCAAAGAATCTGGAAGAAAGTGCAAGCGGAAGATAAATTTTTCCGTTAAGGACTTCTTCTATTGCATAAATTAACTGAGCTGATGCCATAGTTTTTAATACATAGCCTTTAGCACCTATTTTCATAGCTCTGAAGATTAAATCAGCATCATCATATCCTGAAAGAGCAAGAACTTTTGTATCCAAATCAAGTTTAGCAATTTCAAGTATACCCTGCAACCCGTCTTTTTCCGGCATATTCATATCCAATAAAACAATTTCCGGCTGATACTTTTTAATCAAATTTAAACCCACATTAATGTTAGTAGCGATACCTACAACATCAAAAGTACCTTCAAGGTTCAGTAATTCTCTGATACCTACTAAGTGTTCATAATTGTCATCAATTAAAAGCACTTTGGACTTTTTCTTAAATTCACGTCTCATACTCTCTTCTCTCCCCTAATTTATAAAATCTCATAATTATATTCCATCTCTACACTATGTATATTACCTTCTTTTAGAGGAGGGTTTCATCAATACAGAGATTGATTTTAGCGCAAATTTTCTAGATTGAAAGATATAGACCACATGGTCTATGAAACGTTCAAAAACATGTAATAGATTGAATTTTTACATGCCAAAATCATTTTTCAAATCTACAATAAAAAGTGTAGGCAGAAAATACGAGCATCATCCGATTAGTTTAGTATAAATGCAGGGTTTTTATAATGTATGTTATATTCCGGTAAGACCGTCTTTGGATTCAGACGCATAATTTTTCAGAGCTTCTTCTCTCTGGCGTATTTTAAACAAAGTATCCATATTCATCTGATTAATTTTTCTTTCATACTCAAGACGTTTAATTTCTTTTAACTGTTTTTCAGCTTCTTTTGCATCTTTCTGAATCTTGTCTTCTTTCTCTTTCGCCCGTTTTGCTTCAAATTCAACATCCGAAGAATCCAGCACAGAATCTTCAGCAAGCCTGTAGCCTACGGTCGCAACCGGAACAAAATTACCGTCCAAATCCTCAAGTTTTGAATTTTCACCCTCCGCATCAATACTCCAGGTTCCCAAAAACTTAGGAAGATTCCCGGTATAAGCATATGCACAGACTATTATTCTGTCATCATTATTATAATCAAACCCCATCGGATAAATATCCCACCTGTTTTCCGTTAGTTCAAAACCGCCTGAATACTTCCAGTACTCTTCAATAGCCTCCCTTATCTGCGGGAGTTTTTTCGCTTCTCTTTTTTCAAAATCATAGACCCATAAATCTGTTTTCCAGATACCGTCATGACGGTGCCCGACTTTTTCTTTTATGGCAAGTCTTTTATTGTCAACTGAAAAATCAATCGGAGTAAGGGTTCTAAAGATATACTTTTCATCAAGAGATTTATCCGTCGAAAGAAGCGGGGTTTCTTCTTTTTGAATAATATTTGCCCTTTTTACTTTTTCCACATCGTTCAAAGACGGATCCAGTTTAATTAAAAACAAATCACAAGCTGTACAATCCGTCTGGGCATAATAGTAAACAGCCGGATAAACCAGCATTGTTTTATCCCCTGAGACAATTCCCTGGGCATTAATTTGTCTGTCAAAATTTAAGCGTCTCGGAAGATTTAACTCGGGACTTCCGACCGGATCATTATACTTAACCAGTTTAAAAGTTTTCTGGGGAACATATACCATATTAGAATCTTTTGGGATATCAGCCTCTTTAACCTCAATCTCTTCTTTTGATTTACCCCTTGATAAAGCCTCATATTCTTCCACCGTCATGTAACCTGATTCAGGCATCCGGCTTTTTTCATATTTTTCTTTCTCTTCGGCTTTTTTGACCTTATTTTCATAAATATATTCATTAACAACCTTATCCTCTTTTTTAAAAGGATTAATCTGGCTGAGATGAATTTTCATTGCCATATACATGCCGGCAAGAGCGTCAAACATTAAACCAAACCTTCTTTCATAGCTGTAACAGTGGCCTGTGTACGTGTTACAGCACACAATTTTTGCAAAATACTGTGTACATGAGCTTTAGCCGTAGCCCTTGTAATAACGAGTCTGTCAGCAATCTGCGGATTTGAAAGCCCTTCTACCATAAGTGCCAATACATCAAGCTCTCTTTCAGTGAGCCCGTATGAATTTTTATCCCGTCTTTGGGCAGCTATATTAACCCCTACATCTGTATTTACCCCCTGAGATGGTCTTTGCAGGTTTGAAAAAACAACTTTCGCTATAGCGGGATCAATCCAGCCCACACCTTCATACACAGCTTTTATAGCAGAAACTGTCTGCTCAGGAGTTGCACCCTTCATAATATAACCATCAGCACCTGCCTTAAAGGATTCAAAAATATCCTGCTCGCTGTTTCTGGATGTAAAAATCAAGACTTTTACATACGGCAAAAACTCTTTAATTCGGCAAGTCGCTTCAATACCGTCAATATTAGGAAGTCCTATATCCATTAAAATAACATCAGGTGAAAACTCCCGTGCTTTTTTAATACCCTCCGCTCCGTCTGCAGCTTCCGCAATAAGATTTAACCCTTCTGCTTTCTCAAGGAGCATCGATAAGCCCATTCTATATAATTGATGATCTTCTACAAGTAATACATTAATCATAACTACACACCTGCCGGAACATTTACTACCGTATCTGTTAATATAAATGAGAACTCGCTTCCTTTATTCAATACGCTTTCAAGCCAAATTTTCCCGCCATGGGATTCAATAATCTGCCTTGAAAGATAGAGACCCAAGCCTGTCCCTGCCGAGCGTTTTTTGCTCGTGCCCTGAGAGAACCTCTGGAACATATTCGGGATATCCTCCTGCGGAATACCGCAGCCATTATCAGACACGGAGAAAATAAGATCCTTATCTTCATTTTTCACCGTAATAACGACCTTTCCGCCTTCTTGCGTATAGCTTATTGCGTTTCCGCAAAGATTGCAGATTACTCTTCTAATTTCGCTTCTGTCCGCAATAATATGCAAGTCTTTATTCGCACAGTCCATTGTAAAATCTATATTTTTAGAATCCGCAAGAGGTTTGAGTTCATCATAAGTTTGTTTTGTAAGTTCATAAATATTAAATTCGGTTTTATTCAAAACCAATTTCTCCGCATCGTACTTATAAACTTCTAATAAAGCGTTAACTAAGCCCAGTAAATCTTCATTACTTTTCTGCATTGTAGAAAGCAGGAGCTTTTGTTTTTCATCCAACTCGCCCAAAGCTCCGTCAAGGAAAAACTTAAGAGTTTGAATAGCTGCAAGCAGGGGTGTTCTCAAGTCATGAGTCAGAGTTGCAATAAAGTCATCTCTTAATTTGTCTGCCTTTTTCTGTTCAGTCACATCTCTTATCACACCTACAAAGCGTTTAAAATCATCATCAGGATTAATTCTTGCAAAACTGATATCAACTGGAACTATTGCGCCGCTAAGTGGATTTTTAATATGGAAATCCCTTAAAAACAGTTCATTTCCTTCCGCTTTATGAAGCTCCTTTGAAATAAAAGTTTTTTCACTGAATAAGAAATCATCAATTGATGAATTAAGAATCTTTGCACCGACAAGCCCAATAAGACTTTCACATGCAGGATTAACTTGCTCTATTATTCCATCCTCATTAAGGATTACTATTCCGTCCGCACAATAAGTCACAATCCCCTCAAGCTTTGCGTTAGACTGTTTTAAATCTGCAGTTCTTTCTTCAACAAGCTGCTCAAGGTTTTTGGAGTATTTTTCAAGTTCTTTTTTCGCATCCTCAAGCTCTGCTATTTTTTGCCTTAGCTGGGAAAGGAGGTAACTTCTTTCAATACCGTTTTTGATATTTATTATTAAATCATCATTGCTCCAGGGTTTTTCAATATATCTATATAATCCGATTTCATTAATAGCACGGATTGCGTTTTCTTTATCCGCATAACCCGTGAGAAGAATTTTGCTGACTTCGGGATAAAGTTTTTTTACCTCAGATAAAAATTCCAAACCGTTCATTTCGGGCATCAAAAAGTCCGAAATTACTAAATCCGGAGTGTTATCTTTTAAAAACTCCAAAGCTTCTTTAGGGTTATTGAAAAAATGCGCATCAGAGAACCCTTCCACCTTTAATAGTGTTGAAAAGGCAGATGTAACTATTTTTTCATCGTCAACAACAACAATCTTCCCCGTTTCCATAATTTTATCTTAACCCAAATAAATACAATAGACAAATTATTAACATTTATGAATAATATGATATAATAACATTTAATGAATAATACGCATCCATTTTAAAACTACTAAAAAAGCGATGAAAATACAGTAAAAAGGAGACAACAAATGGCAGAAGCTAAAATTTTAGCTACAATTCCGAGAACTGACACTGAGCAGTTACAAATTTCTATTTCCGAATACAGAGGAAAGAGCTATTTTAATTTAAGAATATTCTATACTACTGATGACGGGGCAACTTGGCTACCGACAAAAAAGGGAGTAACTTTCGCCCCTGATCAGCTTGACATTCTATCAGAAGCTATCGAAGAAGCAAAAAAAGAATTTATGGAAGAATAGGGGAGGTTTTTAAATGAAACAAAATAGAAAAAAAGCCTTTACATTATCAGAACTACTATTAACACTGGCTATTATCGGTGTAGTAGCAGCTATTACTATTCCCCAACTGGTTATAGGAATGCAAAAAAAGCAGGCCGGTTCACAATTAGGCAGGGTAGTTTCTCAAGTTGAACTCGGCTGTCAAAATTTAATTCAGTATGAAAACAGTAAAATTACAGACGGTTCATATATTAATAACCTCAGTGATGTTCCTGACTTAAGCATAAAAAAACTTGCACCATTTATTGGCGCTCAAGATACTGATGAAACAGTTCAAACAAGTAATATAAAAAAATACAGCAGTGTACCAGGTACATTCTTAATGCAGGCAGCATATGCGGATCCGGCAAGCGGTGATACAATAAATATCACTCCGACAGAAGATCCAAATGAGGTAGTTCTGCGCATGCTAATTGACGTTAACGGTTCAAATAACAAACCGAATGCATATGGAAAAGATATCTTTGAATTTGGTTTGACAAACAGCTGTAAAATGGTCCCTTATGGATTAGCAACGTATGAAACAGATTGTGCTAACGGCAATATTTCAGATGGAAGAGCTTGTTCTGCAAGAGTTGTTGCAGACGGATGGAAAGTAAAGTATTAAGAATTAAAGGAGAGTTTTATGAAAAAAGAATCTGCAAAAAAACTAGTAATGTTTTTTACAGCTATGGCCTTAACGGTACCTGCCTGGAATTATTTTACGCCTGTAGCAAATGCTGGCGGTCTAACTACTACTACAAATCCATCATACGATAGGGGCGGAGGATCCGATATACATAAAGATGTCGTTACGGATGTGGATGACGGGAAGAAGGATTTTGAAGAATTTGAAGGCGGAGTCATACCTCCACCTGTTATCATGCCGCCACCGCCTAAAGACGATAATCAAGGAGAGGAGGAGGAAGAAGGTGATGAGCCGGAAGTCATACCTCCACCTGTTATCATGCCGCCACCTCCTAAAGGAGATAATACAGGAAATATTGAGAAGGAAGATGCTTCTAAAGCCATTAATACGGGCAGCGTCAAAGGGAAATCTCTTTCTGATACAATGAACGTGGAGCCTCTTTCCGGCAGCTTAAAAAAGCTGAAGCTTAATAAAGGATCTGCTGAAATCCTTGTACCGGGAAATTAAACCTGAAAAGAACAAAAATGGCAAATACAATTCAAGATGAATTTATAGCAACAGTATCACATGAGTTGAGAACCCCCCTTACAAGTATAAGGGGGTTTTCTCAAACTCTTCTTGCCTCTTGGGATAAACTAAAAGAAGAAGATAAAAAAAAGTTTATAAAAATTATAGAAGAACAATCTAACCGACTGATTAACCTTGTAGAAAATATTCTTGAAGTTTCAAAAATAAATACAGATAAACCCGTATACCGAAAAGTCGACATTAATGCTTCTATAGAAAAAGTTATCCAACTGCTTTTGCAAAAATACAAAAATCGTAAGATTTTAACTAACTATATGCCTAACCTATCTCCTGCATTGCTTGATGAAGATAAATTTCAACAAATAATGATGAATCTGATTGACAATGCCTGTAAATATTCGGAAGAAACCTGTCCGGTAGAAATATCAACTCTGTATCTGGATTCCGATAATCTATTAATTGAAGTCAAAGATGAAGGTGTTGGAATTAAAGCAGAAGATAAAACAAAAGTTTTTGATAAATTTATCCGATTGGAAAATCATCTTACCAGCAAAACGCAAGGAAATGGATTAGGTCTTTATATAACAAAAAAACTGGTTGAAGAGATGAAAGGTAAAATAGATTTTGAGAGTGAACCGAACAAAGGAACCACTTTTAGAATATCTTTTCCGGTTTATAGTCAGGAGGAAGCTTTAGCATGCTCTCAACAGTCTTAATTATTGATAAAAGAAAAGAATTACCGGCAAAATATAAAAAATGTATTGAAACACCTCAAACAGAAGTAGTGATTTCAGGAACATTAAAAGATGGTATTGAAAAAATACAAAATCTCCAGCCTGATATGATAATAGTTTCTGATTCCATAGAAGAAATTTTGGGAGATTTTTGTGAAAGAATAAGGGCTCTTACATATGATACAAGGCCCGTCATCGTTGCCCTTTCTAAGTCTGCAGACTCAAGTGACAGAATTGCTGTTCTCGAAAAAGGTGCAGATGATTTCTTAAGCGAACCGGTTAATATTGATGAGTTCAAAACAAGAATAAAAGCTCATCTGAGACGAGAACTTGAATCAAATCTTGATAATAAAACACTTCTTCCAAATCAAAAACTAGTAAAAAAAGCTTTTAAAAGAATTATTGCTTCAGAAACCTCTGCCGTTTTATTAATAAGTCTTGAAAATTTGGACAGCTACAAAACTGTTTATACAGAAGTAGCAGCAGATAAACTAATTCAAACATTTATAGTCATTTCTAAATCTGCACTTGATGAAAATGACTTTATAGGACAGCTCAATGATAATACATTCGTAATCATAACAAACAGATACAGCGGCGAAAAACTTGCATCTTTTCTTGTTTTTGCATTTGATACAGTCGCACCGAAATTTTATTCAAAAACCGACTCTGAAAGAGGCTATATGCTTCTTCAAGGAGAGCGTTATGCCGGAATGAGGGCAAATTTTGTTTCTGTATGCATAGGAGGTATTACAGAAGGTTTTAATCTAATTCCAACTCCAGAAGCTTTAATAGAAAAGCTTTTTTCTGTTAAAAATCTGGCCAAAACTCCAAGCGGCTCAAACTATGCAATAGAGCGGGTAAAAATTTCAGGAAGCGGGTCTGTAGTTGAAAACACCCCTAACCGTAATATTTATATTAAAGAAAAAGATGAATCTCTCAACTACTTAATAAGAACTGCACTTGAACTGCAGGGTTACGATATTATGCAGGATATAGATGAAACATCACAGCCTTCCGTTATTATTATGGACAGCGGGGATGATCTTTCTGAACTCAAATTTCTGCAAAAAATAAAAACTATTCCCAATTTTAATAACACAAAAATTATTGTAACTTCAACTGTTCACAATAAATCGGCTATCCTTGATTCTGGAGCAGACTTATATCTGCCGAAACCTTATGAAATTTCGGATTTAATAAGATGGGTTGAATATTTCATCCGAAAATGATAAAAAAGAAATATGAAAGTATCGCCTACCAGTATCAATCCCAATTTCAGCGCTAAACCTATTTCAATGTGGCGCTGCTCATCTCGACTTGATAATAGTGTCCGAAATATTTCCATAATTGAATTGGAAAAAAGAGATTATGATTTTGCTGATAAATTTGTTAAATCTTTAGGCAATTATAAAGGAATAGATCCTATAAAAACAGAAATTCTTACAGATGCTGCCAGAACCTTAGAAAAAGTTCTGGAATGTGGAAACAGATATCTGCAAAAAATAAAACTTTTTATGGCTGCATATAATAGCAGCCCTTGCGGGCTTTTAATAGCAAACATTCCGAAAGAAGATGAGTATGGCAAAATAGTTTATTCATCAAGACATAATTGCGCAAAGAATGAAACAGAGCTGGATTGGCTTGTTACCTGGTCTCCAGAGGATGCAGAACCAATAAAAGGTATCGGAAAGGCTATATTAGGAGAGTATTTTGGCACTGTGCACCGGGATAAATTCAGGGATGTGTATGTAAGATCAGAGCTTCCGGAAAATACTTATGCCCAGTATTTTTATGAATCAATGGGATTTGAACCGATGGGTGATAAGCGGCATTTACTTGGTACAAAAACTACCAATAAATCTCTAATTAATGAACCTGAACCTGAAAACGACAGAATAATTCCAATGATAGTTACCAGAAAAAAAATACGAGAGGTTTATAATAATGTTTCGCAAGTTATGAGCCGGCAGGAGTTTATAAAGAAATCTTATAATATAAGGAATCTTCTAAAAATTTAATCTCTTGCAAAAAAAGCTTTATGTGTTATCCTAGAAAAGTAAGCCCTGGTAGCTCAGCTGGATAGAGCAACCGCCTTCTAAGCGGTAGGTCATGCGTTCGAATCGCATCCAGGGTAAATAAAAAAAGATGAGATAATCTCATCTTTTTTTTATTTGCCTTGGGACAAGATGAGAACGCCTTCCGCGTTCGAGCGGATTTCCGTACGGACGACATGAGTGAAACGAGTTAGTCCGGATAGCGAGAATATTGAGCGAAGTTGAACCGCAGGTTCAATAGCGAAACTATTCGAGCGTGGAGGAAATCCAAGACAATCGCATCCAGGGTATTTTTTCAAAAAGACAGGCTTCCCTGTCTTTTTTATTCTCTTCGGAACAAGATTAAAAGGGCTCTTTTGTTCAAGCTGACTGTCTGATGGAGGGCACAAGTGAAACGGGTTAGGTTAAATAGTCGACAGGTTAGGCGCAATGTCCCTTTTTAGTATTTCCAGCACTCTCCTTATAAAGAACGATTTAAGTTTTAATATAAATATGTTATAATTAAGGGAAAGTGCTTAAACTTAATCAAGGATAATCTATAATGAAGGAATATAAAGCAGGAACTTATATTTTGCATACAGGCTACAGGTCGTTTAATCCGTCATTTATCAATGATGATATTGATTGGAAACTTGATGAACTTGCGCCATTATTACAAGATGCAAGTCTTTGGCTTGGCAAGCTTAATTCCTACGCTGATTTGATTCCTAATATAGAATTCTTTATTAAGATGTATGCAACTAAAGAAGCAACAATTTCTAATAGAATAGAAGGAACAAGAACAACTTTTGAGGACGCAATTACGCCGATTGAACAAATTAAACCGGAATTCCGCGATGATTGGCATGAAGTTCAAAACTATATTCAAGCTATAAATTATTCGATTAATAGATTGAATGATTTACCCCTTTCTATGAGATTAATAAAAGAAGCTCATAAAATCTTATTGCAAGGTGTTCGCGGCGAGCATAAAACACCCGGCGAGATTCGTAAAACACAAAACTGGATTGGCGGCTCATCACTTAAAGATGCTTTCTTTATTCCGCCTGAACCCAACATGCTGTCAGCTTTATTGAGTGATATTGAAAAGTTTTTACATAATGAAAACTTACACGTACCGGAAATAATCAAGGCTGGAATTATACACTATCAATTTGAAACAATTCACCCGTTCTTAGATGGAAACGGAAGAACAGGACGTTTATTAATAATCCTTTATTTAATTAGTTCAGGCTTGCTTAATAAACCTGTGCTCTATATTTCTGATTTCTTTGAACGCAACAGAATGTCATATTATGATTCGCTTGCAATGGTTAAACAAACTGATAATATGACTCAATGGCTTAAATTTTTCTTGAATGGAATAATTGAAACATCAAAAAATAGCATTAAAACTTTTGATGAAATCATTAAACTCAAAAAAGAAGCCGAAGAAAAACTCGCTAAGATAGGTAAAAAAGCCACTAACGGACAAAGGCTGTTAGAATTATTATATTCTCAGCCAAAAGTTAATGCCCAAATTATATCTAAAGAGCTTGGGCTTTCAATTGTTTCAGTAAACAGTTTAGTCAAAACTTTTATAGAGATTGGCATTTTAGAAGAAAAAACAGGTATGAGCCGTAACCGTTATTATATGTTTGAAGATTATATTAACATATTTAGATAGAAAACAGCGTTTCGATAAGAAAAAAAGTTTGCTTAATAGTGCAACATCTAAACCTGATGAACTTATGCCGTGTTCTCAATCAACCAAGTTCTGAACTCGTAAATTCTGTGGTAAATAAAAAGAAGTAAAGTTTTTCACTCTTTTTAGCATATAAATTAATTTATCTAACAATTTTTGATAAAATAGCCTGTTTTAATTTATCAACAGCTTTATAAGCTTCTTGTTCCTCTATCAAACGCTTTGGGTTGTATCTTTTAAAAAGTTGATCAAAGACATTTTTCTCGGCAGATTCATATTGAGTATAAACTTCACCATCTAACGGGTTAAAATAAGCTTCTGACACCGTCTCGCTAATAATAGGCTTGCCGTTTTCCTGCATAATAGCCCGAACTCTATCTGCTCCATCGTTATCATAAGTTAATTCATAAGTATATAAATATTTTTTCCCATCATTAACTCTTTCCATAAGAGTTTGATTTTTTAAAAATAATTTTAAATCTGTTTCATTTAATTTACTTATATAACATTTCAGAGCTACAGACTTTTGAAATTGACCGCGATAAGATATACTTGTTCCTTGATTATTGATAATTGGTCTTATGTACATACTTACTCCTTATGACAATCTTTTAGACTGGCAATACACACTTATTATAATATAAATATTATTTACATTTTTTTATATTAAGATATTGTAACATTTTTCGCAATATTGACAAAAAAAATTATTCTTCGATTTTATAAACACCATACGGTAAAAATCAAAAAGGAAAATCTGTTATGTATATTAATACTGTATCAAATTCTCAAAATATTAAAAACAAAACTACAAGTACATTACACAGCAACAAAAACCGCTTAGTTAATAATGTTTTTAAAGGCAGCATTAAGACCGAAATTTCACGAAATCAGCTTAAAATTCTACTCTCACAAGATATATGGGCTGAAAAACTAGCTGTAAAAAAACCTGAAACCCCTCTAGAAAAAGAAGTTCTTTTAGAAATTTTACAAAACAGAAAGTTTTTAGATAAATTTACAAAGTTAAATAACGAAAAATACAGATTAATTAATGAGATTTCAACTCTTAATTTTCTTATTGACAAAGATCCTTCAAATAGCGAAATTCCCAAATTAAAAGAAAAAATTACAAGCAGGGGAAATTTAGATTCAATATTAAGCACTCTCAATAAAAAAATCGAACTGGAGCTTAAGAAAAATAAACCGGCTTTTGACTATATTAAAAACATTGAAAAGATTGAAGAAGAGTACAGGAAACGTAAACTTATAAATGATTCCAAAATGAATAAATTCTGGCATCAAATAATGAAAAATAATATAAATGAAGAAAACAAGTATTCTACAAAAAATCTGATTAATATTATTGAGAATGATACTACTCCTGCAGGTTCCAAAAATATACAGGAGGTGGCGAAAGCGCACTCAAAAAAGTCTCTTTTAGAAAAGGTCTCGAATTTATACGAGCAATATTTACGAGAAAACATTGATGTTTACGAAGGTCGTATCTATCGTTATAAAAGTGAATTAAGTGAACATAAGGAAATTATGGACTTATATAATCAGGCTATAACCAAGTATCCCGAAATAAAAAAACAATTTTACAAAATTTCTGAAGCATTAGAAAACAAGTTCCGGTACAAAATACAACAATTAAACAAAATAGAAGTTTATCCTGTTGGGGAAATTTGGAAAGAGATGAAAATTGTTGAGTATGATGTAAAGCAACTAAATAATAGTATAAATATTTTAACCAAACAATTAGAAAAAAATCCGGATAATAAAGAAATTTTAGAATCAATATTAAAAAACAAAGAATTAATAAAAGATTTACAAAAGAAATGGCTATATGGATTAGAAGCCAGTATGAAACTTGAATCAGTAAACCGGCAGCAAATTGCAAAGGCCGGTAAACTTGCAGATTACAACTATTTAGTTGGAGAGAATAAAACCAGAAAAAGATACCAAGATGCATATAACCTTTTCCATGAAAACAATTACACAATTCCTGAAGACAAATGGTCAGAGATAATGGGATTAGAATAAAAAATCTTTAAAATTATTTGCAGATCTCAGTTTTTACACTCTTTTTTAATCCATTCCATAATCAATTTAACTAAATATTCCTGCGCTTCCTTACTTAGTTCAACCCCCTTCTTAAAGCCATGCCATTTTTCCACACATCCGCGGCAGCAAGTTGCCGTTGCATGCTGCGCAATAAAAACGGGATGATTTCTCATGGGAGTTTGTTTACCGTCATTAGGAATAAATGCGGGTGCTACTCTTTTAGAAATAAATTCTCTTGCATGATCCTCTATTTTATCAAAACCTTTTGATAAAACGTACTCTTTATCCTTTTTTGAAAGTTTAAATTTACTTCTAAACTTTGATTTTGCAAGGCACTGAAATATATCATTTTCCATACTTATATTTTAATACGAAACAATACCTTTAAACAAAATCTTATCAAGATTCCAGATTGTATTATTCATGCTAAAATGTTTACGAGGGATATTATGGAACAGAAATCACTTTTTGAAAACGAAATCAACCAGCCTCTTGCATCCAGACTCAGACCGCAGAATCTGGACGAATTTGTCGGGCAAACTCATCTTATCGGAGAAGGCAAAATATTAAGAAGGCTGATTGAAGGTGATAATATTTCTTCCCTTATCTTCTGGGGACCTCCCGGTGTAGGGAAAACCACTCTTGCAAGTATTATTGCAAGCAAAACTCACTCAACTTTTATCAACTTTTCTGCCGTAACAAGCGGTATAAAAGAGATAAAAGAAGTTATGACACAAGCTGAGCAGGCTCGCAAGATGGGTGAAAAAACAATTGTTTTTGTAGACGAAATCCACCGTTTTAATAAAGCACAGCAAGATGCATTTCTTCCTTTTGTGGAAAAAGGAAGTATTATCCTAATCGGCGCAACAACGGAAAATCCATCTTTCGAAGTTAACGGAGCTTTACTCTCAAGATGCAAAGTTTTTGTGCTTCAGGGACTAAAAACAGAAGACCTCGTTACACTCCTTAAACGCGCAATAACGGATAAAAGAGGGTTCGGGGAGCAGAAAGTAAATATAAGCGATGAACATCTGGAAATTATCGCCAAATTTGCTAACGGGGATGCAAGAAACGCCCTCTCAACTTTAGAAATGGTGGTTCTAAACGGAAACATCAGCGATGACGGGGAAATTACGGTTACGGATGAAACTCTGGAACAATGTATTTCTAAAAAATCACTACTCTACGATAAAAGCGGTGAAGAACATTACAATATAATTTCAGCACTGCATAAATCAATGAGAAACTCTGATCCTGATGCAGCTGTATATTGGCTTGCAAGGATGCTGGAAGCGGGAGAAGACCCGTTATATGTAGCAAGAAGGGTCACACGATTTGCAAGTGAAGATATAGGACTTGCCGATCCGCATGCGCTTGAAATGGCTGTCGCAGCTTATCATGCCTGCCACTTTATCGGAATGCCGGAATGCTCCGTACATTTAACCCAGGCCGTTGTATATATGTCACTTGCACCAAAATCAAATGCTTTATATATGGCTTATGAAACGGCTAAAAGAGATGCTATAAAAGAATTAGCCGAACCTGTTCCGCTCGTTATCAGAAATGCTCCAACAAAGCTCATGAAAGAATTGAATTACGGAAAAGGTTACCAATATGCACATGATACGGAGGCAAAACTTACCAATATGCAATGTCTCCCTGATTCTTTAGCCGGAAAAGAATATTATCATCCGACAGAACAAGGCTTGGAAGCAAAATATAAAGCCAAACTCGAACAAATTAAAGAGTGGAAGAGAACTCATTAACTGAATTGATAACAAATTGTCAATAATCTTTAATAAAATCATATATATGAATATTTGTTAAGATAATGTTTTCTTTTTTTTATTTATTGTAGAATTAATGTAATATAAGTTTATATCATGAGTTATATGCATCAATATATAAATATGGGAAATCAGGAGGCAAGGTGAAAATATTACCAATTAACACTAATTATACGAGTCGCACATTTAAAGGGTATATTGTAGAAGATGATATTAATGGTTTAACTCATAAAAGTGCAGCCATACAAACCGGAAAAAGAATAGAAAATACCATAGAAAAATTCCGGACGAAGCCATCCGGGAAAATATACTATGCAGATCCGCTGGAAGTCGTAAGCGACAAGATTAGAGAAATTGTTGATTTTGTCGTTTATGATGATGAACCCAAATTTCCTGATATAAATAATGATATTAGCAAGCTGTACTTTTATAATCCGAAACGCGATTACTATGATGAAATAGATAAGTTTCGTCAATATTTTTATAGGCTGGAAATGTCTGAAAGTAAAACCGTCGCAGATTATGGAAAACAATATTGGAGCAATAACAGATCAGAAGCAATGAGAGAAAAAATTGATTATCATAATGCACATGTTGCAGATGCCAAATATAACCAGGAAACAGCCGCAACATGTTTAAATATAATGGATGAAGCTAAAGAAACAATTCGATGCAGAAATTTATTAGGTATTGGATTAAGTGAATTGAAAAACAAGCTGCATTATAGAGAACTCGACTTGATCGAAGGACCCAAAGAACTGGAACGAAGACACAAATTAAATGATATTCTGACAAGTAAAATTAAACATCTGGAAACTATGAAGTCTGAATATACAAAATTAAGCGACTCTTTAAAAAATGAAATAAATAAATATACTAACAACATCGACGATATAAATCAAAGCATTAAAATTAATAAAGATAATTATGGCAGTCAGGAAAAATTCCTTAATGAACCGGAAAACATTAAGTCATACCAGCAAACATTGATGTTACTATCAAACACAAAAGCAAAAGAAACTACAGAAATAAAGTATCTTTCAAAGAAAATATCAGAAATTAAAAATGAAATTTCAAAATATACTCTGGAGCAAGCAAGCAATACAGGTTATATTACAAAGCTTGAAACATATATGAAAAACTTGCCTGCTATCATAGATAACTTAAAAAATAGCATTACCTCAAAATCTTTTGAGTTTGAACAGGCTAATAAAGCGCTTATCCCTCATTTTGATAAATTAAAGAATTATTTCTATTCCCGTGGTATAAAACACATTAAGTAATTAATAAGGAGTTAGATAGATGAAAATCCAAAGTATAAATAATACAATTTTTCAGGGAATTTATATCGACAAAAGCAAAGATAATAACGGTAATTGGAGAATGGAGTATCATCCATATTGCTGGGAAAAATATAATACCTCTAAAATGACAGAGCCTGCCGAAATAGATATTTTTTCAAACTCATTGCCTGAAAATGAAAAAAAGACTACTGTACATCATATTAATTACAATACTAACGAAGAATTTAGCGAAGATATTCTCAGAACACGGTTCTACTACATCCTAAAAGATGGACGGATGAGAAACTTAATAACTCCTGCACCAGCAATGAACAGAGAAGAATCTTTAATTATACAAAACAAAAAATTGAAAAATTTTCTCAAACTTAAAGAAGACTATCTCAGTAACCTAAAAAACCAAATAACTGATATTCCGCAGATAATCCAAGGACATAAAGAAAACTATGACAAAAGATCTGCAGATATTAAGGAAAAATATTTTAAACGAGCCTGGAGGTTAGATGCATCCTATAATGAAATGGATAAGAGCTTTAATGCTTTATTTGATGAAGCAGATCAACTGCTTAAAAGATTCAAGGATTATATACGTTTGAAAGAATCTTGTGACTATGTACAAGAAAATATTAAGAAAAATGAAAATGAAGTATTAATATTACAAAAATCCAAAGCAGATAACACCCTTATTGATATAAGCAGGCGTGATATATATGATCCAAACAAAGCTTTGTGGGATGCTCTGGGAAATATACAAGAAGCCGCAACCAAATTATTAGCTCTTCCTCACAAAACTATCCAAATGAAAGAACTTTTGAAAATATCACCAAATACAAACTTAAGACAGACTATCATAAATCATGTTGATAATCTAATCTTAAAACATATATGATTTAGACATTACTAAAATTTTCTTTTAACAACTTTAAGAAATTCTCCAAAGTAAGTTGTAACTATTATTCCTATAACAAAATAGAAATAAGTTGTTTTCATTGGACAATAGAACCAATAAATATCATGGCTGTTTCGAATATCAAACGGGATTCCTTTTAGAGCAAGAATTGTATAGGTAATAAAATTAAATACCAGAAGATGATTTGCCATAATATGGTATGTATTTTGCCCTATCTTGCCTAAAAACTTCCAGTCTTTTATGTAATTATATCCGGCTTCAACAAGAAATAGGCTCATCCATATTCCCGTAAAACCGGTTAATATCGGAACTATCCAGTTATCAAAATCACCCCAGACAAGAATATAACTTAACCCGATTCCGTCAGTCGGAGTATAATCAGCGTTTGTAAGCCACAAAAATGCCTGCAGAATCAAAACAAACGCCAAGGTTTTATAATTAAATATATTAAATTTCCCTTCAATTTTTTGGACATAAAAATAACCCAAATGCACAAAAAACAGGGAAAACATAGTTCTTGAAAGGTAAAGAATGTATAGATTATCAACAAAAGGCTCCATCTGTATCGCCGCAAAAGCAAGCAAAAGATATATTCCGCCGCGCAGCCAGATATTTAATTTTATATAATTTAAAATCTTATAAACAATAAGCGTGGTAAAAAGCTGCGGCACAAACCATAGAGGAGAAATTAAATCCAGCTGATGTCCAGTCAAAAACGGAATCAAAAGTTCGTTTCTGAGACTAACCGGCATTCCCCAAAACTTTCCTACAACCGGAGTTATAGCATAAGTTATTCCAAGATATGCTAAGCAGTATAGAATGTACGGAATCATCAACGATTTAAAGCGGCGTTTAAAATATTCAATAAAATCGTATTTCTCATTAAAAAGCATTCCCGCAATAAAGAAAAATAATATTACCTGAAAAGAATATGGCGGGAACATTGGAATCAAAGAAAATTCCAAATGCCCTGATACCACAATTAAAATTGCTAATGCTTTTAAAATATTAATTTTATTTGAAAAAACCTTATCCATAACAGGATTATTTTAACATAATTAAAAAAATTTTTATTTTATTTACATATATTTAGAATAGAATGACAGCCCGCCTTGTTTAGTGTATAATAACCTTATGTATACACTCGTTTATTCAATCGACAATAATAAAAATCCGGAAACAGTCTATGTAAATCTTACAAATGCTTGTTCTAATTCGTGCATTTTTTGCTTGAGGAATCAAAAAGATGATGTTTGCGGAGCCGAAATGTGGCACGATGATAAGTACACACTGGATGATATAATTGAACAGTTTAAGAACTTTTCGTCTGCTAAAAACGTTGTCTTCTGCGGTTATGGAGAACCTTTCCTGAAAAAAGATATGATGAAAGCTTTCTGTAATTACCTGAGAGCAAACTATCCGGATATAAAAATCCGCGTTAATACAAACGGTCATGCAAACGCTATTTACAAAACAAACGTTGTCGATGAATTTAAAGGCTTACTGGATGAAGTATCCGTAAGTCTCAACTCTGACACAGCGGAAGAATATAATGAAATCTGTAATCCTAAAATAGAAAATGCCTATGAAGAAGTCAAAAAATTTATAAAAGCATGCACCAATGCCGGAATTAAAACTACAGCAAGTGTTGTAACAGGTTTTGATAAACATAAAATAAATACAGAAGAATGCAAAAAAATAGCAGAATCTTTAGGCGCAAAATTCCGTAACAGAGAATTTATAACAAACGGTTATTAAAAAGAAGGAATCTTCTAAATGCAAATTCAAAAAATTAATAATACATCTTTTCAATCAAAAAAGCATGTTCTTAATAACAGCCAGTTATACAAAATGAAAATGCTGCTTACAAGAATGAATAAAGAGACCAGTATGAAAAAAACAGACACTGACTTTGTTACAACAATGACATCCGCACTAAAAAGTAAAGATTCCCAATTTATTGACACAAGATTTCTTGTAGAAAGAGTTAAGGCAGAAAAACAGATGACCGGAAGAAGCATGCTGATTATGGATAAAACCACTGTAGTAATTGATAACTCGACAGGGGAAATTATCGATTGGAAAAAACCAATAATGACAAGCTGGCATAGAATTATGAAAAATGTAGATAAGAATATTAATTTTTTCTATGAAAACTTTTATAATTCAAGAGTTGTAAAAAAGAAACGAATAACACTTGAAGGATTCACTCAGAAAGGGATTGAAATCTTAAGACAAGCAAAAGGAAAAATAAATGGTTAAACTCATCCTTGCTTCAAATTCTCCGAGAAGAAGGCAAATAATGGCAGATTTGAGTCTTGAGTTTGAAGTAATTCCTTCTAATTACGAAGAAAAAAGAGAGACCGATATTTTTTCCTATGAAATTATAGAAGACCTAGCAACCCAAAAAGCGCTGGATGTTGTCAGAAGAACCGGACAAGATGAAATTGTACTTGGAGCCGACACTGTAGTAGTCTTAGATAATAAGATTTTAGGCAAACCCAAAGACAAAGAAGCCGCTTTTGATATGCTCAAATCATTATCCGGAAGGACACATTCAGTTGTAACCTCTCTTTGCGGAATAAACACAAAGACAAATCGGGCTGCTCTTATTTCCACAACAAGCTACGTTAGATTTAAAGAACTTTCTAATGAGCTTATACATTATTATATAGACAACTTTAACCCGCTGGATAAGGCAGGAAGTTACGGAATACAAGAACTTCCTCCAAACTTTTTAGATACGTATGAAGGAAGTTTTGAAAATATTGTAGGATTAGACCCCGAAGCTGTTAAATCAGTTATTCAGCAGTTGGGGTATCATCTGTAGGTAAACCTAAAGAAATACGTTTATCTTTCGGGTTGAATTTAATAATCTTAGTATTAATTTTATCTCCGTTTTTCAAAATACAGTTATTTTGATTCTGGTATTCAGCAAGCGCTGACTGCGGAAGCAGTGCTTCTACACCCGGAAGTACTTCCACAAAAGCCCCAAAAGCTTTGATTCTGGTAATTACACCTTCTTTAATATCACCTTCTTTCAACTCTTCTTCTGCTTTAATCCACGGATCAGGCTCGGTATTTTTAAGACTTAAGCTGATTCTCTGCTTATCATAGTCAACATCAATAATCTCAACGTTAATTTCTTGCCCGACTTTCAGCAAATCTGTAGGGTGTTCAACCCATTTCCAGGAAATCTGAGATAAAGGAAGCAGGCAGTCTACACCGCCGATATTAACAAAAGCACCAAAATCGGTAATTCTTACAACTTCACCCTTAACAATTTGACCGACTTCAATCTGGGCAAATACATTCTTACGTGTTTCAGCCATATTGGTTTCAAAAACTTTTCTGTTAGACAAAATCAGATTGTTTTGAGACTTATCCAGAGTAAGAATTTTAACATCCAATTTGTCGCCTACATTACATATAGTTTCTCTTGCACAAAGCTGACCTTGTGGAATAAAACCTTGTACACCTGAAATATCAGCAATTAAACCGCCTTTAACAATTTGAGAAATTGTAACTGAAATTGTTTCATCAGCCTCTTTAACTTTAGCAAGCTCTTCCCAGGTATGTGCAAGATGAACTTTCTTATAAGAAAGCGTAAACTTTCCGTTTTCATCACAATCCTGAGTAATCAAAAACTCATACTCTTTACCTTTTTCTAAGACGTCTTCAACTTTTGCCTTTCTATCCGCAGATACTTCGTAACTCGGAACAAAAGCTGTACACTTAGCGCCGATATCAACAATAGCCCCATCAGATTCATAAGTACATACAACACCATTTACAATATCACCCCTTTTAAAGTTATAATCATACTTACCTAAAAGGGTCTCAAAATCAGAATCTGAACACTTCTCAACCATTATCCATCCTCCATTGCAATAAACATGGGTTTATTATAGCATATTTACCTTAATTCATCAATAGGGATACATGTTTGAATAGTTTTTTAAATAAAAACCTTCGCTAATACTGGTTTATTATCCTGCATCTGCGATACTGCCGCCAATCTGCCTCTATATGTCAGTATTATAAACCCTCCTTCGGAGGAAGGGATTTCAACAGAAATACCATGCGAGACTTTATCTTTTTCCTCTTCGTTTAATTCATAGTGAGGATAATTTAAATATTCAAGGGGGTAAATAAGATGCTTCTCTACATCTTCTCTCGTTTTTAAATCTTCAAGCCTGACAGAATCGTCAAGAGCAAAGTTTCCCGCCTTTACACGGACAAGCTTTATCAAATATCCCCCGCAGCCTAAAACATTTCCTAAATCATTTGCTATAGAGCGGATATAAGTTCCTTTTGAACAGTCTATATAAAGTTCCAGAGTCTGAGATTCTTCATCAAAACTTTTTATACTTAAATCTTTTATAGTTACTTTTCTCAGCTTTATTTCGACCGCTTCACCTTTTCTTGCGTATTCATAGAGCTTTTTACCCTTAACCTTAATTGCGGAATATATCGGAGGGAACTGTTCTATTTCACCTCTAAAATTTTCCAGCGCTTTTTCAATATCAGCTAAGATTACTTTTTTATCAGAAATTTTAACAATCTCGCCTTCAATATCATAAGTGGTTGTCGATTTCCCAAGCTGAACAGTCCCTATATAAGCCTTATCATCAGCCATATATTCAATAAGCCGGGTAGCTTTTCCAATACAAACCGGCAAAACACCCTCCGCAAAAGGATCAAGAGTTCCCGTATGTCCTATTTGTTTTTCGCCGGTCAGTCGTCTTAAAACAGAAACAACATCATGAGATGTCATTCCTTTAGGTTTATATATATTTATACTCCCAAAAAGTTTATCCTCCAAAGATTCAACCTCCAAGTATTAGTACGGGAATTTACCCTCAAAGTATTTACCCCCAAATATTTACCCCCCCTATTTGATTTCACCTTTGGAGATTTTTTCTATGAGGTCAATGACTCTTGAACCCTGTTCCAAGCCGTCACTAAAGATAAACTTAATTTCCGGAGTAACTCTGAGTCTGATACGTTTTCCAACTTCATAACGGACTTTTCCGGTATTTTTTTCAATAATTTCTTTATCCTTCTCTACCTGCTCAGGAGAGCCGAGAACACTATAAAAAACTTTTGCAAAGGAGTTATCGTGAGAAACTTCCACATCCACAACGGAAACAACACCTTCAAGTCCTCGCACCTCGCGTCTTAAAATCTCTGAGATATCTCTCATAAGCTCTTTTCGTACACGTTCATTTCTTAAAGACATTGTTATTTCTCCTTAACCTAAATATATGTTAAAAATATTATAACATAAAATTAAATAACCAAAGTGGGGGCTTGAGTAAAACTCAAGCCCGCTCCTTACAAAATCTATAATCCTAACCCCTTACCCCTCGGAAGGAGTTTCTTCCTTCACCGGTTCTTCTTTAGTTTCTTCTTTGTTTTCACTGCCGGCTTTTCTTTCAAAGACAATCTTGTCATCAACCAGCTTGAGAAGAATTGTATCACCAGGCTGATAAGCATTTGTTAAAATTTCTTCAGCCAGCTGATCTTCTATCTTCTTCTGGATTAAACGGCGAAGAGGTCTTGCACCGTATGCTTCGCTGTATCCGTCTTTTGCAAGATAATCTTTAACTTCGTCCGTAACTTCGATTGACAAGTCTCTTTCTGAAAGACGTTTGAAGAGGTCTTTCATCATTAAGTCTACAATCTGACGGATTTCTTCCTTGCTCAGATGTGAGAATACAATAATATCATCAATACGGTTCAGGAACTCCGGTCTGAATGCTTTTTTAAGCTCTTCGTTAACCGTTTCTTTAAGTTTTTCGTATTTATCCTGCTTAGCTGTTTCAGCAGTTGAGAAACCTAACTTACCTTGAGTTGTAATCATACTTGCACCCACGTTGGATGTCATAATAATTACCGTATTTTTAAAGTTAATATGTCTTCCTTTAGCATCTGTCAAACGTCCGTCATCAAGGATTTGAAGCATTATATTAAATACGTCAGGGTGAGCTTTTTCAATTTCATCGAACAAGATAACTGAATAAGGTTTCTTTCTTACCAGTTCTGCAAGGTGCCCGCCGTCATCATATCCGACATAGCCCGGAGGAGAACCGATAAGTTTTGCGGTTGAATGTTTTTCCATAAACTCGGACATATCAACCCTTATCATATTATCTTCACTTCCAAAGATAGCTTCTGCAAGAGCTTTAGCAAGTTCTGTTTTACCTACACCGGTAGGACCTGAGAAAATAAAGCTCCCTATTGGTCTATTTGGTGATTTTAAGCCGACTCTTGCACGTCTGATGGCTTTAGAAATAGCTGTAACGGCATCTGATTGACCAATAACTCTATTATGAAGAGTTTCTTCAAGTTTAAGAAGTCTTTCGCTTTCACCTTCCGTAAGCTTAGTTACGGGAACACCTGTCATTGTAGCAACAACTTCCGCAACATCATCTTCTGTTACCGTCGGTTTGTTAGCATCATTCTGACGGCGCCATTCTTCTGAGACTTCTCTGATTTTGTCCTTCATATTAGCTTCGTCATCTCTGAGAGAAGATGCTCTTTCAAATTCCTGATTCCTAATAGCTTCTTCTTTTTCTCTTCTT
>CALUTG010000016.1 GCA_944323615.1 Candidatus Gastranaerophilales bacterium
GATACAACGGATGAATTTGATAATTTAGGGACATTGCATCCTGCTACTGGACCTATTAAAGAAGCTCAGGAACTTGCTGCACAAGCTTTCGGCGCAAAAAGAACATTTTTCCTGCTTAACGGCTCTACCGCAGGTAACCTTGCTATTGCAATGGCTCTTACTAAAAAAGGGCAGAAGGTTATTATTAACAGAAACTGCCACAGATCAGCTTTAACAGGTCTTATGATTTCAGGCGCAGAACCAATCTGGGTTTGTCCTAATCAGATTGAAGATTGGTCAATCTGGGGTAATTTGGATGCTTCAACTATAGAAAGATTATTGCAGGAAAACCCTGATACAGGTCTCGTATGGATTACAAATCCGACTTACGAAGGGGTTGTATCAGATATTAGAGCGATTAGTTCGGTTTGTAAAAAATACGGTGTACCGCTTGTTGTTGACGAAGCTCACGGATGCTTGTGGAATTTCAGCAGGGATCTTCCTGAAACAGCTTTGAAACTCGGAGCTGATGCTATTGTACATTCTCTTCACAAAACCGGCGGAAGCATGAGCCAGAGTTCAATGCTCCATATCTCAAAAGATTCTATTTTGGATGATAAGGCTGTGGAAAAAGCGCTTAAGCTTCTTCATACAACAAGCCCTTCATTGCTTTTGCTTGCAAGTCTAGATGCTGCAAGAGCCAATCTTCAGTCTAAATCGGGTCAGGCTGCTTTGGAAAGAGCAATTAAAAATGCCAAATATTTAAGAACAAGATTGGATAATATTCCGAACCTTCATCAGCTTAAATCAGACTTTGGTTATATGACTGATGTTACAAAAGTCTTTATTAAGATTGACGGACTTTCAGGTAAAAGATTGGAATCAATCTTAGAAATTGATTTTAATATAGAGGTAGAATCGGCTTCTGACATCGGAGTTCTAATTCTTTGCAACCTCGGCAACAAACATTCGGATTTTAAATATCTTGCAGATTCTCTGGAAAAGATTGCAACAGGAGACTACAAAGACATCTATTATCTTGAAAAACGTAAACATATGCCAATGCTTGAACCTCAAATAAAAATGAGTTTAAGAGATGCTTTTTATGCAGATAAAGAAACTGTTATGAAAGAGCATGCCGTAGGCAGAATTTCAGCTGAAGTTATTGCTGAATGTCCTCCGGGAATTTCAATTCTTCTTCCCGGAGAGCTTATAACAGAAGAACATTTACCATACCTGAATGATTATGATGTTTTGGAAGTGGTAAAAGAAGATGGCAAGAAAAAAGAAATCTAATAATACAATTATCCGTTTTTTAGTAATTTTTCTTTTAATGGCTTCAGGAATTTATTATCTGGGCTTAAATTATGTGCCTCAAAAGTGGTATGAAACCCAAACTATGATGCCGGATCAGATTGAATCATATTACGTTAATCAGTGGTGCACATCGGATTTTGGGCGAAAAGAAGCTGTTTTGTGGGATTTGACAAGAGTAGACTGCCTTGCTAAAGATTATGCAATAGAATTTGATTTTGCCAAAAAGTGGGCTGAGGCTATCGGTCAGTCGCTTTATTATTCCAAAATGACAGGGAAAAAACCTGCTGTGGCTCTGATTTTAACAAGTATTACCGACTATAGATATGTTAAAAGAGTTGAAAGGCTCGATAAGGGAATTAAAATATTTCTAATTAGAGCATACTAGTTCCTTAGGCAAGCCTTTGCGGCATCCTGATTCTTTCTATCTTTTATCATTTTTTTCAAGAGTTTTTCTTTTGGTGTTTTGACCCGAAAAGCATTAAGAAACATGCATTTTACTATTCGCAGCCCTATTTTTGAAAAAAGCGGAATAGTCCCTTTTACAGGAGATTCCAGTGACATAGCAGTTTCGAAATTATCGACCGCAAGTTCCGCATATTTTACATGTGCTTCTTTAAATCCCTTATAATCACCTAAAAGTAAAGAAAAAGCAGAATCACTCTTGAGACTTTTGAGATGATTTATAATTATATCATTTTGTGTTATTGGTGCAATTTTTGGCATAAATAATTCCTCTATAATTTGTATTTAATAATTAACATCAAAATCCGCTATGCATTCTTATATAATCAAGAAATGTATTATCATCGGTAGGATTGTCTCTGAGACATTTATCATAGACTGCTCCGTATCTGTAATATAAATCCGATAATTTTTCTTTATATATATTCTCAAGCTCTTCTTTTAATTCAGTTTTATTTATAAAATTTAAAATATTTTTATATTTGCAATAAATAGTCTTATAAAGTTTAGGACTATTACTTTGTGTATTTTCGTCAGGTACTATAAATTTAAACTTATCATTCACTCTCTGTTTATAAATCTCAAGCTTTTTGTCTTTATCCAGAGTATTTTGAGCAGAATCAAGCACCTGATAATCTTTTATAATATCATCGGCAAGATATTTATCAATATTCAAGGATGAAGCAAGCTTAACAGAGTCTCCTTTGGATTCAAAAAGGGCTGTATTAAAAGCAATTTTTGAATAATCCGTCCACAAATCATAGTTTGAAATATCTAAATAAGCATTCTTATTACCATCATAACTATAATACGTATATGCAAGATTCCTTTTTGATGTTATTTTTTTCTTAGCAGCTGAATATATAGAATGTAATAAATTTTTAATTCCATCTTTATTCTCTACTAAATATTTGTAATGATTTCCGTTATTAAGAGCTTTTACTATTTCATAATTATAAATATATTGTTCTGGAAGAGTAGAAGGCAAATACTTTTTTACACCATAAATAGCTTTATCAGCAATATCCTCTTTAAAAGTTTTATAATATACATCAGAAAGACTCTTAAAAACATTAATAAAATCTTGACTTAAATATTCTCCATAATTATAAAGCGATGTTATAAAATCTTTTTTTGCATTACGCTCATAACCATTACTATCGTCTGTTTGATAAATAAGTTCAGTCAGTGTTCTTTTTTTCATTTCACTGACAGACGGAAGCGATTGTCTAAAAAAATTATAGACAGAAAATTTTGATGAATTATCAATCTCGCTGCGCATTTTACTTAAAGCCAACATTATTTCAGCTTTGGCATATGGATGAATATTCAGGTCATTATATAAGGTGTTAATAGATTGCTTAACTTTTGTAACCTGTTTGCAAGTGTGAAAATTTTTCGCTGTTTTATTTGAAACACTTAAAAGCAGGTAAGCTTTATATATTAGTACTGAAAGTTCTGCCGCAGCACCAAAGGAAATATTTTGAGCATTTGATACGTTTTGCTGAATTTTGGTAGTACAAATTTTATTATCGTTGTTGTAGGTTGGTGATATTGTGATTCTCATAATAAATTATCCGATTTAAAGTATATTAGTTATTGTGTCGATTATTTTGTCAACAGCATTACCTATAATTTCTCCATCATCAGAAGGGATTTTTTCTAAAATGTCCCCTCCAGATAGACCTCCTGTAAAAGTCTCTGCCGTTTGCCCCACAGCAGTTTCTGTCGTATTATCATACAGAGAATCTTTAAATAAATGTTTGAAAACAGCATCTTGTCCAGAGCCAGAATTTAAAACAATATCCGTCCCTTTCATTACTTGATTATTTAAAATCTCATTATTTATCTCTGTTAAGGGATCAGAAACGCTGTCTTTAAGCTCCATTATATGTGGACTTCCATCCGGTGTAAAATGGAGCAGGGTATTATTACTTTCGTTAATAATATTATTCCCGTCTCTTTTTTCCATAACCTTAGAAATAACTACTTCTAGTTTTTCTTTACTTTCACTTATTTCATCTCCTAATTTTTCAAAAATATTTTTTGCGGGCTGCAAATTTTCTCTTAAGCTTGCCGGAATATTAGGTGTTGTCGGGTCATAGAACCCTTTGAATGATGGTCTGTATGGACTATTAAAATTTACTGTTGTGATTGGTCGGATCATAATACCTCCTCTGATATCCCTAACTTTGTTGGTTTTTAGCTAGTATAATCCCGTAAAATTTGAGTTTCAATATTTTGTAAAGATTATTAACAAAAAAGCCTCTTTTCAAAAGAGGCTTTTAAATCTATATCTTATCAAATCCGGTATATTTTCTTAAAACTTCCGGAATGAGTATTGTTCCGTCTTCCTGCTGGAAGTTTTCTATAATTGCGGCAAACGTTCTTCCGACAGCAAGCCCGGAACCGTTAATCGTATGGACAAATCTTACCTGTCCGTCTTTAGTTCTGTATCTCATATTTGCTCTTCTTGCCTGATAATCGCCATAGTTAGAACAGCTTGAGATTTCTTTATAGTTATTATATGAAGGCATCCAAACCTCTAAATCCCAGCACTTGTTAGCGGAAAATCCGATATCCGCTGTGCATAAAGCAACTTTTCTATACGGAAGTCCTAATTTTTCCAAGCAAACCTCTGCATCTCTCGTAAGTTTTGCGTGTTCTTCCGGACTGGATTCAGGAGTAGTAAGTTTTACCATCTCAACTTTATTAAACTGGTGAACTCTGATTAAACCTCTTGTATCTTTTCCCGCAGAACCGGCTTCTCTTCTAAAACATGGAGTATAAGCAGTCATATATTTAGGAAGATCATCCTCTGAAAGAATTTCACCTGCATAAATATTTGTAACAGGAACTTCTGCAGTCGGAATAAGGTATAAATCCTCATCAACACATTTGTACATATCTTCAGCAAATTTAGGAAGCTGGCCTGTACCTGTCATTGTTGCAGCATTTGCCATAAACGGAGGAAGGATTTCTTCGTACCCATGTTCTTCCGTGTGTATATCTAAGAAAAATTGAATAATAGCACGCTCAAGTTTTGCGCCTTTTCCTCTGTATAAAGTAAATCTTGATTGTGAAAGCTTAACCCCTCTTTCAAAATCCACAATACCTTTTTCTTCGCAAATATCCCAGTGTGGCTTCGGCTCAAAAGAAAATTTGGTCGGCTCTCCCCAGGTTGAAACAACCTGGTTATCATCTTCCGAAGCCCCGATTGGAGTTGTTTCGTCAGGAATATTAGGAATTCTTAAAAGAATGTCTCTCTGTTTTGTATCAAGTTCTGCCTGCTTGTCTTCCAAAACTTTGATTTCTTCTCC
Organism: Candidatus Gastranaerophilales bacterium; assembly: GCA_944323615.1. Lineage (GTDB taxonomy): Bacteria > Cyanobacteriota > Vampirovibrionia > Gastranaerophilales > Gastranaerophilaceae > CAG-196. Next base: position 5,079 of record CALUTG010000016.1, read on the forward strand.
TAAAAACCTTACTTCTTCCTGAATAGAATCAGTATTTTCCCCGTTTTTTTTCATCAAACCGATTTTTTGTGATTCTGATTTTCTTTTTGCTCTAAGTTCATCTGCCTGAGCTTGAATCTTTCTTCTTTCGGAATCAATTTCAATAACTTCATTTACTGATAATTCAGGATTTCTTCTTTTTAAAAGCTCATTAATCTTTTCAGGATTCTCTCTGATAATTTTAATATCTAACATTCTTAATACCTCATTTTCTGATTTTATTTTTATCACAAAATAGATTAAAAGTATATATTTCGGGAATAAAAACCTTTTTATTTAAAAAAATTAACTAAGGTATAATTTATACCTTAGTTAATTCATTAGTTCAATTTGTATTTTATACCAAAAGCTCCTTCAAATAATTTGGAAGCGCAAACCTTGCATTGTGGTATTCTTTATTATAAATTTTGCAAGTCTTTGTAATAGCGTTTCCGCGTCTTTCATCCCAGTAAGAAAGAGGCTCAACTGTTTCCGAGCAAAATGCCCATGCCCAATATCCGCCGGGATAAGTCGGGATATTAGAAGTATAAGTAGAACAAATCGGAAATACTTTTTTCAATAATGCATACATTTTTCTGATTTCTTCTTTATTAACAAACGGGGATTCGGATTGAGCTGACATAATTCCGCCCGGTTTAAGCGAACGCTTAACGTTTGTATAAAACTCTTCCGTAAACAGACCTTCCCCCGGACCTAACGGATCCGTTGAGTCAATAAGTACTATATCAAACATATTTTCTTTATCTTTAATATATTCGATAGCATCCTGAACCAGAATCTCGCACTTAGGGTTATCCAACTCGCAAGATATTGTCGGAAGATATTTTTTGCACGCATCTATAACCATACCGTCAATTTCACATAAAACAATTTTCTCAACAGTATCGTGTTTCAAAACTTCTCTAACAGTACCGCCGTCGCCGCCGCCGATTACAAGAACTGTTTTAGGATCAGGATGATGCATCATCGGAATATGTGCTATCATTTCGTGATAATGATATTCATCTCCTTCCGTCGTCATCATCAAATCATCAATGGTAAGAACCCTTCCCAAGGTGCTATCTGTATCAAAAATTTCTACTTTTTGAAACTCAGATTTATCTGAAAATAAGATATCTTTTTGCTTAATAGCAATACCAAACCCAGAAGGTGTAATTTCCTTATAGAATTTTTCCTGTGTTATCGTCATAGTCTTATATCTCCTGATAAAATGTGTATATGTATATGAAAAACTTCCTGACCGGCTTCTTTTCCGGTATTAATAACTGTTCTGTATGATTTTAAGCCAGCCTTTTTTGCAGCCTCTTTAACCGTCATCATAAGCCTGCCGAGCAAAGCTTCGTCATTTAATTCATTTAATGATTCCACGTGAATTCTCGGAACAACAAGAAGGTGGGTATCCGCTTTAGGATTAATATCCTTAAATACCACCGCGTCTTCATTTTCGTAAACAAATTCCGTTCCGAAATCTCCGTTAATAATTTTACAAAATATACAATCTTCCATAAGACTCTCCTTGTTAGACAAGGATAATCCAAAGTAAGGGCAATGTAAAGAATTAATTTGAATAATCTCTAAGTTCCGGACGGGAAGTTGTAGAATCGCCGTATAAGCTGTTTCTCCTGCCTTTTTTGAGGTCGATATCTATTATAAAATCGTCCTGCGGAGCTTCAATTTGCGGAGTCTTTTTGAATACCGTATTTTTCACATTACTGTCATCGGAAGTTGTCTTAAAGAGAGATTGAATCTTATTCATGCCGGATTCTTGAACTGGTGAAGTTGGTTCTGTATAGGTATTTGCCTGCGAAGGATATACAGGTTTTGCTTCAACTTCCAGCTTTGATTGCATTTCAAGCTGCTTTTTCTCTTTTTCGGCAGCTTTTTGAAGGCGGCGCTCTTCTCTTCTTGCTTTTGCAGCCTCATTTTTTTCATTAATATCTGTTTTGACTACATTATAAACTTTATCAGTTTCCTTACCCCAGCGTCTGTATTTTTTTGTAAAGACATTATCAATATTTCCTATATCATAGTAAATCTGGTTGGATTCTTTAGCAAATACATCAGCCGGAAGAACATTAGATTGTACATTTTGCGCTATTTCAGGGCAAAGAAGTCTTGAATAATCTTTAATTTTCTGAAGCTGTTCTGTTTGAGGAGACGGTCCCCTTGTTATAATTCTGTTTTCGCAAACGCTTATTGTTTTATAGAAAGTATCAGACCAAAGAGTGTTATTAGTTTTTGTATCCACAAGAACGGCATAGGTTGAGACTTTGTAAGCCGGATCGACAACGGTTGCTCCCGCAATATTCAAAAAATCCCATAATGTACGTCTCAAAATATAATTTTCTGAGTCAATATAAGATGTCATTAAAAGTACATAGCGGGTATTTAAATTTGCAGCAAGTTTTTTAACCAAATTATAGTCAACATTATATGTTGCCCTGAATCTTTCAGTTAAAGTTTTTGCAGCCAGCATTGCGTTAGGACGTCCTTTTAAAATGTGACGTATTTCACTTACTCTCGGAGCTGTAATATAATCGGTTTTATTTAAAATATTTACAACTTCGTCAGCAAAGAACTCTGATGCCGCATCATAGATATAAGAATCAAGAGAGGCATTTTCAGTAACAATATTATCAGGAATAACAACAACTTTATATTCCTCTGCAAAAACCAGAGGAGAAAAGAAAATAGCTATCCCAATTAATAATAATTTTAAAAAATCTCTCACACTTGGAATTATAACATACATATAGGAAAGTATCAAAAATTTACATCATGTAACTTACTGTATTATTTTCTTATATATAATATAATTAATTAAAATGCTAAAAAAAATAAATAAATACATAATTATAATAATAACATTTTATATACTATATCTGGGGATTCTACCGCTAATTTTATCGTGTGCGGTAAAAGAGTTGTGCAAAACCGTTACGGCAGAAACCAATTATACATTATCTATAGAAGACCCTTCATTCAGGTTTTCAATCCTTCCAACAGCTGCATTTGATGCAAAAGACATTTCACTAAAACAAAAAAACAGTATTGACAAATTTCAACTAAAAGATTTCAAAATAAAAATCCGGCTGTTCCCTATACTTACAGGTAAGCTCCATATAAATTACTCGGAAGCTGCTGAACTTAATATAACATCTGTAATAAAAGAAAATGTCGAACTCGACAAAGATTTTTTCAGCAACTTAGAAACCTCCAGAATTAAACTGGATTCTGCCAAAATAAAAAGTTTTGAGATACTTATGTTTCAAAAAGACATTGAAAAACCTATCTCCTATAGCGGGGTAGATTTTAATTACCAGAAAAAAAACAGATTTCTCAAATTTGAAACCCACAGCAAGCTGGAAATTCAGGATAAAATTTCTAACACAAATATTAACCTCTACCTCCCGAAAAACAACGATATAAGAAAAACCGTATTTGAAGTTAATGTTTCCAATCTCAGCTTAGAACCTTTAAGGATATATTTCAGAAACTATCTTCCAAAAGATTTAATTTCCCTGAACGGTACTATTAATATGGAAGCAAATAAAGGCGAGCTTATAACAAGGCTGGATAATTGCTCTGCCATTATGAAAAGTCCTTCTAAATCAATAATCTTGCCGGACACAATGAATATTAAATCAAAGTTTAATATCAAGAGAGAACGTATTAATTTTGAAAATGTTGATATTGATTCAAAAAACATCCACATATCATTAAACGGCACCATTAAAAACTATTTAGGCAAAACTAAACCAACACTGGATCTCACCATACTTATTAATAAGTCAAAAGTGGAAGATATTGTTAATCTTCTTCCGGCCTTCAATATTGAAGAACTCAACTCCGAAAGACTTAAAAAATACAAATTCTATGGAGATGCCATAGGAAACTTTACAGTCAAAGGACGGCTTCCGGAACCTGATGTCAACGGAGATATCTATGTTGATAACGGTATCCTTATGAAACCAATTCCAAACACAACAAAAGGAGCTACCCTAAAACTTCGTTTTAACGGACGAGATGTGGATTTTGATGTATCCGTTCCCGCAGGCGGTTCTGAAAAAGTCTGGGTAAAAGGAAATGTAGAACTTTATAATATTAAGTATGCAGATATGACGGTCAAAAGCACACCGTCAGTAGATCTGCATGTGGCAGAAACCGTTGTTAATCCGCTGCATGAGATTCTAAACTTTATTATCGGACCTGTCCCTATAATGGATATAACAGGAAAAGGGAATATCGACATTGCAATTAAAGGCAACCGCAAGAATCCTCACGTTTGGGGTGTTTTTCGAGCACAAAACTCTACTGTAAGATTTATTGAAATACCGGATTTAAAACTTACTGATGCAAATGCTGTTCTTACTTTTAATGATGAAAATGCGACATTTATTTCCAAAAACGGGAAAGTTGACGGTAAAACTTTCGATATAAAAGGAACCTGCACTCTATCCGGCAAATTCGATTTTGACGTTAATTCTGACGGACAAAATACAGCCTATCTTTACAATGCAGTGCAGACTTCAACCATGATTCCGGAAATTAAACAGCTTATGCCGAAATTGGATAAGGTATCCGGTACATCAGACCTTATAATGAAGGTTTATGGGGAAATTAAGGATATTTCAGAACTTAAGTTTAATAAAAATACTTTTGCAAGAGGAGAATTAACTCTCAAAGACAATAATTTTACAATGGATGGTATGACCGTTGAAAAAACAAACGGAACTATAATATTCGACGGAACAAATATTACAGCATTTCTTAAAGCCTTTATGGGCAAGTCTGTTATGAACATTGATGCCAAAATTAAAAACAACCTCGCAGATCTGATTTTAGATATTCCTAACTTTAACCCTAATATTTTAATCAGAAATAAAGAAATGCGGGAAAAAGAAGTTCTACCGTTTATCTCTGTTAAAGCTAAATATAAGGGAAAAGTTGACAATATCGAATATAACAAAATTGATCTTTATTCAAAGATTCTTTCACCTAACCCGAAAAGCAAATTAAAGACTCAATCCGGAGAATTTACTCTTTCTAATGGAAAACTCAATATCAAAAACCTTAAAGGATATATTAATAATACAAATAACACTTTTGACACTAATCTTATAATTACAGATGCATTTACGGAAAAACCAAATTCTAATGGCGAGATTAGACTAAAGGCTAATGATTTAAGCCAATTTAATGATGTTTTCACAAGCGGGCTTTTACCTCAGCAAATAAGAAAATATACAAAAGATGTTAAGTTCCAAAAGGGTTCTATAAATTGCAACCTTAAAATTATCAACAGTAAATTACTTACAAGTACGGATCTGGGAGGTATTTCGCTTATCTATATACCGCTGAATCTCCCGATAAATATACTTAACGGAAGTCTTGGAATAAAAAATAACGTGCTTAAGCTTAATAAAATAAATATTCTTGCGGATAATATGCCGATTCTTGCAGACGGAGAGATAAAAGACATTTTTGATAAACAAATTTTTAATATCTACTTGAGTTCCAAACCACAGCAGGAATTCATTGATAAATACATAAACAAAAATCAAATTTATCCGATAAAAATAAAGGGGGATATTGTTTATTGGGCAAGATTCAAGGGTGTTTTAGATAATTTTGAAGTTAAATCCAATATCAATATGAGCAAAGATTCAAGTTTCTACCATCTCGGGGCAACTATGGGAGATGTGGAAAATGCCATTGTACTTGATTTAGATACACGGGTTATAAACGGAAAATCGCTAAAAATCAAAGATTTTTCATATGATAAACTCATTGAATCACAAGGCGGCAGGCAAACGCGTTTAAATATGCTGAAAGCCAGAGGAGGAGTAGATATCTATAAAGACGATCTGGGTTTCAATGATTTATATATCAAGACTCAGCACCCTACAGATGCAAGAATTTTCAATATTATTTTCAGAAAGCCGAACATAAAACAAGGGCAGTTTACTTCCGATCTAAAATTTAACGGAAGGCTGTCAAATCCTAGGATTTTAGGTGATTTTCATATCTTTGAAACTAATATTCCGTTTTTAGATACCACAATGAAAAATATTGAACTTGTCTTTAAAGAAAAAACTATTGAGGTCAGTTCCAAAGGAGACATCTTAGGAAATGATATCAGACTTAAGGGCTCTGCAAAAAATAAGCTTACTCCGCCTTATCAGCTGGAAAAAACGGAACTCTATACATCTGATTTAAACCTGAATTACATAGCGGAAAAACTCAAAGCCGCCCAAGTCGACACTGTTCCTACCTTTGAATCTCTGGAAGGCTTTGATATAAATTCAATTATATTTGAAAATTTAATATTAAAAGCCGATAAAATCCAGCTCAGAAATATTAATGCAACTGATTTTGAAGCAACAGCAAGCCTAAATTCCAGAGGCGACCTGGATATTGACAGGTTTAAATTCAATATTGCCAAAGGAACCCTAAACGGAAAGTACAAATTCAATTTCAATAACAACAATATGAGACTTGACCTCTCCGCTGACAGTATTAATGCAAATGAACTTACGCTTGCTCTTTTTGATTTAGGTAACCAAATATACGGCGATATGACAGGTTCTGTTAACATGTCATGCAGCGGTACGAACTTCCAGCATTGTATGGAAACCCTGAACGGTCATATGGAGTTTAGCGTTAAAGACGGAAGAATTCCAAAACTCGGTTCTCTGGAATATCTCCTTAAGGCAAGCAATCTTGTTAAGGGCGGACTTACCGGGCTTTCAATAAACAGTGTTATAGATCTTATAACCCCGCTAAAAACAGGAGATTTTTCAAGCATAAAAGGTCAAATGGATATACAAGACGGCAAAACCGATAACCTTGAAATTCTTACAAAAGGCGAAGATTTGAGTATCTATATAGGCGGGAAATATAATTTCTCAACATCAATAGCCGATATGGAAGTTCTGGGCTTATTGTCCAAAAAAATATCCACAATGTTCGGTCCTATAGGAAATATGTCTATAAATACTTTGTTTAATGTGATTCCGGGAGTAAATTTATCGGAAGATAATAAATTAATTGAAAAGATAAATAAAATTCCGGGTATTGAGATTTCAAATAAACAGTACCGCAAATTCATAGCCATTATTCAAGGAAATATTAACGGCGATGATTACGTCACCAGTTTCAGGTGGGTTAATTAGGGGTAAACATATAGTTATAATCAAATTATTGCTAATATAGGTTCTTTATGTTAAAAATAATCTACAAGGAGTATTTATGAATATCAGCCCTATCACAAGTTATAAACAAAATAATAATCAGCCCTCTTTTCAGGCGGTTAATATGAAGTATTTGGAAAGAGCGAAAAAAGAGATTGCTAATAGAGGCGGTGATATTACAGATGACTTATTATCCTGTTTGAGCTATGATGTATTCTTTAAGAAAATATCAGCAGAAGATGGACTAGATACAATACGAGCTATAAAAGATCTATTGGGTGGGAAAATGGATGAAGGTTTTCAACATGTATTATCAGTTATAAAAAAAGATGCAAAAATGGAAAGACAAGAGCTACGAAGACAACAGAAGAAAAATAAAAAAACTACTTAATAGCTTTAGAAACCAAATAGCTTAATCCTGCACCAATCCCAAGACCCACAAGAGAACCAATAGGTCCAAAGAATGAACCTACCGTTCCGCAGATTGCGGTTATAGCTGTACCGGAAGTAAATCTTAAAGCCCCTTTCATTATTGCTTTTTCAGGCTTTTCGTTGTTCTTTATGGCATTTACTACCTGACAGGTCTCAATAGCTGCCGATACAACTAGTCCTATAACCGGAGTTCTTGTCATTGCCCTGGCTGTAAATTTACCAATCTTACTAGGAGCATCAAAAGATTTAGCTTTAAGCATTGTTTTATTATCGTCAGTGTACATAATGTCTTTTATCTTAGTTGAAATTTCTTTAGTTTGTATTTTAAATACTTTTGCTGTTTTTTCGCCTAACTTCGTATCCCATAGAGTTACATCTTTATCCAATATCCATTGTGCAGATTTCGGATTAGGACATTTGGGAGAATTAGGATTAACATAGTTCTGCAAAAGGGTTCCTCTAAAATATGAAAACGGATGCTGAGCTTTTTTGAAATATACATGTACTTTTCTTTTTCTTTATTTGCAAAGCAAAGAAAAAGAAAAGTACCCAAAGAAAAAGAAAACACGCTATTGCTGCATTTTTCGTCAGAAAAATGCCTAAGAAACTCCCGCACCTCTTAGCACTACTGTCCATGATAATCACCCTCCCTTAATGAGGGAGGGCAGGGGTGGGTGACAGTAGAATACAAATACAATAACCGACTAAGTATTTAACTTCTTTCTTACATATAAGCACCCATCCCAACCTTCCCTCAACAGGGAAGGAGTTTGTACATTTCCCTTTCTTTATTTGCGAAGCAAAGAAAAAGAATAGGAGAAGCTAAAATTGTTAGTCAAAATTGCTTAATTCGTAAACAAATGTTAAACACTTTTTTATGACGTTATAAAGAAAGGTAAAACGCACAAACTACACAACATTAAAAAATTTTAAAAAGATCCTTCCCTGCTTGCTTGTAAATCATGTTTATACTAAGATTTTATTGGTTATGCAATTCGATAGGCAGAGCCCTAGTCTGTAAATAGCATTATTATTTTTAATTTTACTATCACTATAGATGGAAATGTATAGCCCGTAGTAAAACACAGTTAAAACAAAAGGAGACACAAGATGTCAACAGCATCACTTATTGAACTTTTAGAAGCAGGCGTTCACTTCGGACACCAAACACAACATTGGAACCCAAAAATGAAACCGTATATCTACGGTGCAAGAAACGGTATCTATATTCTTGATTTGAGAAAGACTTCAGATCTTTTAGATGCTGCTTACAATGCCGTAAGAGAATATGCTGCTAAAGGTAGAAATGTACTTTTCGTAGGTACTAAAAAACAAGCTGCAGAAGTTGTAGCTGAAGAAGCTAACCGTTCTGGTGCTTACTATATTAACAGAAGATGGTTAGGCGGTATGCTTACTAACTTCGAAACAATCAGAGGCAGAGTTAATAAATTAAGAGAACTCGAAGACTTCATCTCTTCAGGCCACGCTGATAAATTACCTAAAAAAGAACAAGCTCAGCTTAACAGACAAGTTGCTAAATTGAGCAAAACTTTAGGCGGTATTAAAGAAATGCGCGGACTTCCGGATATCATCTTCGTTGTAGATCAGGCTAAAGAAGATATCGCTATTGCAGAAGCTAACAAATTAGGTATTCCTGTTATCTGCTTAGCTGATACAAACGCTAATCCGGATGGTATTAACTACATCATTCCTGGTAATGATGACGCTATCCGCTCTATCAAATTAATTACTTCAAAATTAGCAGACGCTGTTCTTGAAGGTAAACAATTAAGAGAAAACAACGCTAACACTAAAGGCAAAGTAGAAGCTGTTACAGCTGCTGATGCCGGTGTTGAAGAAGTTGCAACTGTATAAATTTGTGATTAAGTGACTAAGTGATTAGATGCCAAAAACATCAATCACTTAGCCGCTTTTCAAAAGAAGGAGAAGTATAAATGAATATTACAGCTACTATGGTAAAAGAGCTTCGCGATAAAACAGGCGCAGGCATGATGGATGCTAAAAAAGCTCTTGTTGAAGTTGATGGCGATATGGAAAAAGCTATGGAACTCTTACGCCAAAAAGGTATGGCTTCTGCTGATAAAAAAATGGGCAGAATTGCTGCTGAAGGTAGAATCGGCTCTTACGTTGACGATTCTAAAGGCGCTATGATTGAAGTTAACTGCGAAACAGACTTCGTTGCTAAGAATCAGGAATTTATTGATCTTACTAACGGACTCGCTCAACTGGTTGCAGAAACTAACCCTGCAGATGTTGATTCATTGATGGAAACAATCTGCCCTAAATGCGGCAAACCAATCGCTGATGTTATAAAAGCAAAAATCGCTTCTATCGGTGAAAAAATTACTGTAAGAAGATTTGTAAGATACGAAGGCAATCTCGCAACTTATATCCACAACGGTAAAATCGGCGTTCTGCTTCAAACAGATGCTGCCGATGCTGCTTTAGCTAAAGATATCTGCTTGCATATTGCATCTTCTGCTCCTGAATTCGTTTCAAGAAAAGATATTCCTCAATCAGTTATTGATGAAGAAACAAGAATCGAAATGGGTAAAGAAGACCTTGCTAACAAACCGGAACAAATCAGAGCTAAGATTGTTGAAGGCCGCGTAAACAAATTAATGTCTCACAGATGCCTTCTTGAACAACCGTTTGTTAAAAACCCTGACCAAACAATCGAACAATTGATTTCAGGTAAGTTTAACATTGTTAAATTTGACAGATTCGTTCTTGGTGAAGGCCTTGAAAAAAGAAGCGATAACTTTGCTGACGAAGTTATGAGCCAATTAAAAGGATAGGGGGCTATCCCAGCAAAAAATAAAAAACAGGGGCGGAAATTCTTTTAGAATTTCCGCCCCCTTTTTGTTTATTCCTGCATTAAAGTCAAAAAGACTATTTCCGGAGGATTGAAAAGCCTGAATCTGCTTAAGGTGCCTATACCGGAAGTTATATAAAGCGTTTTCTCATTTTCTTTTATTAAACCTTTTGCAAAAGCTTTACCATGAACAGACGGAACAAAAGGCGGTCCGAATAACGGGAGGACAACTTCTCCGCCATGGGTATGTCCGCTCAAAATCAAAGAAACTTTATCCGGAGTCTTATCAAAAGCATCCGGATTGTGAGAAAGTAAGATTGTTGGTGTATTAATTTTTCCAACGGTCTTTTGAACATCAACATTATCAAACCACCAGTCACCGATACCGCAAATTTTAATTTTTTTAGTATTAAAAATTATATAATCGGATTTATTAACCAAAAGTTTAATACCTGTATCTTTAAGAATACTTCTTACCACCCCTGGCGGATTGTAATCATGATTTCCCAGAACTGCATAAACCCCGCACGGAGCTTTGAGCTGATTCAACACGGCTGAAATATCTTTATGAGGAATTTTAGAAGATTCTATAAGCAGAGCATCAAAATCCCCAAGTATTACAATTAAATCAGGATTCTGTGAATTTATCATTTTTACAATTTTTTTAACTTTTTTAAGATTAATTTTTTTCGCACCGATATGCAAATCGGAAACAACCGCAACCTTTAAACCATTAAGATTCTTATCCCAGTTTTTCAGAGAAATGGTTTCAGATCTGGTAACAAGGCTTGAAGGTTCTACCAAATAAGAATATATAAATGTCGTAAACAATAGCAGTATAAAAACTTTTCCCAAAATCTTTTGCATAAAATAAGTTTAACATGGTCAGGCACAAAAAACAGTGGCGGTATTTATACCGCCACTGCACACTAATAAGCCGACATATTATATAAAAAATTTTTACTTTTTTATGTTTTAATATTTATATGAAAGCACCTATTTCTCTTTGGATTTTAATATCGTCGTATATCTTATTTTTGATTCTGTATTGTATTATGTATAATACCAGTCCTTTTTATTTATTGTATCTATTGGCAATCTTTGCTTTCCTTGGACTTATTGCTTTAGTGCTTGGATTACCAATTGAACTCATACTCAAAGGTTTGCCAACACTCAACAAATTAAGAACTGTGAATTTAATTTACTACCTGACATTACTGACAATATTGGGGTATATTGTTGCTTTTGGCTGCTATTTTGTAACACATTTTTCAAATAAGAGCTTTTTCTTGTTATTAGGAATGGCTGCTCATGTATTTGGATATTTGGGACCGCTTATTATTGCTGCAACAATCTGTTTCACCCCAGTTGAATATACTCTGATTAAAACTAATAAATGCAAGCCCCTTCAGCCCGTTTTAAATGACAAGCACCAAAAAATTTCACTATATATTTTAGTTATCCTGGTAATAATTTTATCAGGACTATCATACTGGCAGTTTCTAACCCCGGGTACGCCAATAATAGATTAAAAGTTTTTCTTATAACAAATTCGATGGATAAAAACCACCCGCTACCCCCGAAGCTTCCAGTAGTATTCAACCAGATAACTAATCGCATCAAAAGGATGCTCAAGGAATTTTGATTCCCTGTTATTCTTAATCTGAGTATGGGTTGGAACATCTACAATACTTGTTCCTTCTTTAAAAGAAAGGTTATAAATATTGTAAAGAATCCATTTGCATCTTCTTGGATCAACAAAAAGATGCCGCTCATTGTTTGAGTTTTTGACTCTCGCATTAAAAGCTGATATTCTGCTTAAAATCGGAGGGTTGTAGTCTCTGAGTTTAAACTTCACATCTTCATATCCGTGATTTTTAAGTGCGTTTTTAATAATCGCATAATTTGTGTACTCACTCTGAGTGCTTCTGTTATCACCGGAAGCATCACCGTTAATTATTATTGATGATTTATGGTCCGGATAACGCCTCAAAAATTCATCAATACACTGCTGGGTTGTAGTTTTTTCGATAACAATTTCATCAAAAAAGTATACATTTTCCTCATCTTTATGAGCAAGTGCCCAGCACATAGGATCCACGTTAAAATCACAGGTAAGATGAAGAGGTAAGTTAGGGTTATATTTGAGTTTGAGTTTATTTTCTTCGCTAAAACCTTTTACTACAAGTCCGGAAGAATAATCCCCAAACTCGCCAAGGACATTTATTTTATAATACTCTTCATCAAAGCTTTCCTTCATCGATTCAATAAAATGCGAAGGGAGGTAAATATTATTTGTTGTAGGAGCAATAATAAGACGGTAATTCTCTTTTGAATGTTCAACAAACCTGTGCCATATCCAGCCTTTATCGGATTGAGGGTTAGTGTGTCCGAACAGCCTGTATCGAAAATCTACCCAGTTTTTACCCCGATAAGTATTTCTCAATCTTCCAAGCAGCTGCTTAAATGAAGAATCACTTATTTGAGAAGCTTCTTCAATCTCTGCCCAGTGAAGGTTAAGCGACTTGAATTTTTCAGGATCTTCAAGAGCGGAAAAAAGAATCTCCGAGCCGTTAGAAAATTTTATAACTTTATCAATTTTGTTATAAATATAATCCTTATCAGGCTGATATCCTAATGCATCAAGATGCTCAAGGTAACTTACAAGAGTAGTTTTTCTGACAAGTTCATATTCTTTTGCTCCGACAAGTCCTCTTGAGCCGGGGTATTTTTTAGCAAGAAGAATCCCTAAAAGCGACCCGCACCAGGTTTTTCCACTTCCGTATCCGCCCTGATAAATTGCTACATCAAGCTGATTGGAATGCGGAATTTCTATAAATTCTTTTTGTTTATCAAGAAGTTTATACCTGACCACTTTGCCACCCGCTTTCATTTTGAGATTCATACCCTAACTCACCCCCTGATTTACCCCCTGATTTCCCCCTGGATTTACCCTTTGATTTACCCCTACCCCTCCAGCCGCAGAAAAGGATCTGAAAACAATTAACGGAATATTTCATCATAAATCGCTTAAAAGGAAAAACATCAGAGGCTTCCAGCAGGGCATTAAATACCTCTGTGGAAAACCGTCTGTCATTATCTATATATGAATGGTTTTCGCATAATACATCATGCACAAGCGCAGGAATAAGAAAACTGTTATCCGTATTTGAACCTATTACGCGCCAAAAAAGACGGGGTATGGAAGCCCCGTCATAGCAATAACCTTTCGGTATTATAAAGTTATATGTTTTGTCCTTTTTGTAATCAACAAGCCGGACTCCTAATGTTTTTTTATTAATAAAAGGATATTTTTCTATTGATTTTATCTCCTCTTTTGTCATTGATGGAAGAGCGTATCTAATTGAGACATGAGGAATATCATCAAAGAAAATACCCGCATATTCGTTTGAATACCACTCGATCATTTTTTATTAACCTCCTTGCTGAATTGACTTAGGCAAAGTTTCAAGGACTTTGCCGTTAACCTGAACAATTATACAAAACCAGTTGTTTTTTACACATTGTTTTTGAGACTCTTCCAGAGACGGCTGTTTTTGAACCGAAACAGATGCTCTGTTATTGTTGAAAATCTGCTCAGGATTTCTTTGATTCACTAAGGTTTCATCTTCTCCTGCCATTACGGCGGGAAGAGAAATTAATATTGTTAAAAAGATTAAATATTTTTTCATAATTCCTCGCTTTCATTCGTTTCGTCTTCATCTATCTGAACAGGCGGTTCAACATCTTCTCCGTTACCTTTTTGAAAAATGTAGTCCAGCTGTTCAGGAGTTATACTCATTTGAGCCGCCATCAGATCCAAAAGCGGATTTGACCTTTCGAGTTCTACGCATAAATCCCACTCGAGCTGGGCTTGTTCATTGGTCGCAATTAAAGCTTTCAGCTGGGTATATGTTATCCCCAGTTCCTGAAGGGCCAGAGCAAAAACTCTTTTAGTAAGGGTTAAATTACCTATTCTTGCAGCCTCTTTAACAGCTTGCGCCTCTTTATACTCCTCTGTATCCGCGAATTGAAAATCCACTATGGGACGGTCTGTCTGTTTAACCTCAAGACCTGAATATTCAGGTATAAATACAATTGTATTTTGTAACTTCTGCCTGTCAGTATCATATAATACAATTTTATTATCTTTCTCTACATAAAACATCGTTTATCCCCCTTCACCTATTAAATGAATCATTCTGAAGTACTGTGTGCTTCCTGCTGTTGTATACTGAATCATAAACTTTGCCCCCTTTTCGATTGGAATAAATATAGCCGGAGTATACCCGGAGTTTGTTGAGTGTGCGTTATCTTTATATACAGTTTCACCGCTATCTTTGTTATACACAAAGACAGCAATATATTGATTTGCAGCAGTAGCGGTTTTAGCTAAGTGTAACCAACCATTAAATGGTGCTGTATATTCTTCTTGCGAAGCTGCCAGCGATAAGTCAACATAATTATTAACATCCGGTATACCCAAACCGGCTAATAAAGAATTATCTGAATCTGTTCTTTGATAACAATTACTTATCTGTTCCGCAATCCTTCCTGCATTAATAAGGTTTGCGTTCTGAACCGTTTCGCCTACGTAAAAATAGAGTGAGCCGTTACCTTTTGCGTATACAAAACGGGAGGCTGCTATATCCCCAGCAGCATTGTAATAAACAAGAACTTGTTGCCCTCTTAACAAAAAAAGGTCACTTGCAGCAATCATTGAATTTGGAGCATTATTATCTACAAAAAGCATATTTTTCTCAGTTAAATCTACTCCTGTAGCATTTAGTTGTAAATATTGGTTATTTGCTGTGGAATATCTTCCTAAATTTAACCATCCATTTGCCGGTGCAGTGTAAATAGACCCATTTGCTGGGAATGATATATTGTCATATTTGTCACCAGGTAGATTTTCACTCCCGTCCAGCAACGGCAGCCTAAACGTTTCATCTGTAGTATTGATTACAAAGTCGTAGTCAGTTATATCCTCATCAGTAGAGAGTTTTACACTCAAACCTCTTTTTACATAACTTCCGCCGGATGGTAATGTAGCACTATCACCCGCTTCGATTGCGGAATTTTGTTCAACTACCAGCGCTTCATACGCGGTAGGATAAACGGATTTAGAATAATATGTCCCGTTGGATAAAAGCCAGGAAGCATTATAAAGAGGAGCCTCTGCGTATTTAGAATCAAACAATGTGTAAGGATTGTTTAACTCAATTTCGTTTGTAATATTTACCTCTGTCTCCTGACCTGTTGCTATCTGGATAAAGTATGTTCCTGCAATTTTATAAGGAGCAGGGATGTTGGTTTCAAGTCCGGAATTAGCAAGATTATCTCCCAATTGTTCAGCAGTAGGAACACCTATAGCTTTATAATTCTCAATACGCGAAGAATGACCCGTTGTGCCAAGAGTTTTACCATAAAGACTACCATAAGCAGCAAGACCATAACCACCATCTGCACTATTAGGACTTGCACCGCCCAAAAGGGTTCCATCGGTTAAACCAAGAGCCAGTCCATTACCCACAACCGGAGCAGTAGCAGCTATATTCCCTATAAAATACTTAGGATAATTCGGAAGCCTTAAAGTTGCTGCCTCTGAATCCGTACCGGCTGTGTAAACAAACTTACCACACATTCCGTTTGCAGTATTTTCTGACTGCCATTCAGATTCTGTGGTTGCCATATCAGGATTTTGGGCAACAGAGGCAGTAAACCAATCAAAAAGCCCTTGAGTATTTGAATTCCGGGTAACTACAGAACCATTTAATACCCTGCGTAACCCTTTGGTTTCATCTATTGCACCCTGAGTGAAAGCAACGTCGCCCACTTCAAGACCGGATGAGACTTTATCCCAGAAAACATCTGCACCATCGGTTTTTAAATACATATTTTCACAGCCGTCTCTTGAAGGTAAAAGCTCCAATTCTCCTAAGGCTTCTTCCATTTCAGATTCTTTTACATACAAAGAATCATTTTGAAGTTCACTTACTTTAGTCGGAAGTTCGCTTTTTAATGCATAATTTTCCAGAGAATCTTCCAAAGCTTCAAATTGTGCGACGGTAACATCTGCATTATTCTCCGCATAATATTTTGCTTGTTCCATAAATTCGGCCGCCATATTTTTATATTCTTCAGCCAATTCCGAAAAATACTCCGCCTGATTATTTGTAAGTTTTATGTTCTCTTGAGTCTTATTGGTACTAACATTAAGACCGTTAATACATACACAATTTTTCGGAGGCTTAACATTTTCAGAAGCATTAAAACCCACATTAATTTGATTCTTCGACATACTCTCCGCCTTTCACTTTTCTTGGATAAACCAAAATTCTGTTTAAATCTCCGTATCCGCAATTTGCGACAAACAAAGTATCTTCTACCAATTCTCCCGGTTGACAAGCCTTAATACCGTAATAATAAAGTTCAAACGGTTTATTAACCGGGACGGTAAGAAGATTTGTATAATCCGATGTAAGAACAAATGATACAGTATCGGATTTACTGACAGATACCTGCAGCTCTTCTCCCACAAGATTTCTTTTAGAATCCTGAATCGCGAAGTACACATTATAACTCTTTGTTTTATCTAAACCGGATACAACAATTTCTCCACTGTCACCTTGATAAATTGATATTGTTCCGTCATTTTCTATTATTAAACTCATTTTATCCTCCTTTAACCTTCCCAATCAGCAACTGTCTGCATTAAACATTCCTGAATAAAATCAGGGGTTGCAGATTTTATTTCCTGCAGGGTTTTTATATACTCATCGCTGAGCTCATGTGTAAAATCAGGAAGTTTGTAAGTTAAGATACTTACATTTACCCCCATATCTAAACCCGCTTTTATTTGTAAAAGTAAGTCTGAAAGAAAATTTCTTGTACTTCCGTCTTTCATTCTTACTTCGCGTCTTATCCAGCCAAGTGAAGTATTAAAAAATTCTTTCTCAAAAATTTCTTGTCTATAATTTGCAGCTTTTTGAAGGTAAGAAGATTCTGCCAGTTTTTCAGACAAATACCATTGCCCGTCATAACCTTGTGCAACATCTAATTTCTGCATACCTATAGATTTATAAAAGCTTTCATTATTACCCAGCCCTACATCACAAAGACCTGTTTCGGTATCAGTAACTAAAGCATATTTAAGCATCTGTATCCTCCTCCTCTTCTTCAATTTTTATTTCTTCTACTACCGGTAAAAAATAAACCGCCGTTATATTGACAGCACAAGTTACTACATCCCCCTTTTTGACCGGATACGGTACCAGCTGAGCTGCGTTATCATTTTCATGTCCCCTGTATTTTAAATAAACAGTTGTTCCATTAACTGTCATATTTCCTGCACCTTGTGCCTGCGGATTTATTAATATATAACCATTGGCTGGAACAGTATATGAATTAGGTTTTCCAATTGAAATACAAGCTGACCAATCCGGCAGCATTAATGCAGTCATTATACTTTGGTTTGTTTTACTAATTTCCCCATCTAACTCTTCTTTTGTATTATCCAATTTTTCAGACAATTCAGATAAGTTAGAATTAATCGTTGCAATATTTGATGATACAGATGAAAGACTGGTCGTAAAAGACCCAGCAGTTTCTGAAATTTTATCATCAAGATATTGAAAGTTTTTGTTCATAGTCTCAGAACTCGCCAGAGACCCGTATTCGATATTAATTAAGGCCATTACTTTATTCCTCCTTCCATAATCACATCGTAAATTTTATCAATTTTAGCTTGCATATTGTTAAGCTGCCCTTTAAGGTCATTGTATTGCTCTTTTGTTGAATAAGTTCCGGCTATATCGCTCAGAATTTCTCGGTGTTTCACCTCTAGTGATTCCGGAGTTACAAATAAGTGATATTGAAGTAAAAGAGCAATACACACTATTACTATCGGCAGGTATTTTAGAATATATTTTTCTATTTCCATAAACAATACCCCCTATCCCGCACTCATCATTGCCATAACGGCAGATAACGCCAGCTGCAATATCTGATCATTACTTATTCCGCTTCCACCTGACTTATTTGTAGAAGAAGAATTTCCCTGGCTTGTTGCTAAAGATTGAGCTTGATTATTGGATATAATATTATAACCGTTCGTATAATACGAAAGAAGATTATTCAAAACATTAGCCGTATTTTCCTGCGAATTAGCAAGTAGGTTATTTGCGAACTCGGCAATAGCATTTGTATTATTCTGGGCAAGATTATTATACATATCTGTTGCCTGAGAAGAACGTATCATATTTCTGTTTGATAGCGGATTTATAATATTATTCTCAAGACTGTTTTTAGTTTGTGTATTTAAAGTATTTGTAAATGAATTCAATTTTGCCTGATTGGTAGTTGAATTCAATGTAGGATTCAAATATTCATCCAGAAGAGACCCTACAGAATTATTTACTGTATTATAAATTGTCTCAAATGCCGTTCCAGGCTGAAACACGGTTGCTGTTCCGGCATTATTTGTCGTACTTGTAACATACGGATTTGAAGTTGTAGTATCTCCATATTTTGTTGTTGAAGTTGTATTTGTAGATTTATTTCCCATAATTAATCCTTTCTTGGGGAAAACAATAAAACAAAGCCTGAACTTCCCCTATATTCAAGCTAAGATTTGACCTTTATTTTTCCGAATTCAATGTTATTTATACAGAAATTCTGTCCCTCTTCTTTTGCATAAAAACTCATCTGCAGAGTTTTAAAAAACGCAGCAGGCAGTTTTTTTATTGCATTAATTTTCTGAGGAGGGTAAATATTTATATCCCAGTGTCCGATATCAAAATATAAAACATTTCTTAGCGTTTTTGATATAATCCTTCTGATTTTTGTAGTCATTGAATTATAATCTTTTGTATATTCAATATAAAAATCATTGCTGTAATACATATTCAAGGCAATTTTAGGTGGATATGCAAGAATTTTGCGAGAATTTTCCACACCTAAATTTAAAGGTGTACATTTGTAATAAGCTTCTATAAATTCCCCGTCAAAATCTGACGAAACATATTCTTCATAAATCTTTTTGCCCGCAGAATAAAGCTTTCCGCCTATAATTGCACAACAATTAATCTTCTGGGATTTTCTTTTAACCCAGGCTCTTCTTAAATAATCATAAATCATGATAGTTGAATAATTTTCCTCCTCGCCCGGCAAAAGAAACCAGATTTCATTCCTGTCAGAAGTTACAACAGAAAGTGCTTTAATATTCTCCAGCTCGGAAACCGGAATTGAAAACAATTCATCCTGAATATCAAGTGCAATATTATCTCCGAGAGTCTTATCTCCATTAACAACCTGTAAGAAAGAAAATACTCCCTTTTTAGTATCATCATAAAAATAAAGCTGTGTGCCGTGAAAAACTAAAGCATTCGGTCCTGCACACCCGCCCGGAGAATCGAACGTTTTATAAAAAGAATAATCACTTTCATCCACGGCTATCATGCATGATGAATTTTTATGAAAGACAGCAAGAGTACCCAGATACGGGTAAATAGCCGTTATGGTTTTGACAAACTCTATATATCCAGCAGAAGTTGAAATTTCTGCATCAGAAGTTTTAAAGTCGTAAATATTTTCCTGAACGGAATACCACAAAACCTGACCGTTAAATACCCAGAGCCTGCCGGAAAAAATTACAAGACCGAGACCTTTAACGGTTCTTCCATCCATATCTTCAAGCTCCATCATTGTAATTTCATCAAGCTCGCCGTCCTCATTATAGTTATCAAGTTCTATTGAAAGCATTTCTTCCGAATTAGAAAACACCCACAAATCAGACCAGCCCTGAGCAGCATCCGTTGCCGCAGATTTTCCCGTTACACTAAGTCCATCAACTTTTTGTACTAAGTCTCCGGAATTGGGATAAAAAAGATAAATCTTACCCTCAGTTGAACTTTCCGTATGTACAAAAAAGTAAGTAACAGCTTTTTGCACACTTTCAAAAATATTAATAACCGTCTCTCCCGCAGGAATCAGGTCACTAACTGCAATATTTCCGCTAGATGTCCTTATTCCGACTCCGGAATTAATCTCTGTTGAAAATAATTCCACATTCTGAATATCAGACGCTGTTATAACAGAAGACGAAAAAACCGACGAACTTCTGTTTATTCCGGAAAAATTATTGCAGATTAAAGAAGTTCTTTGCATAATTTTTTCCTTTCCTTAATAAATGCAACACAAAAAGAGCCCTGCAGCACGCAAAAGCTCTGAACAAAAAAGAAAACTAAAAGATTATATTATTCTAAAATATCCGCAAGCTGCTTTATCTGCCGCGGATTGTAATAAGCCCTGTTTTCAGCATCATATTTGATAATGAAATCTTCAACAGAACAATAAGTATCTTCAAAGTAGATAGATTTAATTTTTAAATCATGATACCCGTTGGTTTTATGCCGCAGAATTTTAACCCCTCCCCGAGGGAAGAAGTTAACAGCAGCACCGGCATTTTTATACTCCCCACTCTCTCTTTTTTCAAGAATGAAAAGCTGGGTTCCCATTATCCATAAATCATCCGCCTGCCTGCTATATCCCACAACTTCATCCACCCCGTCGCCGTTTAAATCTACAAAAACAGCGAGGATTCGTTCCGGTGTTATATTTTTATACATATAAAAATCCATATCTTTTGAAAATTGAATAAGGAATTCTGTCAGTATTTTAGCCGCATCCAAATTGTTTTTCTTAAAATTGATGCTTGAATTAAAGAACAAAAATATCCAACACATTGTAATTAATATAACAACACTAAGTATTAATACGGTAATTTTTATTCTTTGACTCATGTATCATCCTAAATATTTTTTCAGATTCTGTTGTATCTGGGTTTCATTCTTATAGACATTGCCGTTATATTTAAGAATAAATTTCCTATCCTCAAATAACCCATCGTTTTGAATAAACAAAGACCAAAGCTGTATATCTCTAAATCCATTTTCTTTAGATCTTAAAATAACCAAATTTTTATCCGGATAAAAGTTAGAATAGCGACAAATATTTCTATAATCAAAATTATATCCGCCGCGTTGGAGAATAAATAAAGTTGTTCCGGCAATTCCTGTATACAATTCTGATTTAATATAACCCACAACTTCATCCACCCCGTCGCCGTTTAAATCTACAAAAACAGCGCGAACATCTTCCGGTGAAACTACTTCTTTATCCGGTTTGCTATTTACGGCTGTTTTATACAAAATCTCCGCAGCAGACAGGTTATTTTGTTTATCAAGATCTATAGTCCTTGGTGCAACTAAACAGAAAACAACAATATCTAAGATAAAAATAATAAAAATTCCTAACAACCAAAATCTTTTCATACCATAATTCTACAATAAAAAATTTTACTTATACTAAAGCCACCACCTCCTTTTTTCAGTGTTAATATTTATTGCGTTTTTTACTTAAAAATAAATTCAATTTTACATTTCTTAATATTTGGGCTTAAAAAAGGCAATTTTTTGTAATAGATATACTTTATATATATGTAAGAGATAAATACAGGAGCTTTATAAGATGTTATTCACTACTAATACAGTTAACAACGAAGAACTTAACTCTATTAACAACTTCTTCAAACAGTATGACAAAGAAATTGAAGTAGTTGACGTGAATGACGTTGTTGAAGAAACTCCTGTTTCTAAATACATCTCTTCACTTGTTTCTTCTCAGTATCAAAAATCTGTTGAAGATATAGAAAACACCAAAGTCGGTAACAGAATCGTCAGAAAAAGATCCCTCCAGCAGGTTATGAGAGAATCTTTCTTCTACGGCGCTAACAGATTCGGTAACAATTTCATCGCTTAATACTTTTGAATCTTATTAAATAACTTAAATAACTCTTATATTTACATCTTACATCTTACAAAAATTTTTAACCCCATTTCGGGGTCTTTTTTTGCCCATAAACAGGGAATTTACTGAATAATACGTTTGTCCGTCTCAAGAGCCTTTGCATACTTAACCAATAGTCTATAAGCTTTATCAGCCTGCTTTTTGTAAGCTGAATAGTTTTCATCGCTTTCAGATGCTATAGAATTAATCATTGCCTTTGTAATAATTGCATCTTTCATCAATACTTCAAGATGAGGCGGAACAGAGAGAATATCATCCTGATTCTTGAGGGTATAAATCTCTTCCCCGCTTGCAGTTTCACCGATAGCAAGAGTAGAATAATCTATCGTAACGATGGATTTCACAACAGGAGACGGATAAAGAACTATTTTATCTCCTTTTATAAAGAACCCTTCCGGCATCCCGCATTTGTGTTCTAAACTTTCAGGATTTTCAATCAAATCAAGAAATTTTGAATTAAGTTTAACTAAATATTTACCTCCGGAATCTTTTTTGATAAGCCCGTTTGGCAAGTCATACGCATCCGTACCAGGGATGGTGAGTATAACATGAGTTCGCTCCCTGAACGGAAAATCGTAAGAAGAGTAAATATCCACAATAGCTTTATTCAAAGCCAAAACAAGTGAATCTTCAAACTCAGATTCAGAAGCAGCATCGTTGTCATACATTGACCACTCTTGCGATGCCGCTGTGTTGTACAAATCAAGTAATGTTAACGTCATAAAACCTCCTTTAAATTGTAATCTATCATAATTTTTTATTTTTACCGATTCCACTTTTGCATTTTCCAAGAAGAAAAAGATTGCAATTTTACATTTCCTCCAAACTACTAAACATAATTACTAACACTATTTTATTCTTCTTGGGTAATAAACTTATCGTTTAACATTATTATTGACCTCCTATAAAATCTTGATTAATATATAAATTATGCAGCTACCTAAAACCAGTAAATATAAGACAATAAATTTCTTTAACTATCTCTTTTATACGAGTATTCTTGTATATGTCCCTTTTATCATTTACAGACTCAACCACTATAGTGAAAAAGAGCATGTCGTACTTGTAATTGACTGGATTTTAAATACTTTAATTTTCTTTTTTCCGGTTTTCGTAGTACTTATTCAGACATTAATTTTTTCCAAATCCGAATATGTAATCTCAAACAGTGACAAAAAGTTCTTTGATAATCCTACAGATAGAAAGAAAATTTTTCAGAAGATAGTTACAAATACTGCTTTAACACTATTTTTTATCTTTCTTATTATTTACTTATTACTTACTATATATCTTATTTATCTAAGTTACGGAATTGACTAATAATTTAGCCAGTAACTTCTGACACATCGTAATCCGCGAACTGTTTCATATAACTTTCTATACTTGTTCCAAAACCGTCCCGGCTGTTATTTTTCCCGCCGCTCTTTAAATAATCTATAACCGCACCCGCGCCTTTGAGATGAGCACCGGCAAGCAGACCGGATGAAGTTATTTTATACCCGTTTATAACCAGACCTAAATACTTATCCGCACCTACAGCCTTTAAATATCCCCACTGTTTTTTCTTAAAAGCAATTTGAGAATTTTCCTGAGCCTTAGGATTATTTAAAAAATCTTGAATTGACCAAACGCCGTCCTTTCCCATAAATTCTCCGCGCCAGTCATTATTATATATATGGGAAGGCTTTTTGTAATATCCTGCATCAATTAGAGCCGCTTCACCCATCTGGTATTTACCGGCATAACCGTATTTATTAAAAGCTTTATAATTCCCGCCAGATTCTCTTGCGCCGAGATCATTTAAAAATTGCTGAAACGTTTTCATTATTTCCCCTCCTCATCCAGAACTTTGGATAATATAGATTTATCATCCTGAACTTTTTCTGCTTTTTTAATCCTGTCGCGGAATTTTTTTCCGTTCTTTTCAAGGATTTTGTAATCCGACGGGAATTTTTCTTTCAATTCTTTTGCAATATTATCCGGCAAAACAAAGATATGGCCGGTCGGAATAAATTCTATCTTGTACATGGTTTTTCTCCCCTAAATTAAATCTTCCAGCATTTGAGAAATCTCTTTATCTGACATATCCTTCAGAGGTTTTGTGTTATACTTTTTCTTTAAAATATCCAGAGGAGAAATTTCTCCCCAGACTAATTCTTTTTCGTTTTGAAAATTCTTATCCGTCATAATTAATTCCTTTCTTTATTAACATGTGATACAATCACAATATGAAACTTGATTCTTATTTCAAAAATCTCCCCAATATGTGGAGTGCTAATTTCTTAGCTATGCTGGGTTTTGTTAGCTTTATATTTTCTATTATTGGTATTGCTTCCTTAATTTTTTATTCGCATATCAATATAGATATGCCATATAAAATTGGAGCATCAATAAAAGACATCGGCTGGTATTTTATATTGATTCAGGGCTCTCTATTACCGGTCATTTGTTTGCTTGGAATATTACCTATAATTACTCAGTACGGTATTTTAATGAGACCAAGTAAAAACACTCATCTGCAAATATTATTACTTGCCGTAGTTATAACATTATGCACACTGCCAAGCTACATATTCTATGCCGAAAACGGAAGCGGATTCTTCTTTGCTTTTATTCCATTCTTTTGCTATCCGGTTTTAATTGCAGTATTTTTTATATTTATTACATTGTTATTTATAGATTTAATTTTAAAAAAACAAATTCCTAATAAAAACCTTGTGAAAAATAAGTACTACAAGTTTATAGTAAATATTTTTTTCTGGTATTCAATTGTTATTTTCATTCTTGCTTTTATTACAATATATAAAATTCATCAGATTTAAAATTTAATAAGGATAAACATAATTTTTTATTTTGTCTTGCATTTTTTGCATATTGTTATGAAGATAGTTTTTAACTTTATTTGTTGTATATTCCATCTTATTTTCTACTCTATTTAGAATATTCTTATGTCTCTTTAAATCCTGTGGTGTTCTAAATTCTCTGTCAGCCAAAGAATTCATGGCGCGAGAAAAGTGAGGAATTTGATTACTTTTACTGTTTACTGCATATGTTGTACCGATATGATTTTCAGCATTAAACATTGTTATAGGATCCCATTCATTTATATAATTAATCAAATTATCATCTTTAAATTTTGTACCTTCTATAAACATATTTTTAATGCCATATGGATTAAATGTAACCGCATTTCCGCCACGTACACCTGAAACAATAGCCCCTAAACTACCTCCCAATGACTCTCCGGTCATTGTAATATCAAGATTTGGATACTTTTCCAGTGTTTTATCATAAAGATTCAACGCATCTATTGCTTGCATTGGAAGTCTTTTTTGAGCCATATATACATCATTTTTTATATCCTTTTTGGCTTCTCCAGGTTTTAAATCAGTTCCTCTATATGCAATTATTATATCCTTACCATTTGATAAAACATCTGCATAGAAACCATTATCATCATTTTTTCCAACATCAATAACTTTATATCCTGATGGCAAAGATGTTTTACCATCATGATATGAATATAATGCTGCTTGCTTTAGTAGCTCATGGTACTTTATATCATCTTTTTTATCCGTCATAATTAATTCCATTCTTTATTAACATGTGATACAATCACAATATGAAACTTAATTCTTATTTCAAAAATCTTCCCGACATGTGGAGTGCTAATGTTATAGCTATGCTGGGGTTTGTAAGTTTTGTTCTTGCAATTATTGCCAAATCCGTTACATTTTATTATTCGGGAGATGCGTTTTCTCTTCCAAAAACACTTGAGGCAGTTCATGTAATGTTTGAAAGTTACATAATATTACATGTGTGTCTATTCCCGTTAACCTGCGCTCACGCAATTGTTCCTATTATTGTTCAATATGTATTGTTTGCTAAGCAAAAACTACAAAACAATATCACATTTATCATAATGATAGTTTTTACTATTCTTTGCACAATTCCGGGGTATAATAAATTTGATTTCAACAGAGGTAAGGGCATATATTTGGCATTTCTATCATTATTTGGTTCGCCTGTTACATTGCTTGCATTTATTATACTTTTTATATTACTCTATAGAGACTTGAAAAACAGAAAACAAATACCTGACAGTAAGCATATTACAAATCCTTCTTATATCAATTTTATAAATATTTTCTTCTGGTACGGAACTGTTGTACTGATTCTTGAAGCTCTTCTGCTGGTATATATGTTCATAATTTTATAAAATTCCCTCTAACTTCCATGCTTCGCGCCGCAGGTACGTACATAATCACCGACTTTTGTCCCGTCAGAACGCGTATAACCGCTCACTGTATATGAACCAACGCATTGTGAACCGGTTGAACCACCCTTATCTTTGTCTTTTCTCCCGAGCTTTTTATCAATTGAAGATTTTAAATCTCCCATCTTTTGCCGAATATTATTTTTGAGATTTCCAGCCGTTTCTCCGGATATAAGCTCCTTCACTTTTGTCATATTTGGATGCAAGTTCTTACTTGTCTGTTTAATTTCTTCAGTAGTTCGTATTTTCCTTTGAGACAAATCTTCCATGCTTTCTGCCTCATGGCTGTTTGCGCTTCCGGGTTTTTCAGGTACTGCATAAATTTCTCCGATATGACTCTGCCCGTTCACCATTGCTATATAGTCCTTCTCATTAACATAGTTTATTACATTATTTTCCTTTAACTTTATTCCGCTTTTGAACATATCTCTGACTCCATAGGCGTTAAATGTCGCGGCAAAAACTCCCCTGATACCGGAAACTATTTCGCCAAGGCTTCCTCCCAGAGAATGACCTGTTACAGATATGTCCATCCCCGGATTCTCCCTCGCTACTTTATCATAAACAGCTATGGCATCCGTTGCCTGAGCAGGAAGCCTATTTCTTGCCATTGCTATATCGTTCCTAATATCTTCTCGGGTAGTTGGTTCCGTTCCGCGATAGGCTATTATCATATCTTTTCCGTTGGACAGAACTTCGGCATGAAAGCCGTTATTTTTATTATCCACTGAATCAATTACTTTATATCCGGCAGGAGGTTTTGAATTATCCTTGCGATATGCATATATAGAGGCTTGTTTTAGTATTTCATGATACTTAGTATCTTCTTTTTTATTTTTCATACTTTTTCCTTTTCTTAAATAATGTTTACTGATATAATTACGATATGAATATTAAGTCTTATTTCAAAAATCTCCCCAATATGTGGAGTGCTAATATTATAGCTATGCTCGGTTTTGTGAGCTTTGTTCTTATAATTATTGCCATGGTTGCTTCATCCTATTATTCCGTAGATGAGTTCCCGTTTCCGCAAACATTCCGAGACCTCTACGGATTGATTGAAGACTGCTTACTATTACAAGGGTGCATGTTTCCGTTAATCTGTGCTCACGCAATTATTCCCATTATTGTTCAATGTATATTGCTTGCTAAGCAGAAACTACAAAACAATATCATATTTAGCATAATGATAGTTTTTACTATTCTATGTACAATACCCGGATATGACTTATTTGATTCCAGCAGAGGAGGGGGCATTTATTTTGCCTTCTTACCAATATTAGGCTCCCCGATAACAATAAGTGCATTTATTATACTTGTTATATTATTTTGCCGTGACTTGAAAAGCAGCAAACAAATACCTGACAGTAAACGTATTACAAACCGTTCCTATATCAATTTTGTAAATATCTTTTTCTGTTATGGAATTGTAGAACTAACTCTCGCATTAGTTCTGCTTATCT
>CALUTG010000017.1 GCA_944323615.1 Candidatus Gastranaerophilales bacterium
CGGCGGGTATAGAACTCAAAAGGACAAAGATACAACGATTGAAAACAACCTCGCAATGGTCAAAAATCTCTTAAAATATAAGAGAGAAAATTGTCGGGTAATTCTGTTTGGTTCCGGGGCAATGTATGATAAAAACCGCTCTTTAGATAAGGTTAAAGAAAGCGAAATCGGACATTTTATTCCAAAAGATTTATATGGCAAATCAAAGCTGGAAATTTCAAAAATCGTGTGTGGCAGGGATGATGTTCTATGTCTTAATATTTTTGGTTGTTATGGAAAATATGAAAAAGAAACTAGATTCCCGACTTATGCAATAACACAAAATTTAAACAATCAAAAAATTACTATTAATCAAAATGTTATTTTTGATTATATCTATATTGATGATTTATGTCGAATAATTGAATATTTTATCGGGCATAAACCTGCTAATAAAATTATAAATGTTACACCTGATAAAAGTATTTCATTATTAGAAATTGCAAATTTAGTAAATGAAATAGGTAAAAATAAAACAGAGATTGAAGTTCTAAATCCTGTTATGGGCAACCAATATACAGGCTCTAATGCTTTATTAAAAACAGAGTTGAAGGATTTCAAATTTACAGATTACAAAACAGGTCTTATTGAATTATTTAATTTTATAAAGGATGGTATATATGAAAAAAATTAGTATAGTAACAGGATGTTATAATGAAGAAGACAATGTGAAATTATTATATGAAAAAATCTCTGCACAGATGTCTCAATATAAGAATAAATATGAGTGGGAATTAATATATATTGATAATTGTTCTACGGATAACACAGTAAACATACTTAAAGATATTGCTAGTGCCGACAAAAAAGTTAAAATTATAGTTAATTCAAGAAATTTTGGACATATTCGTTCTCCTCATTATGCAATATTAAATGCATATGGTGATGCCGTTATTTTTATGGTTTCAGATTTACAGGATCCGCCTGAATTATTACCGGAACTTATTAAAAAGTGGGAAAATGGTTATAAAATTGTCCTTGCGCAAAAAAATGTTTCCGAAGAATCAAAATTTATGTTTACAATAAGGAGAATATTTTATGGGTTATTAAAAAATATTGTTGATGACAATACAGAACAAATAAAACAATTTACAGGGTTTGGATTATATGATAAACAGGTCGTAGATGTTTTCCGAACAATTGATGATCCGTACCCATACTTCAGAGGGTTGATTAGCGAAGTCGGTTTTGAAAAAGCTATAGTTAAATTTACACAACCTACAAGAAAAAGAGGAAGAACTAAAAATAATTTTTACACTTTATATGATATGGCAATGCTTGGTATTGTAAAACATTCCAAAGTTCCTTTAAGAGCTGCCACGATTACAGGTTTTATACTTTCAGTAATTAGTGTAATGATTGCCTTTTTCTATTTGGTTTATAAACTAATTTTTTGGTCATCTTTTGAAGTTGGAATAGCGCCGCTAATTATTGGTTTATTTACTTTTGCATCTTTTCAATTGTTTGTTTTAGGTTTAGTTGGAGAGTATGTTGGCGCTATTTATACAAGAGTAGACAAGAAACCGTTAGTTATTGAAAAAGAAAGAATTAATTTTTAATGAATAAGCTAAAAATTTTTTTAGAAAAATATAATATTAGTTGGCGTTTTACAAAGTTTTTATTTGTTGGAGCTTTAAATACACTGTTTGGTTACGGTGTATTTGCCGTTTTTAATTATTTAAATTTTCATTATACATTATCAACTTTGTTGGCCACTATATTGGGAATTCTATTTAATTTTAAAACCACAGGTATTATTGTTTTTAAAAACAATAATAATAAATTATTAATCCGGTTCATAGGTATTTATACGTTTATGTATTTTGTTGCAATATTGGAATTAAAGGTGTTTACATTATTCAATTTTAGTAATATGTATTTGAACTATGCCATAATATTACTGCCAAATGCATTAATTTCATACATTTTAATGAAACATTTTGTATTTATGAATAAAGACAAAAACAAAGACTTTCCAAATGTTAAGAAACAAGTATGAGAAGACGGGCATTATGAATTACTTAATTTACTCCAAAGAGCAACATTTGAAACGAAGCTTAATTCGCTCATTAAATTAAAAATTTAAATTATTTTTACCCAAAATAATCAAACTTTTGACCTATATGCTCAAACCATGTGACTTTTTACACAAATGTCTGTTGGGCATACTTGCCCAACCTTTCCTAACTTAAAAGTATCCTAATACACTGTTCTAAATAGTCAAATAATATGTGTTACATATTTATTTCATCCAGCTCTGATACTAAGATATCGTCAAAAATAATTTTAAATATTTCAGCAGGATTTTTGGAAACTTCTTTTGTAAGAGTTTCATTAATAGAATTGTTTGATATAACCCATTCATCATTCAAAGAGGAATATGCAACATTATTTGTAAAGGTTCCTCCTTTAAATGCTGAATATGGGATTTTCATCTCTTTCATAAAATTAATAACTCTATCAAATAAGAGTTCGCTTTTAGAGCTTGAGGTTAAAGATTTAGATTTTGAACCGAGTATAAAACCTTGCAGATATTGGTTTGTTGTATCAATATTATTTTTAATAAAATCAATTATTTTATTAAAATTAAAATTATCTGAAATAGATGGGCAGAGGTGATTAAGCAGAACTTTTTGTCCGTCAGTTATTCCGCAGACAGTACAGTCAAAAATACCTGTAGTGTATGCACTATCAGCTAATACACTTTGTTTGATTGTCCAGGGATAGTTTACTGTTTTTTCCCCTCCTATACGACCGGCAATTTTACTGAACTCTTGGGGGGAAATCATGCGGATGTTTGATTTGAATGAGATGTTATCCATACTGGTATAAAACGTATGAAAAAAAAATTTGCTTAGAGAATCGTATGTTCCATAATATAATCGTCCATTACAAATCCCTGACCTATATCAGTGACAACACTATCTATTTTTTTGAATCCGTATTTTAAATATGCGTTATAAGCTTTTATATTTTGTTTATTTACTGTAAGTCTGATTTTATTAAAACCCAGTGCCTTAATTTTATCAAAGGCAGCTTTTCCGAGCCCCATGCGTCTGTATTCCTTTTTTAAGTATAATTTGGATAGAAATAAATAGTCATCTTTCTCTGCTATTCCTGTATAGCCGACTATTTTATCTTTTTCCACGAGGAAATAGTAACTATAATTTTCATGCTCTATTTGGTTTTTAATTGCTTTTTCAGACTGAAACTTTTCTACCATATAATTGATCTGTGCTTCAGATAATATGCATACCCAATATTCATGCCATATTTCAGAAGCAAGATCAGCCAATTCTTTTATGTCTACATTCCTAACTTTTTTTAATTCCATACTAAGGATTCGTGCTCACTTCAACAGTTGTAACTTTTGATTTTTTCTTTTTGTCTTCGTAGAGGAAGTATACAAATGGGATAATAAATACAGCCGCAACAGCAAAGTATCTGAATGTTTCTACATATCCCCATAAAGTTGCCTGCTGCCTCAAAGAATTATACAGCTGAGCCTGTCCCATATATGTTGCGGTAAATGAATCAACCTGACTCATAAACGCAGAAGATAGTGCATTGAGTTTTTCTGTATAAACTTGATTAGTGTCTGTCAAAAATTTAATCATCATCATTTGGTGAGCTTGTGAAAATCTGGAGATCATTGTAGTTGCAATGGAAGTTCCTATTGCAGCACCGGTGTTTTTCAATAAGTTTTGAAGCCCTGCGGCATTAGTTTGAGCTTCATTTGGTAACGTTGAACAAGAAATGTTTGCCAGAGGAACCATCGCCATTACCATGCCAAGACCAAATGTAAAGTTAGGCAGAGCAATACTCGACAGTGATATTGAAGTGTTTATTTCTCCAAATAATAGTCCGCCTATGGCAAGAATGACCAATCCCATAACCGTTACCGGTTTTATTCCTATTTTTGTTACTAGAATCCCGCAAAGTATTGATGCCAGAAGACATCCGGCTCCGCGCGGAACCATAGATAAACCGCTTAAGAATGCCGTATATCCAAGTAATGATTGCAGCATTGACGGCAGAATGGATGCTGATGCCATCATTACTCCCATTAAGATAATCTGTCCCATAGTTCCGATTAAGAAGTTATGGTTTTTAAGTATTGATAAGTCAATTAATGCAGTCTTAGTTTTACCTTTCTTAAACTGAGTATAGAAAAACGCTATGCAGCAAATAACTGAAACCGTAAATAATTTACAGATCCATGGTGCATTGAACCAGTCTGCATCATTACCTTTATCTAAAACGACCTGCAGTGTTAAAAGCCATAATGCAAGAAATGTAAAACCGGAGACATCCATGGTAACATTTTTTTGCTTTCTTGAGTATGGCGGCTCTTCAACATAGACATGCGTAAGATGAAGTGCAATTATTCCGAATGGGATATTAATAAAATAAATAAACGGCCAGGACCAATTTTCTGTAATCCAGCCACCTAATGCAGGACCCATAATCGGTGCCATTACGACCCCTAATCCAAAAATTGCCATTGCAGTTGGTAGTTTTTCTTTAGGGAATATTTCAAAAATCATAGCCTGCGCAATTGGCATTATTCCGCCGCCGCCAATCCCTTGTAATGCTCTGGCAAACAACATCATTGCCATAGAATTTGATATTCCGCAAAGTATAGAAGCAAGAGTAAATATAACAATACTAAGCATAAAGTATTGTTTTCTGCCTATTAATTTGCTAAAAAAGTCTACCGCCGGAATGATAATACCACTGGCGACGAGATAACTTGTGATAATCCAGGTAGATTCGTTGTGGCTGATGGAGAAAGTTCCCGCCATATATGGAAGAGCTACATTAGAAATAGTTTCGTCTAATGCAAACATAAATATGGAGAGCATGATAGGAATCATGGTTATCCATGGATTTATTTTAAACTCCCACTCTTCTGATGATATTGTTTCAGCCACAACATGTTCCTTTTTCTACCTGTAGAAATATCTACAAAGATTAAACCACATATATAATTATTTATCAAGGGGGATATTAGTCGAATTTCACATTATATCTTTGTATAGTTTTTTCTCTTATAGATTGAAGTATTTTGATAACATCTTTTACCTTTTCAATTTCTACATCACAACTGGATTCTTTTATATGTTTTTCAAGAGACTCACTAACTTTTTTATATACTTCATGTCCTTTAGGAGTAATTGATATTTTCATAATTATTTTTGCTCCGGACTTTGCAGGGAATCGTTCTATAAGTTTTTTACTCTCAAGTGATTTCAAAAACTTACCTGTATGAGCTCTTCCTTTCAATATAAGCTTGGCAAGTTCTATTTGTATAATATCAGGGTACATATACAAACAGTCCAAAATTATAAATTCTTCTTGCGATATAGAATAATTATTCTGTTCAAAAAAACATCGTGCAGCCTCATGCAAAACCCTTGATGTTAATTCTAATTCATATGGTAATGATTTAATATAATGATCCAACTTTCACCCCGCATATCTATTTTATTTTAATTTTTTCTTTTTTGCAAATAATTTCATTTTTCTTATCCGGCTTTAAAAATTACAACAAAATATTGATTGCACAAATATTCAAAAGTTGTTAAAATTATATATCCAATCAATATATTGTATAAAAATAAAATCAGAGGAGAGGAGCAATATGGTAAGTTCACTCAGACATGTTGTGCAGTCAATGTATAAAAATATTGACTATAAATATTACTATGACAAAATGCTCAGAGATTATAAACGGGGAAGCTGGGATTTTGATATAAGTACTGTTGTAAAGCTGGACAAGATGCCGCTGCCCTGTCCTAAAAATATGAGCAGTAATGGGACTATAAACAGAACCTGCTTAATTGTGATAAATGAAGAGACTTTTAGAGTGGAGTTTGCCAGATATATGGATAATTATGCTATTCCAATGAGTGAAATATGGAAGAATAAAATTTTAGCCAGGAAAATTTGGCTTAAAAAGAATGGGTTTATATCTAGGCAACAAAAAGAGTGCCGGAAAGCTAACTATAATTGTTCACATTGCATTAACAGACTGGCATGCCAAATAGCCGGTCAATACAGCAAAGATGATAAAAGAATAATTAAAATGACTAAAATGCTTGAGGTTTTGTATGGCAATATTTTGTGCGGATACTGGGCAAATTTGGCTGATAGAACAGATAATGGTGACGAAAAGCTTGATTAATGTTAAAAATTAATATAAAATAAACTTTATTAAGAAAAGCTGGTATGATGTTAAAATTTAAAAATTTTATTAAGAAACATTTGAATTTGCAAATGTTTCCTGCAAGTTGGATTTGTCTGCTTATAATTATTATATCAGTTCCATGCATCCTATACTTGCCGGAAAAATATGCATATGAAAATTCTATTCTGGAGAATTTACAGCTGCTTGTGATAGGCTTCGGGATATATTTTGCTCTAAGAGCCAAATATAACAAAACTTTTTTTAAATTTGTAACCCTTATTCTCGGTATTTTGTTTTTACGGGAAATCAACTGCGGAAGAACTTTATTTTTTCCTGTTCCCGACAGGCCCAATTGTTTTTATTCCTGGAAAGAGATTAAATACGGTTGGCTGGCGCATCCCTTATATGGGATTTATATAGCATGGACAGGAATATATTTTTTCTGGAAAAAGTTATATATCAATTTGTTTACTTATGTAAAACAGCTTAAATTTCCTGCTTGGAATTGTTTATTTCTGCTTATTGGCATGATAATAGGGTGGATTTCTGAACATAAATTTGAGAATATTGTTCTTGAAGAAATAGCAGAACTCCTTTTTTATACTGCACTTGTTGGTATTATTTATTTGTATTCGCAGAAGCAAGACTTTAACCTGAAGGAATAAAATTAATCTTTTCACGTGCCTTAAAATCTGGTATGATAATTGCAGATAAGGGGTATTATGAAAATAGAAGCTATAGGTATAGCTTGCAGTTTAAATAATCCATACCGGTACAACAGACCGGAAAAAGATGTTCCGAAAATATCCACTCCGGCTCAAGATAAAATGTATTATTATACGGATCTGGTTAATTATAATCCTTCTTTTGGTGCTATTGCGAATTCTAAGCCGTTAAGGATTTTGTTCCAATATGGGCTTCCCTGTATGTATACCGGTAAAAAGATGATTGATCCTAAATCGATATCAGGCCTTTTTGATTCAAGAAAACTGCATGCACCTGCAATTGAATCTTTAAAGTATCTTGAACCATATAAAGAAAGTCTTTCCGGCATGGAAAAGCGGGCATTTAATATTTTAAACGAACAATCTTTAATTTATCCCGATAAATCTATTGCTGAAATTTTTCAAGTAATAGCTCCTAAATATCAAAAAAAATTGAGAAAAAAACAGGCTCCAATATTTAAAGAGCTTTTACAGGCAGCTCAAAAGCTTCCTTCGGATTATCATTACAAGTTTATTCAATTTATGATGAAAACTAATCAAAAACTTCAAGACAGACCAATAGTTCTTCCGTTTAATTCTACTGAATTTAAATATAAGCTCGGTAAAATTAAAGAGTATATGGTTAACAGAGGCGGTAAGGGAAGTAAATCTATTCTAAGACTTGTAGCAGAGGCGGAAAAGCTTCCTAAAAAGCTTACTCCGGACAATATCGAGCAGTACAAAGAGATAATAAATAATCTGGAAAAGATAAAGAAATCCTCTCCCTTGAGAGATAGTGATACAATTGAAGAACTTTTGAAGACAGCAAAACAAAGATTAAATGGTGAAAATATTTCAATGCCTTTCAGCAGAAAATCATTTATATACGACCTCGCGAAACTTTTAAAAGGTTTAAATAAACCGGAACTTGAAGAACGGTTAATTAATATAGCGCAAAAACTTCCTACATCTAAAGAAAATTTATCAGCATATATTCTAAAAGCTGCAGGTGAGAGTTCAAATAAAATCGCATACAGGCTTCTTTGGCCTTCTACGGCATCGGTTGAACATATTCTTCCGCGTTCATGCGGAGGACCGGACTCAATGAAAAACTTTGGCGGAGCCTGTAACAGAGAAAACAGTGAAAGGGGAAATATTGATTTTGTTACTCAGATAAAAAGACTTCCGCACACACCTGAAAATTGCCAGAAATACATTGATAAGTTGATTGAACTTGCAAATGACGGAATCTTTGATCGTAATAAAATTGATAAAAAATATATTCTGGATTTTAAAAGAACTATTCAACTCCAGTCTAAGGGCAGAATAGTTCTTGATTTATCTAAGTTTAAAACTAATAAAATAAAAGTTAACTTCCCTCTGCCTAAATCTTTATCAGAAGGAACTTTGTGTCTTTAAGAGCTAAAACTTTATGATCTTCCTCTTTCTTGAACATAAGTATTTCGCCTTTTTTTACTTTAAATTTTTCTGCCGCAAAATGGAATTCGGCTTCTCCGTCAAAAACGTAAACACAGGCATCGCAAACGGAAGAATGAGTATCAATCATTTCATCTTTTTTAAGAGCAATTGCAGTAAGACAGGAATCTCCGTTTTGCAATAAAACTTTCTTTTCAAATTTTTCTGTTTCATTTTGAATAATATCTTTTAGTTCTAAAACATTGTAATACATATTACGACCTCCTTTTAACCAATAAAAAATTAAAAATGCCTGTACTTCAATTCTCTTACCGTACAGCCGACAGGGTAAGTTGATTTTGCATATAAGCTGTTATCTATGATACAATCCGGTTATGAAAGATTTTTTAATAAGAGAACTCAAAACTGATAATATTGAATCCGAGCTTTCAAAGGTCGGATTTGATTCCTGTTATATTAATAGAGCTGCGGATAAATACAGATATAAAACAATTAAAATTTTTAATCTTACTCCCGCACAGGCAAATATTTTAAAACAAACAGCGCTTGCACTCGGGACTGATTGCGGTGTTCATAGAGAGGTTATAACGGGCAGAATTGAATTTTCAGATGTTATTCTCGGCGGGAGTATTTCTGAATTAAGAAAAATCGCGGAAAGACTAAAGTTTCAGCCGTTTTCCTTAAAATATCTTGGTGAAAAAATCGAGCAGCATATTAAGTCGGATCATTCTCGGAAAACAAAACTTGCAGGTATTTTAAACCTGACACCGGATTCTTTCTCTGACGGGGGGAAATACTGGGATGGGGGTAAATATATAACTCCGGAGGATTCATTTAAGCATCTGGTTGAAATGATAGAAGACGGAGCAGATTTAATCGATATCGGAGCGGAGTCAACCCGCCCGTACTCGCAGCCGGTTGAGCCTGATGAACAAATTAGAAGGCTTAAGCCTGTCCTTGAATTAATTAAAAAAGAAAATATTACAACTCCTGTAAGTATTGATACAAGAAGTTCCGCAGTCGCAAGATTTGTATTAGATTACGGTGTTAAGATTATAAATGATGTTTCAGGTTTTGATTATGATTCTAAAATGGCGGATACTGTTTCTGAATATAGCGCAGGTGTGATTATTCAGCATTCCAAGGGTTCTCCCGAAAATATGCAGAAAAATCCCGAATATGACGATGTCATGGAAGAAGTTTATTTGAATCTTCTTAGTAAAATTAAATTTGCACACTCAAAAGGAATTCAAAACATTATTATAGACCCGGGAATCGGGTTTGGAAAGACAAGAGAAGATAATTTTGAGATACTAAGCAGGATTGAAGAGTTTTATTCCCTTGATTGCCCTGTTATGGTTGGTGTTTCCAGGAAATCTTTGCTCGGAGTTAATAATAATGATAACGATTTAAAAGATTCTCTTTCGGCTGCAATATCTTATCCGCTGATTAAATCCGGAGTGGATTATTTAAGGGTTCATAATGTAAAACTGCACAAACAATTACTCACTCTGGCAGAATAATATCTACCCGCCCGGCTAATTTTTATTTAAAAATTATCGGTTAGTATAATAATACAGTATAGTCAAAGTGAGAATAGTCAGATGAGTATTGCTAAAGATTTTTTGCAGATACCGATATTTTTATCTTTAATTATAGTGCTGGCCGCCGCCGATAACGAAGTAGGAATATCAGTATGTGCCGCTGCGATTATTTTATATTTTGTTTTGAAATTTATAAAAAAATATTGTGTCTTAAAACGTAAACTGGTAAAGCAGAGAGAATATTTTATAAGAGTATTGAGCCACGATTTGCGTGTATCAACTCTTGCCCAGCTAAGGGGGCTGGAACTTCTTGAAAAACTTCTTCCAAAGGCAGAGCAGAAAGAATTATTATCCGATATTGATGAGTCTTGCAGATATACCCTTGATATGATATCAATGCTGCTTAATACCTTTAGGTTTGAAAATGGAGAACAGATTTTAAATTATGAAAAAATTAATATAGAATCTCTTCTTTTATCCTGTATAACCCAGATAGAGAAGTTTTCAAACGAAAAAAGTGTTGAAATTTTATGTATAAAAAAGTCTCCCGCGGATTATTTGGAAGCAGACAGGGCATATATAACAAAAGTTCTGGTCACACTTTTGATTACTGCCGTTTCGAACTCGGAAAGGGGAAAACAAATTCTTATTACGGTTTTTAAAGACGGAGAAAATATAGGTTTTTCTCTCGGCTATCAAGGAAAATCTTTAACTGAAGAAGAGTATAGAAGGATGTTTTCTGATAACTCAAATTTTTCTACTGTCGGGCATGGTATAAGAATGAATTTCTGTAAAAAAATTATTGAATTTCATAAAGGGGAAATAAAAGTTTTAAATAATGGAGATAAAATAAATTCCTTTACATTTAAAATTCCTGTGAAAAGGAGTGAAAGCATTTCTCAGGAAGGATGTAGCGGAATAATTCAATCATCTGTTTATTAGAAAATTGTAAATAAATATTTTAAATTTTAATAAAAACACTAGAAATATTTTGAAAAAATGTTAAGATGTGGTAAAGGATAGTAAATCGGATATATTTTTGAAGGGATTATTGATTATTGTAAATTTTTTTTAACCAACTAAAAAATTTTGTCAAAAAATATCATTTACTTGATTTATATAGCTATATTAATATAAAGGTGCTGGTGTGAATAAAAATCAAATGGCTTATAATAACGATACAGCTAAGAATAGTATTAAAACGGTTACGTCCCCTGTAAAGCAAGGCAAGCTTGTATCAAAAGTCAATGCTCTTACTATAAATCCTGCGTCTGTGCATATTCAAAATCCTCATGCTCTGGTTTTTAATAACGAAAAAGGAACCACTCTTAATTACAAGCAAGTAGTTGATGAAATGGTTAAACTTTTTAATATAGATAATCTTTCGGATTTTTACAGCAAAATTTACGGAATAATAAATCAATCAATTGATTCAAGTTTTTATGCAATCGGTTTATATAAAGATAAATCTAACTGTATTAACCTAAGATTGCATGACAAACTGGGAAATAACTATTCAACAAAAGTTTTTCTAAAAGATATAGATAACCCGATTGTCAAAGTATTTAACAGTCATGAGCCTGTTTTTGTAGAAAAAGAGGACTTTCTTAAACTTGCATACTACAAGAATTATTCTACGGCGATACTGCCGCTGATTTCTGTAAATAAATGCATAGGGGTATTTATTATTGAAGATGATTCTGCCCGTCAAAATATAACACTTTATTCGCTTATTGCAAACTATATGGCTCTATATGTTCACAATTTTTACTTGATAGAAAAGAGTGATGAATATGCAAACACTGATCGTTTAACACTTTTGTACAGCCATCGCGGTTTTCAGGAGATGCTAACCCGTGAATTGGAGCGTGCAAAAATTAATAAACAGAAAACTTCCATTATAATGATGGATATAAGTAATATTACAAAAATCAACCGTGAATTCGGCCACGCAAAAGGTGATGAAGTTATTAAAACTGTTGCCGAAAAAGTGCGCCAAAATATTAGAGAAGGTGATATAGCAGGCCGCTACGGCGGAGATGAAATTGCAATAATACTTCCTAATACTTCAGTTGAGCAGGCAAAGTATGTTGCTGAATATTTAACATATTCTCTTTCTTGCTGTTTTATCGATGATGTTGGACCCATTAAGGTCTCGGTTGGTGTTTCCACTTATCCGGACTGCTCCGAAGATAAGGAAAAACTTTTAATACTGGCTGAGCAGGCAATGTATATTTCACAGGCAAAAGGTTATAAGGACGGCATGTCTGCAATTATTAGCTCTGCAGATTTTAATTTCTGGGATGATGTTGCTCTAAAATCTTATGCAGAAGTCGTTTCAAAACGACATTCTCAACTTGGGATTAATTTTGAAGAAGATTTAATCGAAAAATTCAATGCAGACCATAAATTATCGGGTACAAAAATTTGGGATATAGCGACATCCCTGGCAGGCGCAATTGATGCTAAGGATCCGTATACTAAAGGTCATTCAACTTCTGTATCAAGATATGCGGAAGCTCTTGCAAGAGCAATTAATCTTCCTGAAAAAGAAGTTGACAGAATTACTCTGGGAGCTCTTCTTCATGACGTCGGCAAAATCGGTATTCCTGAGACTGTATTGAAAAAAGAAGGCCCTCTTTCTGATGACGAGTGGAAAATTATGAAACAGCACCCTGTTATAGGTACGGAAAAGGTTCTGCAGCCAAATCCGGCATTACGCGATTTAATTCCTATAGTAAAATATCACCATGAAAGGATTGACGGTAAAGGTTATCCGGAAGGTTTAACAAACGGAAATATTCCTCTTGCTGCCAAAATCGTTGCAGTTGCCGATACTTACCATGCTCTTATTAGTGACAGACCGTACAGAAGAGGGATGAATATGGAGAAGGCAATTTCTATTCTGGAAGAAAATGCTGGAACACAATTAGATAGAGACCTTGTCAGAACGTTTATTCAAATAGCGCCCTCATTAGGTGTATAGATAAAAAAAGAGGTTTTAAAACCTCTTTTTATTTTGCATATTTTAAGAAAATTTGTTCCTTTGTCTGCATTAACTCTTCTACTATTAACCATTTTCCGTTAGGTTGCTTTTGAAGAATCATATAAGTTTTTAATTTATACGTTTCACCGGCTGGCTGTCGTAAAGAGGAGACCTTATATCCGTTAGATACAGGAGTAACGGTTATATTTGAATATGAATTTTTATACTTTCTGGCTTTTGCAACGGCCTGGCTTAATTTCATCTGCTTAATATAGGTTGCAGTGTCAGTATAAACATCAACGGTTGTTCCGTCAGGTTTAACAACTTGCCGTATAATTTTTGCTGATGGTGAATACAGGGTCGTAACAACCGGGCTGTATGTATTTGCAGCTTCAACATAATCATTAAAGAATTTTAACGCATCAGCCTTGTCATCAGCAATTGCAGATAAAGATATAAAGCATAGTGATATAATTGTAAGAAATATTTTTTTCATTCTGTCTCCGTTCTTATTTAAACGTTAGGTAAATCGCCTTTTACAACAGCTTTTGTGTTACAGTCAAGTCCGAATACTCTATGCAAAGCTGTTACTGCATCATTAGCACTTGCCTGATCAACAAGGCAGCTGATTTTAATTTCACTGGTAGAAATCATTTTGATGTTTATATCCAGATCTGCTAGTGTTCTGAACATTTTTGCTGCAATACCAGGTTTATCAATCATGCCTGCGCCGACAATAGAAATTTTAGCAATTTTATCATCTACAAAAACATTGCTGTAATCAAGATTTTCTCTAACTTTTTCTAAAATTTTCATGGCTCTGTCCAAGTCATTTTTATCTATTGTAAAAGCAATATCATTAGTATTCATTGCCTTTCTTGCGTAGGACTGGATAATCATATCTACCGAAATATTTTCTTTCGCTAGTCCGTCAAAAAGGATTGCTGCAGTTCCTGGATTATCTTTAACATCACAAACGACTATTCTTAATTGAGATAAATCGGATGCAACTCCTGTAACAGGTCTTTGAATCTCCATTTGGTTTACTCCTAATATTAAAGTTCCTAAATTTTCAAGTTTGAAGGTGCTTCTTACTCTTACCGGCATGTGGTATTTTGCGGCTGTTTCCACAGCCCTTGGATGAAGAACATTTGCGCCGACTCTTGCAAGTTCAAGCATTTCTTCATAGGAAATTTGTTCCAGTCTGGATGCGTAAGGAACAATTCTCGGGTCTGTTGTGTAAACTCCTTCAACATCAGTATAAATATCGCATCTGTTTGCATTTAACGCACCGGCGAGAGCTACCGCCGAAGTATCGGATCCGCCTCTTCCGAGTGTTGTTATTTCAAGGTCGTCTGTTACCCCCTGAAATCCGGCAATAACTACAACTTCTCCAAGATCCAGATGCTTGCGGATTTTTTCTGTTTTAATATCAATAATTCTTGCTTTAGAATGAAGATTTTCCGTAATGATTCCTGCCTGAATAGCATTCATACTAACAGCTTTGCATCCTTGTGCCTGAAGTGCCATCGCCAGTAAGGCAATAGACACTCCTTCACCGGTTGACAGAAGCATGTCCATTTCTCTTTCAGACGGAGAATCTGAAATTTCTTTTGCAAGTTTAACCAGCTTATCCGTAGTATGACCCATTGCGGAAACAACGACTACAACATCATTGCCGAGATTTTTTTCTCTGATAACCGCTTTGGCAACATTTTTAATCTTTTCCGTATCCGCTACGGATGTTCCTCCAAACTTTTGAACTATTATATTTCTCATTATGTATTACCTGAATTAAATCAATAAAT
Source organism: Candidatus Gastranaerophilales bacterium (assembly GCA_944323615.1). GTDB lineage: Bacteria > Cyanobacteriota > Vampirovibrionia > Gastranaerophilales > Gastranaerophilaceae > CAG-196. The sequence goes on from CALUTG010000017.1 coordinate 14,709, forward strand.
ATTATATATTCAAAGAACGAGTTTTACAACAATATGTTCATAAAAAAATATTATTAAGATTTGTAAAAATAATAGCAAAAAGTTTTTTTACTGTTTTTAGCATAGTACAACATGTATCTAACGATTAGTTAAAAAGGAGTATATTCAATTATGAACATTATCGCAAATGAACTGAAACTTCCTAAGCAGAATATGAAGTTTGGTGAAGCATCCCCGCAACCAACTGCCCCTGTTGCAGAACCTCCTGTAAGTAAACCGGAAGACGGCATGAATGCTCTTTATGCACAAGGTTTGAACAATCAGCTTTCTTTCCAGGGCGGAGTTAATCTTGCGGCCTTGAAGAAAAAAGGTTTACAAGCAATGATGGCGCTTACATTACTGGGCGGAGCAGCAATGACACAATCATGTTCAAAATACTTAGAACCAAGCCATATTTATATTGAGCATGGCTCAGACACTGATATTACAATTATATATGATGATTCTAAGTGGCAGGCAATGTTTGAAAAGATGATGGAAATGTGGCAAATGATGCTTGAACAGCAACAGATAACAAATGATCAGCTTACTCAGTTGTCACAGTACATGCTTCAAATGATGCAGATGATGCAGGAAGGACAGTTAACCGCAGAACAGTTCTATGCTCAAATGTATGAATTCATGCTGAATAATGAAAATAACCAAAATATTATTATTGATTTACTGGTACAAAACGGTAAAACACAGGAAGAGGCTAATAAATTAATTCAGTCTTTAATTGAACAAGTTCAAATGGGACAAATTTCTGCTGCGGAAGCTATGGAGCAGATTATGAAAGAGCTTGGCGATATCGGCAGCACATTAGATAGTATTCTCGAACAGCTTAAGAATATCAGTGAAGAACTTACTCAATTCCATAATGATTATAATGAAGGAAAAGATCAAACATTGGATCTTTTAGGCGATATTTATGAACAGGGTACAATTAATACTCAAATTCTTCTTTCCTTAAATGATCATGTTGCACAAATGTCTAAAAACTTACAAGAACTTCAAGCAAGCTTTGAAGAATTAAAAGTAATTGTTAATGATGATACCAAGTTTAATGAATTAATGGAGCAGTTGAAGAAACTGGAGGCTGGTTCAATTGATTACCAGAAGTTTGAAGATATGTTCAAGCTGTTAGGATTTACTTTAACTGATGCAATCAACATGTCAAAAGATGAACTTCTTAATGCAATTAAGGATTTTGAAAATACATATATTAAAAATGAAGAAAATCAAAATGAAATGCTTCAAAATATCAATAACAAATTAGATATTGTTATAAACTTCCCTGGAATGGATCAAGAAGGAGTTATTGATGCAATTAAGGATTTAACAGATGCTGTTAATAACGGTAATGCAGATGTAACAAATGAATTGAATAAGATTCAAGAACAACTTGACAAAATTCAAAAATCAATTGATACTTTGATGGATCAATTCGCAGAACATACATCAATGGTAAATTCTTACTTAAATGCGTTTAAAGATCAATTCAGCGAGGCTCTGGAATTGTTGACAAATATTTCAGGTGATATGACCGAACTGAAGAACCAGCAGACAATTGCTAATAGTTACTTGAACTCTTTAATGAAACAATTAGATGAATTAACTGTTATAATTAATGAAATTAAAGATTCAACAACTAACCCTGGCGGCGGTTCTTCAATTACAATCGAAGATCTTGAAAATCTTCTGAAAAATATTAATGAAACTAATTACAACAGATATAAAGAATTGATTGAAAACTTGGGTATCCAAATTGGCGGCTCAACAGCTACCATTGAAGATTTACTCAAACAAATTAACGAAAAAATGGACAACCAAAAAGACTATACAGAACAATTAAATAAAATTATTGAAATGTTAGACGGTATTGATTTATCTTCACCGGATTACAGTGACAAGTTAGACAGAATCATTGAACTTCTTGAAAACTTCAAGTGTAACTGCGACTGCGGTGCAGACAGCGGAGATAATGAAGGTATCATAGGTGATTTAGGCGACCTTTTAGGTTAATTTAAAGAAGGTAGTATGAAAAAGAAAGAGGCAGAATTTTCTGCCTCTTTTTCTTGTAAACAACCATTATCTTACATCTGTATTTATGATTCATAAGTGATATTTTCGTTATCATATATTTTTCCTGTGGCTTCCTGAAGATTCTGAATAGCTTCTTCTGCGGAAGATCCGTATGCGGGAGAACTTGTTTGATCAGGGTCATTATCAACAGCTTTCCATACATTAGTTCCAGGAATTTGTGTAATCCTGATTTCATCACGGCCAATTTCCTTCATGCCGCCTTGACCGTTTCCGGTACCGAGCTGTTCGGCTGTTGCAGCAACAACATCTCCGATAACACGTTTAACGCCGTCAATCTCGTAAGGCATTTTGATTTTTTCCGGAAGATTTGTTCTGCTAATCAAGTCTTTGAATAATTCAGCATTGTATACCCCGTTTTCGTCTGTACATAATTCTCTTTGCAGACGTTTGATTGCGCCGTCTTTTCCGTATAAACCGTATTTTTCAACGAGTTCAGGATAGTAAGCTGTTACAAGTCCTGCCCAGGTATCACCATATTTTCGTTCGTGGACATAGGTAAGATCTACTGTTTCTGTCTTATCCGGTGTACTTTCATTGTATACAGTTGCCGATGCAGGAGTTTCTTCAACAACCGGCTCTTCCGGCTGGACATACAATTTTTTCATTGCACCGATAAGTTCTTCTTTATTTAACTTACCGCCAGGAGATGCTGCTCTGTTTAAGAGATCTTTGAATTCTTTCTGATTCCATTCACCCGTTTCGCCGTCATAGTACATAAATGCAAGTGCAGAAAGAACGTCTGCATATTCAGGGTTTTCTTTTCTAACGGTTGCAACGTACTCTTCAATTGAGCAGTCTTCAGGAGTCGTAGGTGTTACAGCAGCTTCTCCCTCTGCTTCTAAGCCGCTAATGAATCCGATTATTGCAGGAAGTATAGCGCTCTTAAGGGCTGTATCTGCAACAAACTTGGAAGCTTCAAATAAAGCATGGAATACATCCGTATGGTTGATTATAACTCTGAAACTATTGCCGGTATTGATGATATCAACTCCTTCAACACCTTCAAGACCGGAAATATTGGTAACAGAACCTCCTTCTATCTTAAAATCAAGGTTGAGTTCAGAAATATAATAATCATTAATTCCCTGTTTAGGATTTGTTGCTGCTGCAGCACCACCTGAAACAGCCCCGACTAAGCCTCCAGCTAAGGCACCCAGGAGAGCTCTGCCCCAGTTAACACCTTCTATTTCATAGCCGCAAAGTTTAACAAGATCCATAGCTTCTTTTTCTGATAAGTCTTCCAATTTTGCAGCGTAGGATAATTTTCCGGTTGTTCTTAGTTTTTCGGAAATGTATTTGTCAATTTTGGCATGTCTGTTTATTTTATTATCAGCACCGGTATAAATGCCAATAATATCAGAAAGAACTGTTAAGTCATATGTGCCGTCTTCTTTTTCTGTAATTAAGCCGCTTAAAACAAGTGCTTCAAATACTTCATTTTTCTTACCGAGAATTTTTAATATTTCTTCTTTGGTTTGAATTTTACTTTGTTCGACATTATTTTCACGAGCTTGAATTTTTGATGCGGTTTTGCTCAAGCGTTCTTCTCCTGATATAGGATCACCAATTTTTTCTCTCCAGGCTTTGCGGACATATTTATCATCCCATTCGCCTGTTTCTTTCAAGAGAGCTTTAGCTTCTTTGCTGACTTGTCTCCATTTTGTTTCGTCAAGCTGATCATATACAGCAAGCAGAACTGTTTTTCTTGCTTCTCTTGCAACAGTACTTTCTTCAAACACTTTGAATGCATCTTTGTATTCATCTTTGAAATCAACAGTCTTTCCGTCAATTTCAACTTTGCCGTTTTTAATATCATCTTTGATTTCTTTCATCAAATCTTCGTCATTCTTTTGAACACCTTGCTCGGCATATTTTTTAGCTTTTGAAACATAATATTCCTGCATCCATTCAACAGCTTGTTTTCTTAAACCGAATTCTGCTTGATCTTCAAGAAGTTTAAGAATATCTCTGTGGAATTGATCATTAATTCCTGCTTCTTTCATTTTTGCAAGAACTTCATTATGAGCTTTAACTGTCATATCTTTAAGTGATTCATATTCAGGCATTAGTTCTTGGACATCTTTAACTGCTTTTGTAAGCTCTGCATATTTTTCATCTTCACCAAGTTCTTCTTCAAGTTTAGGGATTAGATCTTCAGCGGTAACATGCTGTGATCCGTTAATTATTTCATTTAGCTTTCTGAGTACATATTTACGAGCTCTGATTTGATCATTCTTTTCTTCCTGTGTCAGCTTTTCTTTAGGTGCTTTTTTAGACTTAGCGTCTTCTGATACATAAAGACCCATTACTTCATTAAACTCTTCTGCAGTACATTCACCTGCTTCCAGTTTCTTAGCAGCTTCTTGTTTAAATATACCAAATTCTTCTTCGGTAAGCTTATTATCATTGTTGTTGTCATTGATAAAAGCCAGAGCTTTTAATGCTTCATTAGTAATTTTAGAAATGTCCAATCCCATAGTAATATACTCCTTTTTTAATCCTCTTTCCTATATAAAGTTTTTACACAGGAAAGAATTGCTTTTTTATGTAATACTTTGTTAATAAATCTTAACATAACACCGGAGCCTCCAATTTTTCTAATGCCTCAATTGAACGTCTGGCAAGGGTTTCATTTTTGAGCTTCTTATTTTTACGTTCTTTTTTAGGAAGCTCCACCGGAGGAACAAGAGCCCAATTTGAATTAATCGGCTGGAATGATGTGTGTTCGCTGTCCGAAATGTATCGTGTAAGCGCCCCGAGTATTGTAACCTCAGGAAGCACAATAGGTTCTTCACCATTCAGCCTTCTTGCCATATTTATTCCGGCAAGCATTCCGGTTGCTATGGATTCAGTATAACCTTCGGTTCCGGTTAATTGACCTGCGAAGAATAATCCTTCTCTTTCTCTTGCTTCCAGAGTAGAGTTAAGAACTTTCGGACTGTTTATAAATGTGTTTCTGTGCATAACTCCGTAGCGTACTATATTAGCGTTCTCAAGCCCCGGAATTGAATGGAGGAGTTCTTTTTGAGCACCCCATTTAAGATTGGTTTGGAAACCAACCAGATTAAAGAGTGTTTTTGCTGAATTATCCTGTCTTAATTGAACGACGGCATAATTCTCTCTTCCGGTTCTTTTATCTATAAGTCCTACAGGTTTCATCGGTCCGAATCTTAGTGTATCAACTCCTCTTGATGCCAGAACTTCCACCGGCAGACACGATTCAAAGAATTTTGAATCTTTATCTACTTCGTGCTGTTCTATTCTCGGAGAATTAATTAGTATATTATAGAAATTTTCGTATTCTTCCTTATTCATAGGGCAATTTATATAAGAAGCTTCGCCCTTATCATATCTTGAACCCCAGAATGCCTTATCAAAGTTTATGGAATCAACTTCCACAATAGGCGCTATCGCATCAAAGAAATGCAGATGCTCGCTTCTGGTAAAGCTTTTAATGCTTTCCGCAAGCTTATCACTTGTCAGGGGGCCGGAAGCTATAATTACGTACCCGTCCGGAATCTCTGTGATTTCTTCCCTTATCAGTTCTATATAAGGGTTTTCTTCGATTCTTTTTGTGACGGCTTTTGAAAAATCTTCTCTTGCAATAGCAAGTGCGTTTCCGGCTGGAACAGAGTTTTCGATTGCAATATTAATGAGTTCTCCTCCTAATAGTTGCATCTCTTTTTTCAAAAGTCCGCTGGCGTTAGTAATATCAGATGATCCTAAACTGTTTGAGCAGACAAATTCGGCACAGTCTCCTCCTACGTGCGCTCCTGTTGTTTTTTGAGGACGCATTTCGTAGAGTTTGACTTTAAAACCTTTTTTAGCAAGCTGGAGTGCGGCTTCTGAGCCGGCAAGTCCCGCTCCTATGATTTTTACTTCCTTCATTTGTCACTGCCTTCTGATAGTTTTGTCATGTATTACGGCAAGTTTTGTTAAAACTTTAATTAATGGGGGTATTTTGTTACATAAGTTAATAATTGCTTTATGGAAAAGTGTCTATCCTTTGTAGTATCCGACCTGGTTTCTACCGTGTTCTTTAGCGTAGTATAGACCTTTGTCCGCATATTCTATCAATTCCTGTGCATTTTGAGCATTGTCCGGAAATGTGGCAACTCCGACACTAATAGTTACATGACCTGTTTCTGTTGCATTAAGCTGGAACGGCTTTTCTGCAACTGCGTGCAGGATTCTGTTAGCGTTATTAAGAACTTCTGCTGCTGTCGTATTAGGAAGAATTATACTCATTTCTTCACCGCCGTATCTGCATACATAATCAGTTGTACGGGAATTCTTTTTAAGAGTTTGGGCTACCTGTCTTAGAACTGCATCACCGGCTTGGTGTCCGTATGTATCATTGAATTTTTTAAAGAAATCAATGTCTACTATTATCAAAGAGAACGGTTGTCCGTATCTTTTTGAAAGATCGATTTGTTTTCTTAAAGTATCCTGAAAATACCTGTGATTGTATAACTCGGTCAACCCGTCTACGGTTGCAAGTTTGTACTGGTATTCAAAATCACGTGACTTGATAAGGTATTTAGCAAGATAAGAAAGCGCAAAGGCAAGAATAATCGAGATTACCGGCAGTACAACGGGAATCCATAAGTTCAGTAGTTCCATCAGGTAATAGCCGATAAACAGATATGCAATTCCAAAGAGAATTGTAGACAAGACCGCAAAAATAGTGGATTCGGAGAGCATTACAATAAACCCTACAATCGCCACAACTCCTGCTATTATCAAGATATTAACAAAAGGGCTGGTCTGTTGAATAAAATTATTATCAATAATATTGTTTAAGAAGGTTGCATGAACCTCCACTCCCGGATAGACACCTTCCTGAACAGGAACACTTTTTGTATCATGAAGGCTCATTGCGGTCGTGCCTATAATTATTATTTTATCCTTAAAGTTGAATGAAGAAATATCTTTCCCCTCCATTGAATTTACAACTTTGTACATCGGATAATTTGTATGAGTTCCGCTCTGTCCGTACCAGTTAAGAATAGCATCTCCCTCGTTGGTAAGAGGAATACTTACATTAGAGCCTTTGAGGGTTGATGTTTTATCTAAAATATATGAATTTTGCGGAGTTTTGTTAACGATATTACCCCCTGCGAGGAAGGTTAAATAAGGATAATATTTACCCTTATATTCAAGAACAGGAGCAACTTTCCTTATAATTCCGTCGCTGCTTCTCATTACATTAGTCATTCCGACATATACTTTTCCATTGATTAGTTCGTTTAAAATAGGGCGGCAGTTAGAAAATCCGTATTTTTTTGAAATATCAATATCGGATTGATTATTAAGGTTAACTGAAAGTCTTTGCGGAAGTTCTGCCGGTTTTCTTAAATCAGCCGGCTGATTATCTAAATTCATCGATGTGTAAATATTATCATATTTATTCATTGTTTCCGTAAGAGCTTTATCAGCGCCCCCGGTTGCCTTAAGAGATTTTATAAACATAAGGTCAAAAATAATGGCCTTAGGGTGGTCTTTTTCAAGATAGTTAATAATATCAGCATAAACGTTACGCGGAATAGGCCATTCTCCGTATTTATCCCAGAGCATTTCGAGACTTGCATCATCTATTGCAAGAACAACTATATCTTCATTCGGAAGGGGATGTTTATGCATAACTCTTAAAGTTTGTCTGTAGTCAAACGAACGGTTTTCTGCAACTTCAAAAAATGAGGTTATAACATTATTAAGGGTTTTATTATTCTGTAAAAGAACAAATCCTACAAGCAGCACCGCCATAACAAGAAGCAAATAGGTCGCATATGTGAACCATTTGGTTTTTATAAACTTTTTCAAAACATCTCTCCCAACACTAAATTCTATTAGCAGTATAGTTAATTTTTCCGTTTTTTGCAAGGATTGTTGAACCAAACAGACCTTTTTCAATAAGAATATTATTGAGTTTCAGAAGCTCTGTCGACTTAAATAAATCTGTCGTATTTAACAAATATTTCAGCAAACACTCTTCATGTAAATTCACAGTTACAATTCCTTATAAAAATAACAATAATTATCACGGCAAAACTTTGACAAGACTTTAGAAATCATTAAAAAAGCTAGTACAAACAGATGATTTTTTAGAAAAATACTAAAAAATACTTCTATTTAACCGATAAAAAGAGTAAAGGCGGTGAAAAAATGTTTAACGGATTTGTTCCAAGGTACGATTTAGAAGCGAGAATACAACACTCCAAGCTTGATTCCTGGGGTTATGATATTCCGTCTGCAAGAATGAGCCGTGTAGAAGAGCCGTCTACTGCAGATTTTTCAAGTGTGATGTCCGGTCTGGCAGAAAATTTAAATGCACAGATAGAAGCACCTGATAATTTGTTAAAAGATGCTATGATGGGCTCCGAAAATGTTGATGTTCACGATGTTATGACTGCAATGGCGAAAGCGGAGCTCAGTGTTACGGTCGCAACAACCGTGGTCGGAAAAGTCATCCAAGCGTATGATAAAATTATGCAATTGCAGATTTAGTATTCTCATAATCAATAAGTATGTGTATAATTTAATTATATAGGGAAGGATATATGGATTTTAAAAAGTTACTGGAAAATAAAGTTCTTTTAGCAGCCGTAGGCGGCGGTATTGTTCTTCTCTTGCTTATTTTTATTATATGCGGTGCGATAGCTGCCAATTCAGGATCTAAAGGAAACGAAATTGATGTAAGCAATGAGCCTTTAAAAGAAGATGTTGACCTGCTTACAACTGATAATATGGGAAAAGCCCTTGAAATTCAGGCTTTGCTTGCAAGAAATAATATTGTTGCATCCCGTGCGGTTGACGGTACAAAATCAGTTTTGAGACTAAAAAAAGGCGACTGTACCCCGGGAATGAAAAAATGTACAACCGAGCAGAGGGACCGTGCCATTATGGTTATTGTAGAGAGCGGTTTGTATGACCAGAATGTAGGGCTGGAAGTTTTTGATAAAGGTGATTTCACTTCTACAAAAGAAGATAAGAGAATAAGACTCGTAAGAGCAATGAACGGTGAATTATCACGCCTTATTAAGAGAATTGATGGCATAGAAAACGCGTCAGTATTTATTTCCATACCGGAACAGACAATGTTCTCTTCTATGCAAAAACCCGTTACCGCAACGGTTCAATTAACGGTTGCTGTTGGTCAGACTCTTAATATGGGAACAATCAAAGCTGTTTCTAACTTGCTTTTAGGAAGTGTTTCCGGGCTAACATCAGAAAATATTTCAATTACTGATACAAACGGGCACGTATATAGCAGTCTTATAGATGCACAATCAGAAATGCTTCAACGTATTCAGGAAAATGATAAATATATGCAGGAAAAAGTTCAGGCGCAGTTGAACAGACTTATTGGTGCCGGAAAATATGTTGCAACAGTAAGTACTTTTCTGAAGCAGGCTCCTGTAGAAAAATTTACTATAGAGTATGATCCGACAAGAAAAACTGCTGTCAACGAGCAGACTTTCGCGGAAGGACTAGGAGATCAGACTCAGGACGTTAATAAAAACACTAATGCTGTTAGTGTTTATCTTCCAAACGGTTTACCTGCCGGAAGCTCTGATTCTACTCAGAACAGAAGTTATTCAAGAACTGCAAAAGAAACCCAGTACGGTGTAACTAAAGTTCAAACTAATGAATACATGTCACCGGGTGTTCTGGAAGAAATTTCTATCGCCGTAACTTTGGAAAAAGATGCGCTTCCGGTTGAGTTAACTCTTGAAGAATTAAAAGAACTTGTAGCACACGCAGCCAGCCCTAAGGCAGATCCTGATAATGTAACAATTGCATTTGCTGATTCTCTTGATCCGTTTATGGCTGCTGATAAAAATGTTAAAGCCCCTATTAAGGCTGAACACGGTAATCCTTGGTGGCTTGCAATAGCTTTACTTGCCGGCGGTTTGTTCTTCGGACACAGAATCTTAACTCAGAAAATTAATGCTGCTAAGGCTGCTCAGGAAGAAGAAATGATAAGGCTGAGAGAACAAAATGAAGCTCAGGAAAAACAGTTAAAAGATTTGAGTCTGAATGCGGCAGATTTAATTGCCAAGCAATCACAGCTTCAGCAAGGACTCCTTGAACAGCAGAACAGACCTGTTCTTAAATCGTCCGGAGCAGAAATAAGAGAAGCTTTAAGAGAACTTAAGCGCGAGTTTGAAGGCGTTGACGAGTCGGAAGCCGGCGAAAAAATCCGCAGCTGGATTGAGCAAGGGTAAATATTTATTTTCCGGGGCTGATGCCGCCTCGTTCCCCGCACCATATTTCTTTCTTTTATTGCGATGCAAAAGAAAGAAAACAACGCATTGCTGCATTTTTCTACCGAAAAATGCTCGTAGCACCCTCTCCTAAGAGGAGAGTGATGGGGTGAGGTAACAGCCGCGAGCGTGTGTCCGGAGGACACAATAGCGAGCGTAAGAGATTGTGCGAAGCACAACCTTTACGATGCCCGTAGGGCATAGAAGACAATGCGGGTTTCTTTTTTCTTTTCGTACTTTTCTTTTTTTCTTTTCTTCGCAAAAAAGAAAAAAGAAAAGTACAATCAAAATTAAACAAAAAGATATTTTTAATCGTAGATAGACAGGTATATTTTTATAAAATATACCTGTCTGCTTTCTCTTTTGTGTTAAAATGTTTATATGAATAAACCCGAGTTGTTAATGCCGGCAGGCAATATAGAAAAATTAAAATATGCAATTAAATACGGAGCGGATGCTGTCTATTTAGGGGTTGTGGATTTCAGTCTGCGTGCAATGCGAAAAGGGGAACTGATTACCCTTGATAACTTGAAATCCGCAATTGATACTGCCCGTGCAATGGGTGCAAAGAGTTATCTTACGCTTAATATTTTCGCATTTAATAACGATATTAAACTATTGGAATTCGCTATGGACAAAATAGTTGAGTCTAATCCGGATGCACTTATTATCAGCGACCCGGGAATAATGCGGCTTGCTAAAAAATATATGCCGAATACGGATATACATATATCAACTCAGGCAAATATTCTTAACTATGAGGCTGTTCGATTCTGGCAGGATATGGGCGCAACCCGTGCAATTCTGGCAAGAGAACTTCCTATTTCTGACGTGGCTGAAATTAAGCGAAGAGTTCCGGATATGGAATTGGAGGTTTTTGTTCACGGTGCGCAGTGTGTATCATTCTCCGGAAGATGTCTGTTAAGCGATTATATGACGGACGGAGAAAGAAAAGCTAACTCCGGAAACTGCTCTCAGCCTTGCCGATGGAGCTACAAACTTGTTGAAGAAACCCGCCCGGGGCAGTATTATGAGATTGAGGAAAATGAGAAAGGTACACATATTTTGAGTACAAAAGATCTCTGTCTTGTAAAACACCTTAAAGAAATGATTGAAGCGGGAATAGATTCATTTAAGGTTGAAGGCAGAACCAAGAGCCTTTATTATGTTTCAGCTACAGCGAAAGCATACAGGGAAGCGATCGATGCGGTTATGCAAAATCCGGAAGCGGATATGCAGCCATACTACAATGAGCTTTTAAAAGTAGGTAACAGAGGTTATACAACCGGTTTCTACCTCGGAGAAGGCTATCCGAAAGACGGATACAGCTATGATATTTCAAAAGGTCTTGCCGGAGCGGATTTTCTTTGCGAGATTTGGGAAAAAGACGGAGATTGGTACAAAATTAAGACCAAAAATAAATTTAATAAAAATGAAGATATTGAAATAATTTCACCTTCAGAAAAATTTATTACTCAGGTAACTGAGATTAAAAATATGAAAGATGAAGAACTGGAACTTGCTAATACAAACGATGAATTGTGGGTAAAATTCACAAAAGCCCCTGATGAATACAACTATGCGCTTGCAAGAACAGTCGGAATAAAAGGCGGAGTGGCTGAGTCTCAGGCTTGTGCCTGCCAAGGATAATTTTGGGGAGAAAGAAATGTTTTTGAAACCGGATTATAACTTAAAAAATATATACGAAATTAATTTTGAAGAGCTTAAAAATCAAGGTATAAAATGTATAATGTTTGATCTTGACAGTACCGTTATGGTCTCAAAATCAGCCGACTTTCTTCCGGATACGGTAGAATGGTTTAACAAATTTATTAAAGATTTTGAGGTTGCAATAATTTCTAATAATAAAAGCGAAGAATATATTCAAAATGCATCTAAACTTGCCCCTTGTCGTGTTATAGGCAAAGCTAACAAACCCAACCCGAAAGTTATGGGTGAATACTTAAAATCAATCGGCATAGAACCTGCTCAAGCCGTAATGGTTGGCGACAGGCCTCTTACGGATATTCTTGCAGGAAAGCTTTTAGGCTGCAAAACTATTCTTGTCGGTTCAATAAATCCTAAAGAAAATTTGCCGACAAAGTTTGTCCGAGCTCTTGAAAGAAGTACCATAAGATAAGCGTATAATCTATAAATGCGGTACTTGCATGAACTTTTTTTTGTGTTAGCATGTTTTTCATAAGGAGAAATATTTATGAAAAACTATGAATTACTGGCAATTTTCAAGCCAAGTCTTGATTCAGAAGAATTAGACAAAATTGTTGAAAAAATTTCAGATGAAATTAAGTCATATAAGGGTTCTGTAGTATCTGTAGATAAAATGGGACGCAAAAAATTGGCTTATGATGTACAAGGTTACAGAGACGGTTTCTTTACAACAATTGTTCTCTCTATTCCTGGTGAAAAAGTTGTTGATTTTAAAAGAAATCTTAAACTTAGCGAAAATGTTCTTAGATTCATGTTTATGGAAGTTTCTAAGAAAGCTCAGGCAGTGTAATAAAAACACTGACACAAGGCAGTATTTTGCAAGATAGTTTGGGTCGGTAGTAGTAATTGCAAAATACGGTGGAGTAGCAATACAAATTAGAAAGTGAAGTTAAAAATGTCATTAGCAAAAGCAGTTGTTACCGGTACAGTATTCAGAGCACCTGAAAAACGTTTTACTCAAAATAATGTTCCTGTATCTTCTTTCGTTCTAAATATAGGCGAAAGAGAAGAAATGTTTATAAGAATTGTTGTTAAACGCGCCGCTCTTGATGAAATTGTTTCAGGTATATCTCAAGGCGACAGGGTTCTTGTAGAGGGCAGACTTCAAATAACAACTGTTAAAAGCGATAACGGAACAGAAAGAAAAATCTATGAGATTGATGCAAACACTATTGAAATGATGGGTGCATCGGCTCCGGTTTCTGTTTCATCATCAAGTAATGATATAGTTAAGTTCTCTCAGGAAGAATTTTCTGACGAGCTTATCGGAGAAGACGAAATTCCGTTTTAGGCCGGTGGCAACGGCTTGTTTTAGGGGCAGACGAACAAGTCTAATATAAACCAAAACGTCTGCCGACCAAATGTTAAAAAGGCTAGAAAGGCGAATTATAAAATGGCAAAACAAGATCAAGATCGTAAAAAACGCAAGACCTGCTCATTTTGCGCAGATCACGTTGAATCAATCGATTACAAAGACGCAGCTAAGTTAAAAAGATATTTAACAGAAGCAGGAAAAATTATTCCTAGACGTGTTACAGGCAATTGTGCTATGCACCAGAGAATGATTGCTAAGGCTATCAAAAGAGCCAGAGAAGCTGCAATTATTAACTATGTTTTTGACTAATCAAAAGTCAGTATAAGTATTATGGGAATGGCGGGTATCTTCCATTCCCATGTTCTCTAATGTGAAAGCAATTAATAAGAAAAGGACGAACTTATGGATCACAAAATCACAATCAGATCAGACAGAAAAGACGATTACACCTTTCAGTACAAAGGTGAAGACGTTACCTTAAAAGCAGGCAGTATTATAAGTATTGCAGACGGTCTTGCAGAAGTCGTTTTTCCGACGAGCAAAATGAAGATTGTTAAAAATCTGATTGTTATCAAAGATGATGAAAAATAGTTAATATTATTGATTTATTGCGGGGCGGACAGTCTTTCTGACTGTTTGCCCCGCTTTTTTATAAATAAACTAGCCACTTATGCTATAGATAAAAATGTGTTATTAAAGTTAAATATAAGTATTAAATCTTTTTCATACTTCCAGCTATTCTTAATTCCAACGAGCCTAAGGGCTCTTTTTTTTATCAATTTTTGTAACAATTTGCTTGACTGCAAAGTATGATATAATATTATATATTATAGAGTATATAAAGGGGGTATTAATATGATTTCACCAATAAAGGGTATTAGTGAATTTCACACTGTTAAAAATAATTATGCTAAAAAGGCGGTAAAAAAGGTTGTAGATGTGAATACAAATAAACCGAAAGGTTTGTCTAATACTCCTCTCAGGGCATTGAGTGAGGATGAAAAAAATAGTCTCCAAAGAGCCGCTGGTGCTATATGCGGAATGTCGGTGTTAGGGGTAACTTTGGGATTATCTTCATAGTAATATTCATTCAAACTTTCTTAAAATTTTTATGATAGAAGATTTCTAGAAATATTATGAGAAGTTATTAAGTTAAAATTGAAAGGGAAACTAATGATTACAGCAGTTCAAAGTTATACTAATTTTAATGGGCTAAAAAATATAAATGCAGCCAGGTCTCTGAAGAGAACGGTTGTGAAAAATGCCGCTCCGAAAGGTCTTACGCAATCTCCGTTACGAGCTTTAACAGATAAAGAAAAATCTGATTACTTAAAAATGGCAGCCGGTGCTTTAGTTGGTACGTCTGCTTTAACCTGTTTAACAGATTTCTGCAACGGATGCTCTATTGGCAGCAATATGATATAATCTGGAGGAAAAATGAAAACAGGGGCAGTTAATAGCTATCAAATGCCATTTTATGGTATGAAAGTAAATAATTTGAAGAAAGTTAACAGAAATATTGTAAAAGTTTCTTGTGATAATCATCAAAGACCTAAGGGATTGACAACAAGCCCTATTAGGCGTGATTTAGATGATTTAGGAGATGAACCTTTTATGCAGGGTGTGTCAAGAGTTTCAGGGGCTGCCTGGTATTCATTCCTTGCTACTTTAGCCTGTGGCTGTCTCACAGGAATTTTTGAGTCATCATAATTATTATACCAAGGGCGCTATAATACTTGTAAAATGTTATATAATATAGCAATTTAAATTATCTGCAAGATTGAGAATATCTTGCGGATAATTTTTTCCTGCCATTTGACCGGCAAAAAGTTCTGCAGCAAACTCGCTGCCGTCAATATAAGAAATTGCTCTTTGAGATACAGTTTCTGCTATTCTTGTATAATCTCCGTATTTTTCAATTTCAGCGGCATTTTTTTGGGGAGTAAACCCCCTGAGAAACTGCAGCCAGTGTCCTATTTCATGGAATAATATATGGTAGGGGCTGTCAGAAGAAAATATTCCCTTACTGTATCCTATAACACTTTTTTGCGGTGCGACTTTATCCAGATTAGCAGGGAAAATAATAGGGGCCTCCTTTTGAGGATGGTATTTATAAATAGTTGAAAGTCCGCATGTTCCGAAAAATAAAAATGAGGGAAATAACAAGATATTACTAGGAAGCGGAATATCTTTTTCTTCTATTTTTTTTAATCCGTCATAAAAATACTGAGCCAGGTTTATGTTATTCTTTAATCTTATATTTACCCCTTTTTGTTCTAATTTTTTTTCTATATCAAGAACTGTTTGTTCTGTAGAGTAACTTGAATGTTTTATTTTTTTAGAAAGACCCATAAGACATTTTTCAAATAAATATTGTTTATTTGTAACCGTTAAACTTGGATTGGGGCATTTCCCAAAACTTATACCTGAATAAAATTTGCTCCTCCTGTCAATTGGGAGATTGGATGCGGTGCTGCTGTTAAGTATATAAGGTTGAATCTTAATTTCCATCCCACTTTTCCTCAATTGAATAAACGGTATCAACATCTTTTTCTGTTCCGACATTTTCTATGGATTCGGCCGCAAGCTTTTTGCATGCTGTCAGATTTTCACACAGTATACCGGCTATGTATTCTCTGCTCTTTTTTATGTCAACCGGAGTATTATTATCTGTTATAATTCTGTATTCTTCATTTATGGCTGGGGTGGTATCTAAGAATTCTACTAATTTAGGATCAGTAAACCTTTTATCTATTGTACCGGGAGTAAATAAAACATTATTCCCTTCTTTTTTAAAGTATAAAGGCTCTCCGATATGAATACTTCCAACCTTATTTTTATATGCAAATCCGAGCGGGACGACCTTAACCCGATTTTTTTTCTTTACAACTGCCTTAATAATATCGGCAACTCCGGGCTGGAACTTATATTGAGGTTCTAATGTGCTAAAAGCGCACATCCTGCCTTCTGGAAATATAAATAAATTGATTTTATCTTCCGCAAGTTCATTTACTAATTTTGATGTAACTTTTCCGTTGTAAATATGATTGGTACAGTGAATCGCCGCATCTACCCCGACGGCTCCCCATTTTTCTGCCATCAGCTGTTTCTTTTCTCCCGCAGTTTCTATTATGTCTTTATTTAAAATAATTTTAGAGATCGGGTGATTTTCACCTTTGTCTTTGTAAAGATATTCTCTCAAAAGCAAAGCATTAAAGAAATTTAACATCTTTGCATCTTCTTTTTGCTTATCATGATTCATGATAAAAATGCAGCTTTCGTTAGAATCAGTGATATTTTGCAGTTCATTATTTTCAATGTTTATTTCTACTTCTTTACCTTTAGTAAGCAGTCTTGAAATATTATATCCAAACAAGGTATGCGCTAGAGAGCCTTCCTTCAAATTTTGTATTAAATTAATATCAATTGGGTCCGGAAGATTTTTGTTTAATAACTTGTTTTTAAGGGTCGTATATTTCAATGAAATGTTGATAAGAAAATCAGACAGTTTGTTAGTCAAAATCCGCCCTTTTTGTTCAAGTTGTATTGTTTTTTTCTCGGTATATTTATAGAAATTTTCCGGCATAGAAGCCTTGAAGTTTAGATAGGAAGCACGATGCCCAATTTTATTGATTTTCATTAGATATCTTTCTGCTTGGTAATTTAGTTTGTTTTTTTAGTCCATATAAAAATGCGGCAACTTTACTTAATTTTTTTGTTTTTTTATGCGCGACGGAAGTGTGACGGCTGACATTATTTACAACAAAATAAGGCTTCACGTCTTTTTTAGGAAGCTTAAATACAATTCTTGCTGTAAAATTTACCGTTGATGGTTTTATGTCCATAATATTGTATAACTCCTAAAAAATATTTTTGCCTGTTTTTTTACAAATCTTAAGGTTTAAAGATATCCTTGTACTATGGATTGACAATATTTTTTCAGATACTAAAATAGAGTATATAAACTTAGAGAGTAAGTTGACGTAGTATATTTAATCAAAGAAGGAGATTAATCTCATGGCACGTGAAAAGTATGAACGCACGAAACCGCACGTTAACATTGGTACAATCGGCCACGTTGACCACGGTAAAACAACATTGACAGCAGCTATTACTGGTGTTATGGCTGCAGCCGGAAAAGCTCAAGCTAAGAAATTTGATGAAATTGATGCTGCTCCGGAAGAAAAAGCAAGAGGTATAACCATCTCTACAGCTCACGTAGAATACGAAACTGATGCTAGACACTACGCACACGTTGACTGCCCGGGCCACGCTGACTATGTTAAAAACATGATTACAGGTGCTGCTCAAATGGACGGTGCTATCCTTGTAGTTGCTGCTACAGACGGTGCTATGCCTCAGACTCGTGAACACATCCTGTTAGCTAGACAGGTTGGTGTTCCTAACCTTGTTGTATTCTTAAACAAATG
>CALUTG010000018.1 GCA_944323615.1 Candidatus Gastranaerophilales bacterium
CTCTTTTTTTTATTTGTGACTTCTCCCCAAGTCCCGCAGCCATCACTCCTTTCAACTATGTATTTATCATAATCTTTCCAGTTTTTTTATCAAGTAAACAATTTTCAAAAAAATTTTACAATTGACCATGCTTCCCATGAATACTAAACAAAATTCGTTTTTACAAATCTTTACTTCAAAAATCACCAAATTGGTATTGACATTTTTTTTTCAAAGTCAATCTGCTGTAATTGTTGAGCTGAGATGTTTTCCATGCTAAAATTTTTCTATGAAAAAGATAGCATTAATAAGTCACGGCTGTGCAAAAAATCTTGTAGATTCAGAACTGATTTTAGGTATCTTATCCCAAAACGGATATGAAATCACACTGAATGAAGATGAAACAGATACTGTTATTATAAATACATGTTCTTTTATCTGCGATGCGGAAAGAGAATCAATCCATTCTATTTTGGAAATGGCAGAAAAAGGAAAAAAAATTATCGTAACCGGATGTCTTTCTCAAAAACATCCGGAAGAATTAAAAAAAGAGATTCCCCAAATCGCTGCTGTCGTCGGAACTACAGATTTTACAAAAATTGTTGAAGTTTTAAAACAAGTTGAAAAAGATAATTATGTCAAAGAGGTTTCGGAAAATCCTGCCTATATTTACCCCGAAAATGTTGAGCGCCAGCAAATAACCATGGGAGCAAGTTCCTATATAAAAATAGCCGACGGATGCAGCTACAGATGCGGTTATTGTATAATTCCTTACTTAAGAGGAAATTATCATTCAAGAAAAATTGAGGATATTGTCTCAGAAGCTAAAAATCTTGTAAAAAAAGGGGTAACGGAAATTATCCTTGTAGCTCAGGACAGTACAAGCTACGGTATTGATTTATACAAAAAACCTATGTTATCCGCTCTTTTAAGAGAACTGAATAAACTTGAAAACCTCGGATGGATAAGAGTTATGTATGCTTATCCCACAATGATGAATGACGAACTTTTAAATACAATAAAAGAATGTGAAAAAGCGGTTAAATATATTGATATCCCGCTCCAGCATTCACATCCTGAAATGCTAAAACTTATGAACCGGCCGGCAAATGATTACAGAAAAATGATTAATCACATAAGAGAAATTATTCCGGATGTTTCAATAAGAACAACATTTATCGTAGGATACCCTGGAGAAACTGAAGAACACTTTGGACACCTTAAAGAATTCATCAAAGATATGAAATTTGATCGTGCCGGAGTATTCTGCTACTCAAGAGAAAAGGGAACACCGTCTTATTCTATGAAAAATCAAGTTCCAAAACGAGTTGCAAAAAAACGGTATAAAGAATTAATGGAAATCCAGCAGGGAATTTCTAAAAAAAGAAATAAAACTTTTGTCGGAAAAACAATCCCGTGTATTATAGAATGTTATTCAGACGAAGGCGAAGTTATTGCAAGAACCCAGTATGACGCGCCGGAAATTGATGGTGTTGTTAATATTAAAACAAATAAGCATGTGGTTCCGGGTGATATTGAGATGGTCAAAATTACAGGTTCCTCTGAATACGATCTGGAAGGCATTCTTTAAGGTACAGGATCGTATCCGCCTTCGTTTAAAGGATGGCATTTACAAATTCTTTTAACCCCGAGCCAGCCGCCTTTAAATATTCCATATTTTATTATTGCCTGCTTTGTATACTCGGAACATGTAGGATAAAACCTGCATCTGGACGGAGTAAGAGCAGATATTTTTTGATAAATTGAAATCAAAAATAAAAAAACTTTTTTCAACATAATAAGATTCTAGCATAATTAAAAGTTTCATTTCATTAATACAAATTTTTGTCATCAAATAAACTAATTTTATCTAATACCAATTGTTAAGAAATGTAAAATACGTCAAAAGTCTGTAAATATTTCTTAACAACTCCGAGTTTTTTCGCATTTTTTTACCCCCCTTAGTAAACTTTTATTTCTTTTTGTAACGATATTCCAAAACACCCTCAAGTCCAATAAAAATAGGCCGTAAACACATATATCTGAAGTTGTAAATAAAGGAGTATGTGTTATGAAAAAAGTATTGATGGTTGTTTTTGTTTTAGTGTTTATGACATTGAATCAGGCATTTGCTTATAATGTAAAAGATTATTCTTCTGATCCTATAATTCTTTCAGCGTTAAGATTATTGGAACAGAGCGGTGAAACAGATGTTTTCGCTAATCTGGAAAGGAATGATGTAAAAATTAAATTCCAGGCTCTTTCAAGCTACGGTCAAACCGTTTATGCAGCTAATATGTATAATGAATTCGGAAGAAGAATTATCGTAATTAACTCATCTTTCAAAAGCGCACCTGTTGAACAGATTGCTTGTTTAATAGCTCACGAAAGCTGCCACGTTGCAAGAAAAGCAACCCTTGAAGAAGAAACAACCGCTACTCAAAAAGAAGCAGCTTGCTGGACTAAATTAAAAGTTGCATCTAAAACTTATCCGCAAACTAAATTAACAAAAAGATTAGACAGAATCGCAGGTCTGTACCTTGCTTCTGACAACAACACAAACTATGTTCATAATACAATTGCGAGCAGCAGCTTCTACAGAAATCAATTTGGACTTAACTAATATTTATAAGTACACATATTCCGAAACAAACAATAATTTCCCGGAAATAATTTCCGGGATTTTTTTACGCCAAATACTTCTGTAAAGTCGTCTTATCAAAAACTTCTATACTGTCTCTTGAATGAATAAATACAAGACACGAAATTAAACTCTTAAATGATTGAAAATCCTCAAACGCAAGTTTTTGTCTTAAATCCGTCATATTATTTGCCATAAATTCTGTTATAACAGTTTTATCGTTATAATAAAGTTCAGATAAAAACTCAAAAGCTTCTCTGGTCTTAATCCCCTCAAGATAAATTATATCCGGCGACTGGAATTCAACATATCTCAAAGCCTTATCCATATTGAACCCGATATTTTCATTCAATTCGCATTGATTGACATCTTTTAACTCATACTTGGCAATAGATTCAATAGTCATAATATTTTTCTTAGGCTTAGCTATTTCCATCAAAAGTGAATAAATAATGTGTGTTTTGCCGCTCAATGGAGAGCCACATACAAGAATTATTCCCGGTTTTTCTGCTGCAGAAAGCAATATCGCGCGCTGTTTTTCATCAGGAATAATCTGTTCCAATTTTTTCGGCGGTTTATATATCTTTAAAGAAATTCTCTCACCCATAATAGTAGGAAAGCAAGATACTGACGCTATCAAAATTGTATTATCAACCTTAAAACAAAGTTTTCCCAGCTGAGGTATCTCGCAAACCGAAGGATCTAAATTAGAAAGAGTCTTTAATTTTGCTACAAACGCAGAATTTAAAATAGCGGGAATCGTTCCCTTATCAGAAGGTTCACCATTTTGTTTGAAAACAACTTTTAATCCTTCTTCGATTTGTTCAAAGTTTAGCTCATGTACATCCTCAATAATCGCCTGCTTTAAAATAGCTCTTATTACCCTCGGAATATGCTCCTCTCCGGAATCTTCCTTATGAAGTTCCTCCGTCCAGTCAAACTCCTCGCCTTCTTTAGTCAAAACAATATTTTCAACTGTATCAGCCACTTTATAATACTCATCGATCTTTTTCATTATACTGACTTCAGAAGCTATAACCGGCTCAATTGAACACTCCGCGGTTTCTATAATCTTATCAATTGCAAACAAATCTAAAGGATCCGCCATCGCTACAGTCAAAATCTCTTCTATCTTAAACAACGGAATGATCCTGTACCTTCTGGCATCCGCAAAGTTTATAAACCCAAAACATTTAGGATCCGGCGAATAATCCTCTAAATTAACATACGGAATATGCAGTTTTGATTCCAAAAATTTTAAGAGTGTATCCTCTGTTAAAATTCCCGAATTTATCAATGCCTGACCAATATTAATATTCTGAACATTAGCTAACTCTTCCGCCTTCTCCAACGTCTCATAAGAAACTATTCCGTCTCTTACAAGTTCGTATTTTAATTTTTCTAATGTTTTATTATTTACCGTTTCCATTTTTTTTACCCTTTTGTCGGGAGACATTTCGTCTCCTCTGCTAACTTGTTTTATTCTACCCTGTCTCCCTCTGCTGTCACTTACCAACTGGTTCGCGCCGGTTGGTTTACCCCAGTCGGGAGACATTCCATCTCCTCTACTAACTTGTTTTTTGTCTCCCTCTCCTTGAGGAGAGGGGTGGGGTGAGGTGTCAACCATCACCCTTTTTTATTCTTTTGTCGGGAGATATTTCGTCTCCTCTGCTAACTTGTTTTGTTTTTTCAGGTCTCCCTCTGCTGTCAACTTACCGGTTGGTTCGCGCCCGTCGGGAGACATAAATATTTCTTAATCATCAATTCACAATTCACGGCTCACAACTCACGATTATTGCTTAATCACTCAGTCACTACCTTCGATTCACAGCTCACGATTCACAATTCACAAGCCCACATTTATCCCTCTCCGAGGTATTCCTGAACCTTTTTAACTATTTGATCAAGTTCAAAAGGTTTTGTTATATACTCATTAACCCCGGTTTCTTCCCCTATCATTTTATCCTCAAGCTGAGAACGTGCTGTTACCATTATTATCGGAATATCTTTGTACTTGTTGTCATACTTTAAAAGACGGCTGATTTTATATCCGTTAATCTTTGGCATCATTACGTCCAGAATAATTAAATCCGGCATAATCTCTTTTGCCAATCTCAATCCGTCTTCACCGTTGAAAGCCGTATAACATACAAAACCGGAGACTTCTAGTACAAATTTCAGGCTTTCTACAATATCCTGCTCATCATCAACTATAAGAATCTTTTTCATGTACCTCTCCTTCAATCTCGTATGAGAACATTATATCACATTTCCCGTACAGATTTTCTTTCTGGGCGACAAGAGTATCAATTTTTTTCTTTAAAAATTCACATGAAGGCTTATCACCATCCATTACAACCATAGAAAGAACTGTCAATCCTCCATCACGTTCAATCAGTGAATTGGACATATATGTTTTATTAAGAAGATTTTCTTCTTTCATTAAATTACTAATAACTTCATCCGTTGATTTAATTCTGATAACAGCAGCCGTAGTTCCGCTTGAACGGGCTTTTTGGATAATTTGTTTCTTAATCATATTAAAGTTGCTCTTATCATTAGCAACCGGAATAACAAAATAGAAGCGGGAACCTTTATTAATTTCACTGTCACACCAGATTGCGCCGTTATGGGATTCCATAAGCTGTCTTGCAATCGGAAGCCCGAGACCTGAACCGCCAACCTTTCTTGAAAGCGAGTTTTCAATCTGGGCAAACTTATCAAATACGTGATTCAAATCTTTTCGCTCTATACCTATACCGTGGTCTTCCACACATACCTGAAGATAATTCCCCTGCAGGTTTTTAATATCTTCTTCAAAGCAGTGGTCATACTGAAGTTCTCTGGCATTAACCACTCTGGACGTTATTTCAATCTGACCTGCCGTAGGCGTAAATTTTATCGCATTGGAAACAAGATTCGTCAATACCTGCTCAAGTCTGTTTGAATCCGCATAAACCTCTACAGAATCACCTTGCGGCTCGTATTTAATAGTTAAATCTTTTTCTTTTGCAACTTCAGTAAGGTTATTTTTAACATACTCAATAACCGGTTCTATATGAATAAGTTCAAATTTGAAATCCATCTTTCCGGCTTCAATTTTGGATATATCAAGAAGGTCGTTAATAATCCCGGAAAGTCTTGTTGCATTACGTTTACCCATAAGAACAAACTTTTCTATATTCTCGGTCATCTCACCGGCTTTTCCGCTCAAGATAATATCCATAGCATTTTTAATTGCAGTCAGAGGGGTTCGAAGTTCGTGAGATACAATTGAAAT
Organism: Candidatus Gastranaerophilales bacterium; assembly: GCA_944323615.1. Lineage (GTDB taxonomy): Bacteria > Cyanobacteriota > Vampirovibrionia > Gastranaerophilales > Gastranaerophilaceae > CAG-196. The sequence continues at coordinate 5,901 of CALUTG010000018.1, forward strand.
AAATTCTGATTTCAGCCGTTCAAGCTTCTGTAATTTTCTGTTTGTAGCTTTTAATTCCTGTGTAAAAGATGCACTCTGAAGCGGTATAGTTACCTGCTGCACAAGAGTTTGAAAACAGGTGGCATCTTCCGTAGTAAACGGTTTTTCGCGATAAATTTCCGTAAACCCGAAAAACTCATCATTAAGCATAATGGGTGCAAACATATTATCATATCTCAAGATTGAGAAATCATATTCATCAATATTATGTTTAATATTTTTTTCAATCTTAAGATTCCCGATTTTAATATCAAATGGCGGGTCACTGAGAAGGGATTTGTAGCTCAAAATTGCCCTGAGCTTTAAAGCCTCAAGCAGCCTGTCTGAGACTTTATGCAGCGAATTAATTATCAATACCGGTTCTCGCTCCGAGCGAAACATCAATGTGCAGGATAATTCAAAATTAAGAGATTTTTCAATCCCTTCAATCATAATTTTTAAGAGTTTGTCTTTATCCAGAGAACCCGCAAGTTGAGAACTTGTATCATAAAGTACATTTAATTGATACAGGCTTCTTGCAAGCTCTTGATTGGAACGAGCCATTTTTAAAAGCGACTGCCTTGTTTTTAAAGCGGAGTCTACTGTCGCTGACAAAAGTTTTTTATCAATAGGAGTTTTTATAAACAGATTTACATTATGAGTAACATCTTTATTATGAGAAACATCTCCAAGAATAAGAAGGGTTACGACAGGATATTGTTTAATTTTTCTGCAAAGAGGTTTTAAATCAAAGCATTTAATATCACCATCAATTATAACAATATCGGGTTCTTCTACCTTCAGAGCATCAAAAATCATCATCTCATCAACAGTTGAAATAACTTCATCTGATGAGAAAACCTCCCTTACAATTTTTTCTTTCCCGCTATCCTCGCTGATCAACAAAAACTTTGTCATAATTACATGATAGCAAAAATGGATACTCGGGTAAAGGGGTAAAAAGGGAGAAAATTATTATAACTACTCTTTTATAACACTCCAGAATACAGGGGTCTTAGTATCATAATCAGTCATATCAATAACTCTGTAATACGGAGCGTTTTTAGTTGCAACATGCAAAATTCCGTTGACGGTCTGCTCATTATTTACCCCAAAATGTCCCGCAAAAACAGCTTTTACATTATCATGTTTTGCAAGAACTTTTAAATACTCATCAGCTTTAAACGTATAATGCGATTCTCTGTCAGCAGGAGGTATTATAGGAAAATGCTGGAAAATCACGACATTTTTATCTTTATAAAAGGACAACTGCTCATCAAGCCATTTTAGAACATCTGCTTTATAATACCCCATTGAACTCGGGATAACTTCTTTTGAACCGTCCGCAACTATAAAAATCACGTTATCTTTTTCAAAAACATAATTTGGAGATTCAATTTTTTTATGAGACTTTATATTTTTTCTCAAAAGGTTCACATAATCTTTTTTCCCGAGACCTCTTTGTTTGTTAACATCTTTATTTCCCAAAACCACGTAATAAGGAATATTTAAATATTTCGTTTCTTTCAAAAACCCTTCAAGATTTTCAACTGTCGGCTTAGAAATGTTATTTCCGGTAAAAACAACAAACTCCGCAGCCGGTTCTTTATTTATCTCTGATACAAGATTTTGGAGTCTTTCAACCGATTTTTCATCCGCAGTGTTATATAAAGTATCCGTAACCTGAATAAATCTCATATCTTTTGCAAAAACGGACAAAGAGCAAAAAGTAAAAACAACTGCCAGCATTAATATTTTTTTCATAATGAAAAACTCCTATAATATAATGATTTTACCACAAAAACAGTAGTAAAATTTCTAAAATAGGTTATAATATACATGAAAAGTACAATCTCGGAGGCTATAATGTCTTTCGATTTCGGCAGCAATAATATCAACCAAATCAGAACCCAAGCAACATACAAAGACGGCGGCGGGCTTGGCGGCGGCGGAATGTATATGAATCAGGGTAAACGAAAAAAAGAAGAAGATGAAGATCTTTTTGAATACAGCGAAGATAAAAATGACAGCGAAATTACACTGGATTCAGAAATACCGGAAAAGGACATCCCGCAGGATACCCTTTTCAATAAATTTGTAAATTGGTTTAGAATAGGAAAAGATTAAGATTTTTTCTTAAATATATTTTTGATTTTATCCCAGCCCTTTAGTCCTGTATCTTTTATTTTATGACACCACTCATAACATTTTTCCGCAGCCGGTTCTGCCTTAGATAAAACATTTTTTACTTTTTCATTTGATACCTTGCTTAGGACGTTTTTCTTATGGGCGATTCCGAGTCCGCCTATTACTAATGCTGCAGCTCCAACTAATCCTGCAATTACTTTGCCCGCTTTTTCTCCTTTTTCTTCATAATGATCATCCCGTCCTTTAAAGTTTAAATTGTAGCAATTTGGCTTTTCCGGAGGACAATCCGTATTTTTAGCTCTGTAGGCAATACTTCCGGAAGCTTCAGGATTATTTAATAACACATTATACATAAAAACCTCCACAAGGTTAAACACACTTCTATTACATGAAAAACCTTTTCTTTGCAGAAATTGCTAAAATGTTAAGAAATGTTAATATAAATTTAGAAATTCAATTTTTATTTTAGGTTTTTACGCCTGTCTTCAAGCTGTTTTTTTATACATATTTGTGAAATTAAGTCTCTGTCGGATTCGGAAATTTCAGTAAACCTGAATGATATTTTATATTCGGAATCAATCTTTTCATCTCTTATATACTTAACCTTTGTTTTTACCTGCCTGTTGTTAACCGTAATACTCAGCCAGGCGTCCTCACTTCCAATTTCACATTGAGGCAAAATAACACTTACTCCGCTTGCGGAAATATCAGCAGTCTGAGTTTGAATATTTATTATTTCATCATTTAATTTGTATGAAAAAACGCACTTGAGTGCCAGTGCTACCCTAAAATATTCTCGATTTTGACGGTATTCAAGACTTGCAGGGGGAATTAGAAAAAAGAATGTATAAGGTTCGTCGTTTTCCACTTTTCTCAAGACTGTTTTGGTTCTATAAAGCCCTTCCGTACAAACTATACTAAAGGTAACATCCTGCGGAGTTTTTATATGTAAACCGTCTTCAAATTTAGCACAGCACATAATTTCCGTCTTAGTAATACCTCTTATTGCAGCTCTGACGGAACACGCTTTCTCTTCGGAATCCTGATAAAGGATTTTTACATATTTTATGTCTTCGGGATTCATATTAAGTATCATACTCTGCTTATTTTAGCATATTTTAAAACCGTGTACAATTAATCGAAATTTTCTAATATAATATAAGTATTATGAAGGGAATAATTTTCGATTTTAACGGAACTTTATACTGGGATTCCAAATTACATTACGATGCCTGGAGAGAATATTCCAAAATTCTGAGGGGGTATGAATTTACCACTCAGGAAATGCAGGAAAAAATGTTCGGGCATACAAATGAAGATATTATTGAATACGCTATTGGCAAAAAACCTTCTAAAGAGCTTGTAGAAAAATACGGAAAAGAAAAGGAAGCTCTTTACAGAAAACAATGTCTTTTGGATAAAGAAAATTTTCACCTTGCCCCTGGTGCTGTAGAATTTTTAGATTACTTAAAAGAAAAAAATATTCCGCGCACCATCGCCACAATGTCAGAGTGGGATAACGTTGAATTTTATATAAAAGAATTTCACCTGGGAAAATGGTTTGAGATTGATAAAATAGTTTATTCCGACGGAACAATTCCCGGAAAGCCGGCTCCTGATATTTTTCTTATAGCGGCAGAAAAAATTAACCTAAAACCTTCGGACTGCATAGTAATTGAAGATGCTTATGCCGGAATCAAAGCAGCAAAAAGCGCCGGTATTGGTAAAATTATTGCAATAGCCTCCATGGAATCTCTTGATTTTTATAAAAAGATGCCGGAAGTAGATGGTATTATCGAAAATTTCAATGAGTTTGATAAAAGTCTGTTTAGCGAATTAGCACCATCTGTTAATTAATCCGCCGATAAGATTTCCCGCAGCACATCCAAGTCCTGCTCCGAGACCGGCACCCAAACCAAACATCATTGCATTACCGGGATTAAAACATCCGCCTCCAAACGGAAATAGCGGACCGCACCCCATAAACGGCATCGGAGCACACCCGAAAAATGGTCTTGGTGCACATATTGGCGGTGGTGTGAATACTGAAAAACAGCACATAGTATTTTCTCCTAATTATCCCTGTTATATATATAAAGTATTTATTCTCGGAGAAATTGCCTTTTATTAACATAAATTTACATTTTACCAAAAAACACACCGCCTAAAGCCATAGTCACACACATATTAAAACAAGATGGAGCTTTTATGATAAAAAGCTCCATCTTGTTTAATAAATCTTTAAATTAAGCGCGAGCGCTTCCTGAAATTGCTATTTGATGTCTTCCTTTAGCACGTCTTCTGTTTAAAACTTCACGTCCGCCCGGAGTAGCCATTCTTGCTCTAAAGCCGCTTACGTGCTGTCTTTTAATCTTTGTTCCTTCTAGTGTACGTCTCATTTTTCTATTTCCTTTTCAGCTAATTTTACTTATGATGAGTTCATGCTAAACAAAACATGTTTTTTAGTCAAGACAATCAAGAAGAATTGTAACTTAATATTCACAAGGAGACAGGGTTGTCTATATTCCATAATCCTTTAATCTGGTGTATAATATTATCGTAGATTTTTGAAGGGAAGGTTAAAAGATGGTAAACAAACTTATTAAAGAAGATACCAGAATGTTTTTAACCGGAAACGAAGTTCTTGCTTATGCAGCCAACTCTGCGGAAGCAGAATTTATGTACGGTTATCCGATTACGCCTCAAAACGAAATCATGCATACCTGGTGCAAATTATTACCTAAAACCGAAGCCGGTTTTCTGCAGACAGAAGATGAAATTTCGGCAGGATTCTCAACTATCGGCGGAATCCTTGCAGGGAAAAGAGCTTTCACAGCTACAGCCGGACCGGGCAATGTAATTATGCAAGATGCCCAATCAATGGCTGAAATGATGAGAATACCTTTTGTGTGTGCGGTTATGCAAAGAGGTGGTCCGTCCACAGCTACTGTTATTTATGCCCAGCAGGAAACAAGATTAACCTGCTACGGCGGTAACGGCGAAGGATTCCGAATAGTTTACTCAACAGCAGGCCATCAGGATTTGTATGACTATATGATTAAAGCGTTTAATACAGCATGGAAATACAGATTCCCGACTTATGTTCTTGCTGATGGTTATCAAGGCAAAATGAGAGAACCTGTTACTTTGTATGATCCTGCAAGTCGCGGTATTACAATGGTTCCTACTCAAAAAGCTCTGCTGGGACCGGGTGAAATCGGTGTTGACAGAAAATCTGTCCACCTTCGCAATACCTACAATATGGAAGAAGAACTTATGGAAGTTCTTGACGGATATAAAGCTGACTACGAAAAAATGTCGGAAGAAGTTCAGGAGTGGGAAGAATACAAAGCCGAAGATGCTGAAATACTTATTATCGCACACGGTATTGTAGCACGTTCCGCAAGAACAGCCGTCGATGAACTCAGAGAAAAGGGTATTAAAGCAGGTTTATTCAGACCTATTACCATAAGACCGCTTGCAGTGAAACCTTTAAGAGCCGCTGTTCAACGAGCAAGACAGCTTCTGTTTACAGAATCCGCTAACGGACAGCTCGCACAAATGGTGCTCGAGCAGCTTTACGGACTGAACACACCTTATACAACACTCTACAAGATGGGTGTCGGTGTAACAGGCGACGATATTGTAAACAAAGTTGAATCTATGGCAGCAGCGGTATAAGGAAGGAGAATAACTAATGGCAGAAATATTAACACTACCTCCAAACTTACCAAAAGCCCAGAATGCCGAAGTCGGTGCAAGTAAGTTTTGCCCGGGATGCGGTCACGGTATTACCTTAAAAGCTTTGGCAGGCGCTGTTGATGAGCTTGGAATAAAACAAAAAACAGTTTTCGGATGTGATATAGGATGCTCACTTTTGAGCTGGAATTATATGGACTTAGATACAGTCCAAACTCACCACGGAAGAACAACTCCGGTTATCTATGGATTTACCAGAGCTAATCCGGAAGCAATCGGTATAGCCTATATGGGCGACGGCGGCGGACTCGCTATCGGTGCCCAGCACCTTGTTAATGCTACAGTTAGAGCAGAAAGAATGCTTATTATTGTTGTTAACAACACTAACTACGGTATGACAGGCGGTCAAATGTCTCCGACAACAATGCCGGGGCAGAAAACAGAAACAACACCTTACGGAAGAGACTGCGAAGTAACGGGAAAACCAGCAAAAGCAGCCGAAATGGTTGCTGCAATTGCTGACCCTAACAAATCTTTCGTTGCCCGCTCAACCGTTTCTAACGTAAGAAAACTCCAGACAACTTTTGTTAAAGCTTTAAAGAACGTACAAAACGGCGGTTTTTCATTTGTAGAAGTACTTTCACTCTGTCCTCTTAACTGGAGAACAAATAACTTTGAAACCTTTGAAAGGCTTCAGAAAATGGAAGAATTCTTTGAAGTAAAAGATTTTCTGGTACCGGAAGGAGTGTAGATATGACAAGAACTAAAATTGCATTAGCAGGTGAAGGCGGACAAGGAGTTCAGTCGGTTGCAAAAATCCTTGTTGAAGCCGGTTACGAAGCAGGAAAACAGGTTCTCTATATTCCGAATTTCGGGGTTGAACAAAGAGGCGGGGTTTCAATCGCTTTCTGCCAGATTGCGGATGAAACTATCGGAGAACCAAGGTATTCCAAAGGTGATATTGTAATAATGCTCTCTGACAGGGCAATTGACAGATGCAAAACTTATGTAGATAAAAATTCAATCGTGGTTTATGACACATCTGTCTGCACCAAAAAACCTGATGTTGAATGTAAAGAAATCATCGGAGTTGAAGCTAACAAGATTGCAAATGAACAATTAAGCGCAAGAGTGTTTAATATAATAATCCTCGGGGTTCTTCTGGAAGCAACTCATGTTCTTAAATTGGAAGATATTAAAAACGCAATGGAAAAAGCTTTGGGTAAAAAATTTGATGCCAAGCCTGAACTAAGAGAACTTAATTACAAAGCTCTTGAAATGGGTATGAATCTTGTTAAAGAAAGAGCAGGTGCACTATGACAACTAAACAATATAAAGGCTATAAAATAGAAGGCGTAGGGAAAGGAAAAGCTGATTATTATGTTTATACAGAACTCTGCAAAGGCTGCGGACTCTGTATAGCAAAGTGTCCTATGAACAAAGCCGGCAAAAAATGCCTGCAATGGTCAAAAGAAGTAGGACTATATCAGACTCCTGCCGTTGCACCGGACCCTGAAATTTGTATTGCCTGCGGTGCTTGTGCGATGACTTGCCCTGACAGCGCAATAAGAATTGAAAGAAAATAAGAATATAATAAAAAAGGGGCGGAGCCTAAAGGCTCCGCCCCTTTTTTCGTCATAACTGAACCTTAAACAGCAGCGGCTGTTTTAGGATTTTTCTTCTTATCTTCCCATATTTCAACAAGGGTAGAGCAGAAGAAAATACTGGAATAAGTACCTATTGCAATACCGATAATCATTGCAAGCACGAAGTCTTTAGTTGTAACTCCGCCGAAGAAATACAATGCAATAAGAGTTAACAGAGTTGTAAGAGAAGTATTAATACTTCTTGCAAGAGTCTGATTGATACTTGCATTCATAATTTCACCGAAAGTCATCTTCTTAGAATAATATTTCAGATTTTCTCTAACGCGGTCAAATACAACGATTGTATCGTGAACAGAGAAACCAATTACGGTCAAGAGTGCTGTTACAAATAAAGCATCTATCTGTACATCATATACAAGCCCGAGAATTGAGAATACGCCCAGTACAAAGACCGCATCATGAACCAGCCCGAGTATTGCAGCAAGTGCATAGTCAAACTGGAATCTAAATGTTAAATAAGCAATAATTCCCAGCAATGCAAGCGAAAGCGCAATTAATGAATTTTTAAACAACTCGCTTCCCATTGTAGGCCCTACCGATGATACCTGTACAAGGTTCGGGGCTTTGAATTCTTCACCTACAATATTTGTAATTTTTTCAACGTCATTAGAACCTTCTTCAATAAATTTGGTTCTTACTGAAAGAATGGCTTTTATATCCGAACCTTCCTGAGAATTAACATTTATAACCTGAAGATAAGGGTTTTCAATTCCGCCTTTTTCAAGATCTTCACGAACGGAAGAAAGTCTTTCATTTGTAATATCTTCCTTAACCCCATATTGCAGAGTAGTACCGCCTGTATAGTCAATACCCACTTTCAGAGGTGTATGTGTCGGATAAACAACTGATGAATAAATCATTGCTATAATACCCGGAAGTAAAAGAATTGCGGTTATAGCCAGAAACAAAAATCTGTATTTTACTATATCTAATTTTATTTTCATATTTACCTACTTTCCTCCGATACCTAATCCAATATACCAAACTTAGCTTTTTCACGTTTGGTTTCAACGGCCTGGAATCCTTCTCCGATTTCATCTTTCCTGATACCAAACCATTCAGGATGTTTAAGGTTGCCTGTACCAAATATTAAGTGCATAAAGTTTCTGGTTATTGTAATTGCACTGAACATCGAAACTAAAACACCTATCGCAAGAGTCAGTGCAAAACCTCTGACAACACTAGTACCGCAGCAATAAAGAATTATACAGGTAATAATTGTTGTCATATTTGAGTCAAAAATACTTGTAAATGCTCTGTCAAAACCTGAATTAATAGCTGTAAACAGCGTTCTTCCGGCTTTTAATTCTTCTTTTGTTCTTTCAAATATCAAAATATTAGCATCAACTGCCATACCGATACTCAGGATAAAACCTGCAATACCTGCAAGAGTAAGTGTTACAGGAATAGCTTTAAACAAAGCAAAAAGCATTAAACCATATATAATAAGCGCTACATCCGCAATCAAACCCGGAGCGCGGTAATAAAGCGCCATAAATATCATAACAAATCCTAAACCTATTGCACCTGCAATTTTAGATTTAGCAATACTGTCAGCACCTAATGTAGGACCCACCGTGTTTTCTTCAACAATTTTTGCAGGAACCGGAAGTGCGCCGGCATTCAACAGGTCAACCATAGTCTTAGCTTCTTCATACGCAAAACCGCTCTCACCGCCGGAAATCTGAGCTCTTCCGCCCGGAATAGGCTCTCTAATTACAGGAGCAGACTGGAGTTCTCCGTTAAAGAAGATTGCCATTTGCTGACCTACCATTTCTTTAGTCAAAGATGCAAACTTCTTAGTTCCGTTATCATTAAATTCCAAATCTACAACCCACTGTCCGTTTTGTGAAGTACTTAAGTTAGCTTTAGAAAGATCTTTACCGGTTAACCCTGTAGATTCCCAGCTTTCAATTCCGTTTTGCATAACAGGACGTCTGAAATCAAGCTCAGCTGTCTCTCCTAAATAAGCCTTTGCCTGATTCAAATCTGAAACATCCGGAATTTCGACAACAAGTCTTTTTTCTCCTGATCTTTGAACAACTGTTTCAGAAACACCGAGTTTGTTAACACGGTTTTCTATAGCAAATTGTAAACTGGACATCATATCCGGCGTAACAATACCGTTTGCAGGGCTTGCTTCAAGAACCAATCTTGAACCGCCTACCAAATCCAACCCTAACTTTGTAGGTTTTACGACTATTGTGATTATTGAAGCTATTACAATAACTACAATGAGCCAAAACAGTATAAGTTTGTTTTTCATTTTATATATACCCCTTATTAATATATGAATATTTTATCAAAAAAGCTTTTGAATAATCTTACCTCATTGACTAGATAGAATCTAATGTAAAGATTAATTCTGCCTTTTCAGCCTTGGTCAACTCGACAAGAGGCCGTCTGACATAATCGTCTATAATTTCCCTATATGCGAGCGCTGCCTTAACAGGAACAGGATTAGGCGCCATAAATAACTTCTTGAAAATCGGATAAAGTTTAATATGCATATTCCTTGCAGTCATAGTATCTCCGGTTTTAAAGTTTCTTATCATTGACTTAATTTCTTTGCCGAAAAGGTGTGATGCAACAGAAATTACACCATGCGCGCCAAGAGAAAGCATTGGAAGAGTCAAACTGTCATCTCCGGAATAAATAGTAAAATCTGCAGGAACAGAGCTTCTGAGTTCACTTAACATATCCATATCAGGCGAGCTTTGTTTTAAAGCAACAATATTAGGAAAATTTCTTGCAAGAGTTTTAACGGTATCAACACTCATTGAAATACCTGTTCTGGAAGGAATGTTGTACAATATAATTGGCAAATCTACGGATCTTGCAATTTCCGAAAAGTGCTCAATAAGACCGCTCTGAGAAGGTTTGTTATAATACGGCACAACTGAAAGAATAGCATCTGCGCCTTCTTTTTCCGCCCTTTTAGACATCATAACAGCAGTTTTTGTACAGTTAGAACCGGCGCCCATAATCACTTTGCCTTTCCCGCTGACTGCCCGTTTTACACTGCTCAAGAGTTCTATCTCTTCATCAAAAGTAAGAGTCGGAGATTCTCCTGTTGTTCCGGCAACCACAATAGCATCAGAGCCGGTATTAACAAGCTGGTACGCAAGAATTTCCGCTTTATCATAGTCAACATCACGTTTTTCATCGAATGGTGTAACCATTGCCGTTATAACTTCACCCGCATCATATCTCATATTTATTACTCCTTCCGGTCGTTTTTAATTTTACATCAAAAATAGCGAGAATAATACTTTTTATATCATTTCACGGAACTCATGCACCTCAAAAGTATCTCCGTCTTTTTGAAACAGCCCTAATTGAGAAGTCTCATATCTGTGCGAAGAGTTAAATCTGTACCGGTATACAGTATCTGAACAGGTACTAATCTTATTTATAAATTTTAATGAAATAAGATCTTTTAACTGCTTTTCTTCTTTTACAATATCTTTTCCCAAAATTTGAACGCATATAATATAATCCAGAGGGGCATTAGATTTAATCAGTTTAAAAAAGTACTGCAAATTATTATCTACAGCAGCAAAGTTTCCGAATGAATATAAAAATCCGCCTTCGTAAGGAGTCGGCGAAATTCCCGTTTTTTCTATCAAAAACTTATTCATAATCATATTTTGTTCTTCCAGATTAACTTTTTGTTCTCTGTGAGAAAATTTAGGTTTTATTGAAGTAGAAACGTATATATTATAACGTCTAAGCATTTTTTGTTCTGCTAATTGATTATTTGCAAGCTGTTTATTAAAAGCTTTTTCTTCTACTTCTTTGGCTTTTTTATATCCGCTGTTATAAACCCCTTCAGCAACTTCAAACCCTCTATATGCTGCATGGTCAATAAGATAAAGAATTATATATTCAAACAATGCTATTAAATATTTATACTCAAACTTAGCCCCCAGAAGATTTATTGAATCTTTTGAACCCATCTCGCCAATATATAAAAATGAACTCAAAATCGGAATAAATGGTTTAAGAAATCCAATCTCACTGCCGGTAAGATTCTGTATCCAAAATAAAAGATGGAGCAGAATAAAAAATACTATAACAATTTTTATAAATTGAGCCGTGCTTTTAAGAAAACCGAATAAATTTAAAACTCCTTTGTGCATTTATATTCCTCCAAGATAAATATTATCTATTAATCTTACTCCCTCAACCCTGCATGCTATAAGAGCTATTGAATTATTATCCGCTTGAGATTTTTCTTCAAGTGTATTTCTATCCAAAATCTCTAAATATTCTAAATCATGTTTATCAGTTAAAAATGAATAAGCAGTTTCTTTGAGTGCGGAAATATCAGTTATTCCCTTTTGATAACAAGATTTAATATTATTCAAAATTTTATTCAACACAAGAGCATCTTTTTTCCCTTCTTCTGTCAGATACTTATTTCTGGAACTCAATGCCAAACCTGATTCTTCTCTTACAATCGGGCACTGGGTAATTTCTACAGGGACATTTAAATCCTTTACCATCTTTTTAACAATAATTACCTGCTGAGCATCTTTCTGCCCGAAGAAAGCACAATCCGGCTGAACAATATTGAATAGCTTCAAAACAACCGTGCAAACTCCGTCAAAATGACCGACTCTTGTTTTGCCACATAGTTTATTTACATAGAAAAACGGAGGACAGACATAAGTCAGAGTATCATTAGATAATCTTCCGGCATCACCGTACATTTCTTTCGGAGACGGCGCAAACACAATATCTACCCCTTCCTGATTACATAATTTTTCATCCGCATCAAGGGTTCTCGGATATTTATCAAAGTCCTCGGAAGGACCGAATTGAATAGGGTTTACAAACACGGAAACAACTACTCTATCACAGGTTTTCTTTGCTTTTTTAATAAGACTTAAATGCCCTGCGTGCAGCGCTCCCATCGTAGGAACAAGCCCGATTTTCAAACCTTCTTTTTTCCATTCTTTTACATTTCTTCTAACTTCTTCAATACTATTTATCAGCATAGAGTTTCTCTCTTTCTTCTTCTTTCATCTCAAAAGACTGTTCTTTTGACGGGAAAATCCCTTCTTTAACTTCGGCGGAATATTTTTTTACACTTTCTAAAATCGTTTCATGAAGATTTGCATACTTTTTAACAAATTTAGGAGTAAAATCCGTAAACTTACCTAAAATATCATCAATTACCACAATCTGACCGCTGCATCCGGCACCCGCACCTATCCCGATTGTCGGAATATTCAGATTTTTAGTAATATATTCAGCACTCTCAGCGGGCATAAGTTCAAGAACTACGGCAAAAGCACCGGCTTCCTCAAGTTTTTTAGCGCTTTCAAGAATTTTTTCCGCAGCATCAAAGCTTTTACCCTGAATTTTATATCCGCCTATTGTATTCATTAACTGGGGAGTAAATCCCAAATGGCCAAGAATCGGAATTCCTGATTCAACACATCTTTTTACAAGAGTTAAAATGTAATCATTGCAGCCTTCCAGCTTAACCGCATTAGCCCCCGCTTTTATCATTTGGGAAATGTTTCCAAGTCCTCTTTCAACAGAGGTATTGTACGTCATAAACGGCATATCACCTACAATAAAAGAATTTTTAGCTCCTCTTGCCACTGCTTTTACAAAGATAAGCATTTCTTCAAGGGTAACATTGTAAGTATTTTCATGACCCAAAACCACCTGAGCTAGAGAATCTCCCACAAGAATTCCGTCAATACCCGCGCTTTCCAGAACCTGAGCGGTTGAATAATCGTAAGCCGTAAGCATAGCGATTTTTTCACCGTTATCTTTCAGTTTTTGGAATGTACCCGCTGTCTTTTTTGCCATAAATTTATTTCCGTAACGATTTTTTATACCAGTAATAAACTGCCCGTGCAACTCTGTGCGAACTGTGTCTTACAAGCCCTTCTTTATTTTCCTGAATAAGTTTTTGTGATACTACGCTTACTCCTGTCGGAACAATATTTTCCATATCCAATCTGACCGGAATAGAACCGCTCTTTGCGTAACCTTCTGAAATATTATCAGGAAGCGAATTATTTACAAGCACCGCATCGATAATTTTCCTTCCGCCTGCATGGCTGATAAGAGCGTTCACATGACTTGCAACAGAATAGTTATCAGTTTCACCCGGCTGGGTCATAATATTGCAGACATATATTTTATGTGCATGAGATTCTTCTATTGCTTCCGCTATACCTGAGACCAGAAGGTTTGGGATAACACTTGTATACAAACTTCCCGGGCCTAAAATTATTAAATCCGCATCATGAATTGCAGCGATAACTTCAGGAAGAGCCTTGCAATCTGCAGGTTCGGTAAACAGGCGCTTAATTTTGCCGTGAACTTCCGGAATATTTGATTCGCCCTGCACAATCCGACCGTCTTCAAACTGGGCTGCAAGTTTCATATCATCAAGAGTGGCAGGAAGCACAACCCCTCTTATATTTAGAACATTTGAAGATTCTTTTACCGCTCTTACCATATTTCCGGTAATCGCACAAAGTGCGGTCAAAAACAGGTTCCCGAAGCTGTGACCTTCAAGACCTTCTCCGGTTTTAAATCTGTATTGAAAAAGTTTTGTAATTAAATCTTCGTCATCAGCAAGTGCAGCAATACAGTTTCTGATATCACCCGGAGGTAATACCCCCATTTCTTCTCTCAATCTGCCTGAGCTTCCGCCGTCATCACCAACAGTTACAACCGCAGTAATATTATTTGTATATTTTTTTATACCCTTTAAAAGCATTGAAAGACCGGTACCGCCGCCTATTGCAACAATCTTTGCTCCTTTATTGAGTTTGCTTCTACGGTAAAGTCTTTCCAAAAGGGAGTTATTTCCCTTTCTGGAATCCATATCCATAATAGAAAGAGTCGTTTTCTGCCAGCCTTTAAAAAATATTCCCGCCCCCAGAATAACGAATGCAATTGCCAGAACATTTGAAGGCAGTATCATTGCAGCTTTTCTTATCAGTTCCATAGTTTGATATACAGGACGTATATCAGCAAGAATTAAAAATCCAAGTACAATTAACACCGAACCAATAAAAATTAAAAAAAGCCATCTTTTAACATTCAAACCCGGTATTAACCAGCCGACATCTTTTGTAACCTTAACATTATTCTTAAATTTAAATACCATACTTTAATCCACCCAGCCGGAAACTTTCGCATTATTGTAATTTACAGGAGTAGGAACTATTAACTCTCTTGCCTGTTGAATAAGTTCCAAAGAATTTTTGTACTTATTTGAAAAATGGATTGTTGATGCGTCAGCAAAACTCATACCGCCTAAGTTATTCCTTAATTGCGAAGTATGAAGAAAATGCTGGAATCTTTTTATTAAATCGTAATTATTTGTATTGTCTTCTTTTGAATAATCAACCGTAAGATCAGCATTATAAGTTTTTTCCAGCATAATTTCGCCCGCAGTCTGAACACCTGTATAATCAGCGACTTTAGAAGTTATATCCCCGGCAGGAGCGTAATAGATAAGCCAGTTTGAACATTTTTTTACAGCTTTAGCAATCGCGCAAGAAAATGTGAAGTCTTCGCCTGCCATTTTGTACATAGCACCATGCGGACGTACATGCTCAATACTTAATCCGTAAGCTTTAGCAAAAGCCATTATTGCACCAACTTGATAAACAACAAGCGCCTCTAGTTCATCCTCTTTTAATTCAACCGGTCTGTAGCCAAATCCCTGAATATCGTTAAAACCTATATGAGCACCTATTGCAAGGTTTTTCTCTTTTGCTTTTAGAAGAGCTTCCTTAATAGCTACAGGGTCTCCCGCGTGAAACCCGCATGAAATATTAACCGAGCTTACATAGTCCAAAAGCTCATATTCATTATTGTTTTTGTAAATTCCGTATGCCTGCGCTAAATCGCAGTTAAAATCTATATTCTTAATTGATTTTCTCTCTATAACTTCTTGCATCATAATCTCCATTTTATATTGATTATACAACCAACAGAGAGGAATTATACATAAAGTAAATTTTTGTTAATTTGATTAAGTTTCGGAGGGAGAAAATATTATTCCGCCCCTTCATTTACCCCCGTGCGGAATCCGGTTTGCCCGTGAGCCGATGAATTGTGATTGCTTGTACTTTTCTTTTTCTTTATTTGCGAGGCAAAGAAAAAGAAAAGTACCTAAAGAAAAAGAAAGCACGCTATTGCTGCATTTTTCTACCGAAAAATGCCTGACAAGCTCCCTCTCCTGAGGGAGAGGGCTGGGGTGAGGGGTTAGCTTTAATCACAGGTAAGATCCTGAATCAAGTTCAGGATGACAGAGTATTTTATGGCTCACGATTCACGATTCTAACCCAAACGTAAATTTTTGTTAACATATTCTTCTTTTTAATCAATTCTTCATTAAAAAAATACTTTATAGAACTATAGTGTAGTTTATTTAAAGTGTAGTGGTTGAATGGATTTTAATTACGGTATCCCACAATTTAATATAAATCTTCCGAAGGTTCAGTTTAGAAGCGCCGCAGGTACTTATGCACCGTACGGCACCCCTTCAAAAGATACATTTACAAGCAATCCGCTGTACGATAATTTTGGCAGCAAGGAGCAAATTGAAGCCGAAATTAAATCTAATCCGAGAATAAAAGAAATTCTTGAACAATATAACATTCAAGCAAAAGTAAATATAGAAGAACTTAATAAACTCAGACAGAGACATTTGCAGGATACACGTATTACTGCAGCAAAAATCTACTCCTCACTTCCGCAGGAATTAAAAAAAGAAGCCAATCTTTCAGATATTCAACAGGCAGCCTTATTCCATGATTACGGCAAAGTTTTGATACCAAATTCAATTTTAAATAAAGCCGGTCAATTAACCGATGAAGAACGTGAAATCATGCAGCTTCATTCAGAACTCGGTTATGAACTTTTGAAAAATAAAAACCTGAGCGAAAATGCTTTAGGTCTCGTTAAATACCACCACCAAACACCAACCGGAACAGGATATCCTGTTATCAACGACGGTTTTGTTTACGGAATTGATACCCAAATACTTAATGCAGCAGATAAATATTCCGCTTTAAGAGAAAAAAGAAGCTACAAAGAACCTTTTTCAAGAGAAGAAGCTCTCGAAATAATGAAAGAAGACGTAAAAAAAGGTGTAATTTCACAAGAAGTATACAACGCATTGGAAAGAGCAGTATAATAGATTAAACATATAACCGAAATTAGAAACGGCGGGCAAATCTTCGATTTGCCCGCCGCCATAGTATATAAAACTAACTATTTCAACACTTCAAACAAAGCATTAACGACATCCGGATCCCACTTAACTCCGGCTTCTTCTTTCATAATCTTAAGAGCTTCTTCTTTAGACATTGCATCTCTGTATGATCTGTCGGAAGTCATTGCAGTATAAGCATCAGCAACAGCAATGATTCTTGAACCGAACGGAATTGAATTTCCGCTTAAGCCTTCAGGTTCGCCTCTTCCATCCCAGCGCTCTTTATGATAGTGGATATACGGAATAACTTCTGATAGGAAATTAATATTCATAAGAAGATTAACTCCGACATTCGGATGGTTCTGGAGTTTTTCCCATTCTTCTTTGGATAATTTACCTTTGTTTGTAAACAAAGATTCCGGAAGAGTAATCTTGCCTATATTCTGTAAAAGACCTGCGTAATAAACAAGATCAGTTGTTTTTTCATTAAGACCGAGCTGCTTGCAAAGTTTTCTTGAAAGCTCGGCTGTGTTTTGAGAATGAGCAACTTTATACTGACCTTTTTCATCAACAGCTTTAGCAAGTTTCTCAACAAATGCCTGCTGCTGTGTACCTAAATCACCAATAAGAGCAGTAAGTTCCGCCCTCATATGCTGAAGTTCTTCCGGCAAAACTCCCGGGTCATTAATTAATTCTTCAGCCGTTTCAATGGTTTTTTGAAGATGCATAGATGTACCGAAAAGTCTTGCTATTGTTTCTAAAAGGTTCATATATGCTCTTTTTATGGTCTTTTCTTTATAGTTTTCAATTACAATAACACCCACAACATAGGCATTGTTATGCATCGGAACTACAGCAAGAGATTTTACGTCAAATTCTCTGAGTTCATATTTCGGTATAAAATTATCAATAGCACTTACATTTTTAATCTGAACTTTTTCCAGAGTGTTAAAAGCTTTTACAACAATAGATTTATCGTCCTTAGAATAGCCTAATTTCTTAGCATAAATATCTTCATCAAAATCTATTGATGAGCCGACAAGTCCCAAAAACTTGTCATCAAAATTTAATCCTCTTGTAAATTCATTTGTAAGATAGATATGGCATGCATCAACATCAAGAATCTGGGTAAGAGTTTTAGCAATAGAATTGTATACCACATACTCATCCTGAGAATCAAATCCGAGAACGCAAAGAGTATTGTCCAGAGAATATATAGAAACTAACTCTTTGAGCTGGGATTTTAATCTTGTAGTTTTATCTTTGACATCCTTGCCGATTTTGTTTGCTAACTCTTCTGAAATCAGGTATTCGGATACAAAATCACCCATATTGAGAGCGAAAAATTCTTCAAGCGGATCATTCTCCATAATATCCAGTGTTCTTGAAAAGAGTGATGCTCCCATTTCTTCTTTATCTGTCATACCGTTTCCTTCCTACATAGAACTTCTTGTATTCTATATAACGGCAAAATTTTTCAAAACTTTAATGATTTTTTCAAATTTTATACTTTAGTTGGAGAAATCTTATACTAAGTGAGTAAAATTGGGGATTTTGGAAGTTACATAACTTAACAGAAAGGCAGCAGGGTAAATAGTGTTTTTCGTGCAATATCTATTGAGCCGTTTCTTTGTATGTTATTACACATTTTTTGTATATTTGCACCGCTTGCAGCATAATCATCAAGCTATTTTACACCTGCCTTCAAACGAAGCGCCCGTGCTTCTTCCAATTTATTCATAACTCTTTTGGTAAATTTTATTATTGAGTCCGAAAAGTCCGTAATATTCTTTATAAAGAGTGTAGTATTCCTGCTGAACTTCCTCCAAATCAATAAATGCCTGCATTTCAGCTTTCGTTTTTGTTGTAACAACTGCGTCAGCCGGACTGGAGGTTACTAATTACATGTCGAGATTGTCTTATTAAGCTTAAATTAATCTTTATTTTTTAGCCCTTTTATATTATTTAAATGTTTCAGAATTTCATTTTCATTTTGGTTATAGAATTCTTTGTTAACTTTTAATTCAATATTGATATTGGAATTATTCAAAAGTTCTTCATTGTAATGAACCATATCATCATAGGTCAGATTACTAATCAATTTTTCATAATCTTCCGCGGACATTCCGACAGGTACATCCTGATAATCTTCCGGTTCATAATTTGTTTTTAAATACAGGAGATATGCCGCTGGGGCAATTTGTTTGGCTTCATCAAAATACTTTTTATCTATGTTTAAATTGACAAATTTGTTATTTATCATTTTTAAAGTTTTTACTAAATCATCTTGAGTACAATCAATATTGATTTTCCTTGAATCCGGTTTGATAAAAGAGCCTTTTGTTGACAAAGAGTCACTATTATTCATTTCTGCATGCATCTGATCATTAAGAGCCATTTTATAGATAGAATATAAACCGGGTTTATGTGCGATAGGTTTATTACTAGAAAGTTTAACGCTAAAGTGAGGATTAATCTTTTCATCTGTCAAAGAAAGTTTCACTTTTGTACTTTTTATATTTGCTGTGTAAAAATTAGGGGAGGTGATTGCATAACTTTTTGAAATTTCCGAGTAGTTTTTCGAAATAGCGTAATCAGAATTTTCTGAAAGTATAGAGGGAGCTTCTTTAAAAACCTGATTACTTACTTTAATATTTGTATAATTTTGATTTATTGATTGTATTTGCATTTATTTGTCCTTACATTCTGGTTATATTAAAACTCGTAAAAATATTTCTTGCTAAATTTATTAACAAACTTCTCAAAATTTTTACAAACATCAAGCAAAATTTTTATTTTCGTGTTTTCAATAAATAACTCTATGAAAATTCAGTCAAATCAAAGTAATATAAATTTCCGCTCAGGTCTCACATCTAAGATGAAAAACGAGATCTCTCACTGTGATATTTCAAAAATTTCACACGAGTTTGCCAAAACCGGTATTAATACTGACTTTAAAAACAACAAAGTAATCGCATGGTGCTCGCTTAAGAGTCTGGAAATTATTCAGGCATTAAATAAAAAATTTAACCTAAATCTTGCTCTGCCAAAAGGCATCTATGTGGAAGATTTTAACAATTTAAGGATTTCAGATAAAAATTCTCCGGGCTTTTGTAACACAGCTCCTTCAAAACTATATATGGGAAATATCGGTAATGCTGTTGTTCCGGAGAGAGTTATTTTTTTCAACATCTTTAATGAATTTCAAACCGGAAATGAAAATACAATTTGGGACAGTCTGGATTCTATTTCTGATATATCATACAAAAATGGCATTTCAGCCACAAACTTTTTTCTGGAAACTTTTCTTCATGAGTTCACCCACTGTATTCATCTGAATAACATGCTTCAAAAACTTGGCGAAAAAAAACTTTCAAAAAACATTCAAAAAGCATTTTCATCCTCATATCTCAAAAATTTTCATTTACAGTATGATAATATGCTGAGACAAATTTGTGATTATGCAGCTCAAAATCCGATGGAAGCCGTAGGATGCGATTTTTCCAAAAGACTTATAGAATCTCTTGATAAAAATAATTTGGTTCCGCAGAACAATTTTATACATAAAAGCCCTTATGAGCCTCGCAGAGTATTTAACCTGTTTAAGCGGGAAGAGTCACTGAATGCAGGATTAAGAAAATTTTGGAACGGGAAATTTTAGACTTGTAAAACTCTTAAATTTTCACTAAAATAAAGTATAAGTCTGGCATATCGGACCAACTCAAAAAGGGGTATAAATGAGCGAAAATGAAAAGAATTCTTATTGTAGATGATGACACGGAAATCCGTGATTTATTAGAGTTTGATATCGCCTCAAGCGGTTATTTTGTTGATACCGCCTCTGATGGAATGGAAGGATTAAACAAAGCACTTAATAACAAATACGACCTTATTTTACTTGATGTTATGATGCCTAAGATGAACGGTTTTGATGTGTGCAAAAACATCCGTCAGGCAAAAATTAACGTTCCGATTCTTATGCTGACCGCCAAAGGAACAATAGTTGATAAAACGGACGGTTTTGACAGCGGAGCGGATGATTATCTGGTAAAACCGTTTGACATTCAGGAAGTTTTACTAAGAATCCGGGTTCTTTTGCGCAGAAATCAGCCTCAAGTCGAAAATTTAGGCTCCACAGAAATCCTGGATGTAGGAGATATTGAAATTCTGCCTGATTCACTGGAAGCTATTATTCTGAATAAGAGGGTAAAACTCACTCCAACAGAGTTTGAGATTTTATATTGTCTTACCCAACATTTTAATAAGGCAGTGACTCTGGCAACTCTTTTGGAAGAGGTCTGGGGATATGACAGTGATGAAGACGTAAGAATGCTCAGAGTTCACGTAGGCGGGCTCAGAAATAAAATTGAACCTGATCCTAAGAATCCTAAATACCTTCATACGGTAACAAATGTCGGATACAAATTAACTCCTTTCGGGGAATAGAATGGCAAATTTTTTCAGCAAAAGACACCTAAAAATTGCAGAACAGATTATTATCGTAATATTTTTTGCGGTAATTATTCCTATGACAATTTCAGGAATTATCATTAATAACGTTAACCAGCAGTCAAACAGAGCACAGCTTAGGTCTGCCGCTGTTATGATTGCCAATATTGTATCGGAAGAGGTTGATATTTTTACGAATGCTGTAAATAACCAGCTTGACCAAATTGCAACAACTCTTGATTATTACAATTCACCGCAGATGGACGAAGAATATTTAAATCATGCAAAACAAAACCTTTCATTTTATAAAATCTTAAAAATTGTTTCGCCGTCAGAAGTTGATATGTACAATACAGCGTATGACTTAAAGGATAATTTTGTTGTTTTTGATAAAAAACTTGATGATGGAGATTCTCTTGTTGCCGTTTTAGACATTAAAGACTTAAAAGAAAAAATATTTAAAACCGTAAGCCAGGACAAAAGACAGGTTTATGTACTTCAGGGTGAAGATAAAAGACTTTTAACTTCAATAAATTATACCGAAGATATTTTTAAA
Organism: Candidatus Gastranaerophilales bacterium; assembly: GCA_944323615.1. Classification (GTDB taxonomy): domain Bacteria; phylum Cyanobacteriota; class Vampirovibrionia; order Gastranaerophilales; family Gastranaerophilaceae; genus CAG-196. Next base: position 27,640 of record CALUTG010000018.1, read on the forward strand.
GAAAGTCTAAATCAACTCCCTGAAAAGCTGGAAGAAGATAAACCCGTAATATATGGCGACATTAAAAACCAGCCTCTTGTTTACCTAAAAAAAACAGATCCTGATGTAACAATTATTGTTAACACAACAGAAGATGTTACAAAACATACTATAGACTACAATAGAGATAAAATTATACTTTCCATTATTATAACCGTTCTGGTAGTATTTTTTGTAGTCGGGCTCTATACTTCATATCTTTATATCAATATAAGACAATTATTTAAAGCTATTATTGCTATTTCTAAAGGAAACTATGAGCGCAGAATAAGACTTTTAACAAATATATTTACTCCCTTTGAAATTATCTTTTTAGGAAATGAATTTAACAGAATGGTTAAACAGATTCATAAGTCCTACATTCAATTAAAAAAGAAAAACAAGGAACTTAAACAGTTAAACGAATTCCGCTCAAACATGATTGATACGGTAAGTCATGAATTAAGAACCCCGCTTACAAGTATTCAGGGATATACCTCAAGGCTTCTAAGACAGGATATTGAAATTGATGAAGAAACAAAACAAAAATCTTTAAAAATTATTAAACAACAATCCGAAAGATTAAAAAGAATGATTGAAGATTTGCTTGTTATTCCTGATATTGAGGGAGCAAGACTTAATTTTAATATTAAACCTGTACCGCTTAATTCTGTAATTGAAAATTCGATTATGCTTGTTAAAAACAATCAGAATAAGGAAATCATTAACAATATTGAAGATTACGATATTAAAATACTTGCAGACAACGACAGAATTGAGCAAGTTTTTGTAAATTTAATAGAAAATGCAATAAAATATGCTAAAGAAAATTCACCTATAACTCTGGATGCAGAGATTAAAAATAACAGAGCGGTAATAAGTGTTAAAAATGATTATGACATTATTCCGAGAGAAAAATTAAAAACTCTGTTCGATAAATTTACAAGAATTGACGACAAAACCACCAGAACAACAAGAGGAACAGGACTGGGGTTATTTATCGTAAAAGGGCTTGTTGAAGCAATGGACGGAGAAATCAGGCTTTATTCAAACGAAGAATGCGGTTTTTGCGTAAAAGTTTATATGCCTCTGGCAGCAGAAGAGGAGGTTTAAAATTAAAATGCCCAGACTTCCGGAATATTTAAAACGGCCTATAATTGATACCGAAAAGACAAAAACCGTAAGGCATATTCTCAAAGACAAGCACCTCAACACGGTTTGCGAAGGCGCGAGATGCCCGAATAAGAGCGAGTGTTATGCCTGTAATACCGCAACTTTTCTGATTATGGGGAATGTTTGTACAAGAAATTGCCGTTATTGCAACATCTCTCCGGCAAAACCGCTGCCGCTTGATCCGGAAGAGCCGAAACATGTTGCAGAAGCCGTTAAGGAACTCGGATTAAAATTTGCGGTTATAACATCCGTTACCCGTGATGATTTACCAGACGGAGGCGCAGAACATTTCAAAAAGTGTATTGAAGAAATACGCAAAATCTCGGATGCTAAAATAGAGATTCTTACTCCCGATTTTAAAGGGAATAAGGATGCTCTTAATACGATTATTGAAGCACATCCGGACGTATTTAACCACAATATTGAGACCGTTCGTTCAATATTTAAAACGGCACGGCCTCAGGGGGATTATGATACCTCTCTGGAGGTTTTGAAGTATGTTAAAGATAATTCCGATATTGTTACCAAATCCGGTTTTATGGTTGGACTCGGAGAAGGGGTAAATAAAGGGGTAAACGAGGGGGTAAACGATATTGAAAAGACTTTGGCAGATTTAAAAGAAGCTGGAGTCGATATTGTAACAATAGGTCAGTATATTCAGCCTTCGAAGCAGCATCTTGAAGTTGTGAAGTATTATACATTAGAAGAGTTTGAAGAATTAAAAAAGCTTGCCCGAAGGGTCGGAATAGCTAATTATCAGATCGGTCCGCTTGTCAGAAGTTCTTACCACGCTTCACTTTCGTATGAATCAGCACAAGTTGATTAACACACCATTTTACATAAAATGATGTGTTTAACTGCCCTCCCCGCAGGAGAGGGCAGAAGCGGTATTTAAACCCGATTTGAGCGTGATAGAGTAAATATTTAAATATATTTTTGTTTAATTTTGATTGTACTTTTCTTTTTTCTTTTTTGCGAAGAAAAGAAAAAAGAAAAGTACGAAAAGAAAAAAGAAACCCGCAATGTTTTCAATGCCCTTCGGGCATCGTAGGAGTTGTGCTTCGCACAATCTCTTACGCTCGCTATTGTGTCCTCCGGACACACACTCGCAACTGACACCTCACCCCAACCCTCTCCTCTTAGGAGAGGGTGTTACAGGCATTTTTCGGTAGAAAAATGCAGCAGTGCGTTGTTTTTCTTTCTTATCCAAAGTTCTTTCTTTTTATATCGCAACAAAAAGAAAGAACTTTGGTGCGGGGTACGGGGCGGCATTAGCCCCGATAAATTATTCTCCATTTTATGTAAAATGATATATTAAAGAACCAAAATTTAGTATAAATATACCATGATTTTTATAAAATCTTCAGTATAATTATGATGAGGGGAGAAATAGCATGCCTACAGTAAATGACATAATTAATATAGGTTTTTCGCTTCAGCAGGACGGCAAACTGGATGAAGCCGAAAACGCATATATGGAAGCTTTAAAGCTCGGAAGCGAGAATGCGGAAGTTTTTAATCTTATGGGTGTTCTGAAACTGCAGCAAAACGATGTTCCGCATGCTCTCGAATGGGTATCTAAAGCCTTGGAAGTTCATCCGTGCGAATATTTCTATGAAACATATTTTCAAACCTGTATAAGAGGAGGAATGTATCAGGAAATAGCTGACTGTGAGCATATTGTCCTCAAAAAATATCCGAAAAGTTTCTCTCTATTCTTTAATCTGGCATTAGCATTCAAGAATCTCAAACAGAACAGAAAAGCAATTGAATACTATGACAAAGCTTTAAAAATAGATCCTTCATCTTACCAAGCCTGGTTTAATCTCGCACACTTGTATAGCGTTGAAGGAGAATGCAAAAATGCGGTTTCCGCTCTTAAAATTTGTAAAAAACTCAAGCCTAAGGATGAAGATACCGAATACTTTTTAGCAATTGCTCTTATGAGAACAAAGGATTACAAAACCGGGTTAAAATATTTTGAAAACAGACTTTGCAGAAAAACCGCAATTGCACTTCAAAATAAAACCTATCCTAATCTTGCTTCTAAAGACAGACTCTGGAAAGGCGAAAATATAAAAAACAAGTCGATTTTTGTCTATTACGAAGCCGGCTTTGGAGATGTAATAATGTTTTCAAGATATCTTCCGTTATTAAAACAGAAGTGTAAAAAACTCATATTCTATACCCAGAAACCCTTAATTCCGTTATTTGAAGCGAACGGACTGGGTATAGACGAGCTTATAGAAGGATTTATACCGGAATCCCATATGGATTTTGATGTGCACGCTCCGCTCTTATCTCTGCCATATCTTCTGGGTTTAAAGGGGGAAAAGGTTTTTGCATACTCTGAAGGATATCTGGCGCCTGATCATAAACTTGCAAAAGAATACAGACACAAGCATTTTGATAATGATAAATTCAAAATCGGAATAAAATGGCAGGGAAATACTTATTATGACAAAGACAGAGTCCTTCCTGCAGAAGCGTTTTCACCTCTAATTGAGCTAAAAGATACTCATTTTTATTCATTCCAGACGTTTGAGGGTTCGGAAGAGACTAAAAAACTTACTGATAAATATAATAATGTAACTGATATCGGCTCAAGCCTTATTGACTTTGGACAAACGGCAGCAGCCTTGAGTAATCTGGATTTAGTTATATGTAACGATACATCTCTTGCCCATCTTGCCGGAGCTATGGGAATTCCTTGTCTTGTGATGCTCCCGTGGGAAGTCAACTGGAGATGGCATGATGACCTTAGTAAATGCGACTGGTATGACAGCCTTAAACTATATCGCCAGAAAACCAACGGAGACTGGAGCGGCGTTATTGAAGAGATTAAAGCTGAATTGGAAAGCTATTTGCTCAAAGCGTGATTTTATTTACTTTCCCTCAAGCATGCGCTTTTTTAAGAGTGCCTTTTATAACGTCATAAAAGAGCGTTTATATTTATTTACAAATTAAGCAATTTTTCCAAATAATTTTAGCTCCTACATTTCTTTTTCTTTGCTTCGCAAATAAAGAAAGGGAAATGTACAAACTCCTTCACTGTTGAGGGAAGGTTGGGATGGGTGCTTATATGTAAGAAAGAAGTTAAATACTTAGTCGGTTATTGTATTTGTATT